>JBKJUC010000126.1:0-23546 GCA_046590325.1 Burkholderiales bacterium | reverse complement strand
CCGGGCGTAGCTTATGCACTTCGCGCCGATTTGAGAACAGCTTGCGGGCGCGTAATAAATGCTGCTAAAGCGTGTCGGAAATCCGAACCCGCTTGGCAACAGCTCAAGCGGGTTTTTTATTTCTCGTCCAAGGTTGATTGGCGACCAAAATTGCATTGAACAGATCTGATTAAACAGGTCTTGATCGAATACGGCCGCGCGGCGACGGCTGAAACGGGGGAGGCAGGAACCATCATGCGTTGGGACGAACTGGAACTGGACACTCTGGCGGTGCGCACGGGCATACACCGCAGCCAGTTCAACGAGCATTCCGAAGCGATGTATCTTACATCGAGTTTCGTATTCAAGAATGCGGCCGAAGCCGCAGCGCGTTTCTCCGGCGAAGATGCGGGGATGGTTTATTCGCGCTATACCAATCCGACGGTGAGCGCGATGCAGGAACGCCTCGCCGCGCTCGAAGGGGCGGAGTGTTGCGTGGCCACGGCTTCGGGGATGTCGGCCATCCTCGGCTGTGTCATGGCCTTGTTGAATGCCGGCGACCATATCGTCGCTTCGCGCAGTATCTTCGGCGCGACGGTTCAACTTTTCAGCGGTCTGCTGTCACGCTTCGGCATTGAAACCACATTCGTGTCGGCGACCGACGTGAGTGCCTGGGAAAAGGCGGTGCGGCCGAACACGAAGCTGCTGTTTCTGGAAACGCCATCGAACCCGCTCACTGAAGTTTCCGATCTGGCGGCGCTGGCCGAAGTCGCGCATCGCAGTGGGGCGCTGCTGGCGGTGGACAATTGTTTCTGCAGCCCGGCGCTGCAGCGCCCCCTGGAATTCGGCGCCGACATCATCATTCACTCGGCGACGAAATATCTCGATGGACAGGGGCGGGTGCTGGGCGGGGCTGTACTCGGCAAGCGTGAAGTCATCCTCGACAAGATGACCGGCTTCCTGCGAAGCGCCGGACCGACACTGTCGCCGTTCAATGCCTGGGTAATCCTCAAGGGCCTGGAAACACTGATCCTGCGCATGCACGCGCACTCGAAGTCCGCGCTCGAACTTGCGCAGTGGCTCGAGCAGCATCCGAAAGTAGAGCGCGTCTATTTCCCCGGACTGGTCTCGCATCCCCAGCATGCGCTGGCTATGCGTCAGCAAAAGACCGGCGGTGGTATCGTTTCCTTTGACGTCAAAGGCGCGCGCGATCAGGCATGGCGGGTGGTGGACGGCACGCAGTTGATATCGATTACGGCAAACCTGGGCGACACCAAGACCACGATCACGCATCCCGCGAGCACGACCCACGGGCGTATTGCGCCGGAAGCGCGTGCCGCGGCGGGCATCAAGGAGGGATTGCTGAGAGTGGCGGTCGGCCTGGAGGCGGTGTCGGATCTGAAGGCCGACCTGGCTCGCGGTCTTGCAAAAATCTAGAACTCCAGAAATCTAGTTCAGCGGATGCGGCCGGCAACCGCCGGTGTCACACACCAGATACGACCCATGGTCGTACCAATCCGCGAGGACCCAGCGTTCGCAGGATTTTCCATCCACGACATGTTCGTGCCGCGCCGGCCGGTGAGTATGGCCGTGGATCAGGCGCGGATAGCCATGCCTGCGTAAGGCCTCTTCCACCGTCCCCGGCGTCACATCCATGATGGCCATGTCCTTCACCTGCTTGGCCTGCTCGCTTTTTCCGCGTACTTCCCGTGCCATGCTGATGCGCTCTGCCAGCGGCTTTGCGAGGAATGCCTGCTGCCAGGCCGGATTTCGCACCATGGCGCGGAATTTCTGGTATCCGACATCGTCGCTGCACAGCGTGTCGCCGTGCATCAGCAGTGTCGGCTGTCCGTAAAGATCCACGAGCGTCGGCTCCGCAAGGACTGTCATGCCGCTTTCGTGGGCGAATCGTTCGCCGACGAGAAAATCGCGGTTGCCGTGCATGAAATAGACCGGGACGCCCCCATCGGACAGTTTGCGGAATGCAGCGGCTATCGAACGGGCAAATGGATGTTCAAGGCCGTCGTCACCGATCCAGTACTCGAACAGATCGCCGAGCACGTAAAGCGCATCGGCGGATGGCGCGGTCCCTTCGAGAAAATTCAGCAGGCTGTCATTGGCCGCCGGCGTTTCCGGCGACAAGTGCAGGTCGGAAATGAAAAGCGTATGGGGCACCCTGGATTGGGGATTGAGGATTGGGGAATGGGACACGCTGGAACTACTCAATCCTCAATCCCCAATCCGGGTCACACCAATTCTGCCTTCTTGATTACCACTTCCTCGGCGGGAACATCCTGATGGAAGCCCCGGCTGCCTGTCTTGACCTTCTTGATCTTGTCCACCACGTCGCGCCCTTCGGCGATCTTTCCAAACACGCAGTACCCGAACGCATCCGGGGTAGCGGCGCGGAAATTCAGGAAATCGTTGTCGCCCACATTGACGAAGAACTGAGCCGTCGCCGAATGCGGGTCGGACGTGCGCGCCATCGCCACGGTATAGGGGTCGTTCTTCAGGCCGTTGCCGGCTTCGTTCTTGACCGTCTCGCGGGTCGGCTTCTGCTTCATGCCCGGCTCGAAGCCGCCACCCTGGATCATGAAGCCATCGATGACCCGGTGGAACACCGTATTGTCATAGAAGCCGTCGGCTGCGTACTGCAGGAAGTTCCTTACGGTTTCCGGCGATTTTTCATCTTCGAGTTCGATGACGAAGTCACCGAGCGATGTTTGCATTCTGACGCGGCTCATTTTGGCTCCAGCAATTTGATTTCTTCGATCACGATTTCTTTCCTGGGCACGTCGGTCGGGAACGGACCGCCTCGGCCTGTCGGCATCGTGATCATCTTGTCCACGGTGCCCATGCCCTTGACCACTTTGCCAAACACGGCGTAACCGTATCCCTGTACGGTCGGTGCACTGTAGTTCAGGAAATCGTTGTCGGCGACGTTGATGAAGAACTGGGCGGTCGCCGAATTCGGGTTGCGCGTGCGCGCCATGGCCACCGTGCCCTTGTCGTTCTTCAGGCCGTTCGCCGATTCGATGTCGATGGGCTCGCGGGTCGGCTTCTGCTCGAAGGACCGGGTGAATCCTCCACCCTGGGCCATGAAGCCGGGGATGACGCGGTGGAAGACCGTATCCTTGTAGAAACCGTTTTTGACGTACTGCAGAAAGTTGTCCACGCTTTTCGGCGCTTTGTCCGGAAACAACTCTACTACGATCGAGCCGAGGTTCGTTTTGATCTCGACCTGCGGGTTGGCTGCTAACGCGCCGGTACTCAACAACAGGGCAAATGCGATGCCCAATAGCTTCTTCATCGGATTTTCCTCAAGGCTTGAATTTTCTAATCAGCACTCAGCGCTCAGCACCCAGCACTGAAGTTATGCCGCCCCTTCATAGACGATGCGCCACTTGCCGTCTTCCTTCAGCCAGTACTGGCGCTTCATCATGCGGTTGGACAAATTGCTGCTGGAGTAGTCCTGTTCGAAGGTGGCGACCGCAAGTTCCTGATTGCCCGGATAGAGCAGCAGGGACATGCCGGATAGCTGCACTTTGATCCAGGTCTTGGAGCCATTCACCTGGCGCTTCTGCGCCGACCATTGCGCCAGGTTAGCGCCGCCCGCGGCAAACGACTTCGCGTAGTGCCGCAGGTAGACATCGGTATTGCGGCCCTCCCAGTCGCGGCGCCAGCGCTCGATGGCGGACGTCAGATCGGTTTTCAGGGCCTCGATCTCATCCGGTTTCGACCATTCGACAGTATCGGTGATCACGACGGGCGTCGAGCCGAGTTGTAGTTTGCGCTCGAGGGTCCTCAGGTCGTCGTTGTTGAGCACGATGCAGCCGTCGCTGGCGCGCGGCGGCCGGCTGTAGGTGTCGCGCGGCGTGCCATGGAGCCAGATGCCGTAGCCATCGCGGCCGCGCATCATGTCCCATTCGTTGGGGTAGTTGATCGGGAATGCGCCGCTGCCGTAGAAATCTGTGAGCTTGGTCTGCGGCAGCTTGCTGGTGACGTGATACACGCCGAGTGGCGTGCGCTTGTCACCCTCTCGCAGCTTCTCGAACCCGTTCTTGCCGATGGTGACGTAATAGTCCGCGATATAGCGAGGTGTCCCGCTGGCATTCTCGAACACGAATAGGGTCGACTTCGACGAATCGAGCACCAGCGCGTATTTCTGTTTCTCCGGCAACTGCAGCAGATAGCGCGGGAGCAGTTCGGCCGGCGGTTCGATCCGGTAACGGGCGAGGCGCGCGCGGGCTTCCTGGCGCAGGCCATCCATTGTTTCGGCCGGGGCGTCCGCCGCATTGCCTATGTTGCTGATCGGACGCGAGCGCGCCAGCAGCAGGTCGCCCCTGACCAGTTGTGCGAGCCGGAAGTTCGGATTGGCGGCGAGCGCGTTGTCGATCTGCTTCAGGGCGGAGGAAAATTTGTGATCGCGGATGTCCAGCAGCGCTCCGACCAGCATGGCCTCGGGCGCAGCGAGAAGACGCGCGGGAGGCGGGGGGGTAAGGCCCATGCTCCAGGCGTACGAAGCGCCCGATACGATGATCGCTACCACGGCCTGGGCCAGCGACTGCCTCGACCCAGCCTGGAATCGGCGTGTACACGCGCCCACTAGTTCATTTTCTCCTGCAGGATCTGCCAGCGGTCGTTGTTTTTGACCAGCGTCAGCGTCTTGGCTCCGGAGGTATCGAGGGTGTCGGATTTATAACCCTGCCGGAACTTCACCATCGCCCTGCCGCTTGCATCGAAGGTAACCTTGGGGGAACTGACCGCCACCTGGATTTTCTTCGGCTTGATAATGCGGTCGCGCCGTGTCGTTTCCCACGCCGAACGCGCTTCGCCGCCGGGAACCTGGAAGTTTGGCGCGTAGTAGGAGAGATAACCCTCGGCATCCTTGCTGGACCAGGCCCTGGCCCAGCCCTCTACCGCAGCAATGACCGCATCGCTTTCAGCCTTGCCGGGACTGGGAGGCTGGGGTGCCACCGGTGGTTTCGTCACCGCGCCCTTAGCCTGCTGCGGCGATGGCTTGGCGGGTGCCGGTGCCGCCGGCTCAACGCGCTCGGCTTGGGCCACGCTGGCCTTGCCCGGCACGACGCTGCTTGAGAACAGGTCCTTGATCATGGCCAGCTTGGTCTGGGCCGCCGCGTTGCTACGATCTAGCTGGAGGGCCTTGTCGTAGGCTTCGCTTGCCATTTTTGCGTACACGTCGCCGAGGTTCTCGTGCGCGACTGCATAACTCGGATGCGTGCGGATCGCCATCTCCAGCGCCTTGCGCGCCTTGTCGTACTGACCTTGCGAGGCATACAGCACGGCAAGATTGTTGTAGGGCTCCGGCAGTTCCGGATAGTCCTCGGACAGCGAAGTGAAAATGCCGATCGCTTCCGTCGGCTTGTTCTGCTCGGTAAGGATCAGCCCCTTGAGGAAGCGCGAGCGCGCGTCGCGGGGATTGGCGGCGACCGCCGCATCGATCTTCTCCAGTGCAGCCGCGTAATTGCCTTGCTTGAACAATCGGCTGGCATCGTCATAGTCGGCGGCCGCAACGGCTCCGGATAGCAGCGCCAGTATCATCAGCGCTGTGTATCCGCGCGCGACCAGACATCTCGTTGCAAGGGGGAATCGGATCATTGTGTTAAACTTCGCCTCAATAAGAAACGGTAGGTTATTGTAAACAATAGCAGATTCTACCAGCAGCACCCCCTGCTCCACAATCGGGAAGTGACTGCAGGCGCGATGTGCTCCGGACATGCGCGCGCTCCCATGCCCGGCCCCGGAACCCAATGCTGAAAATCCATAATTCGCTGTCCCGCACCAAAGAGACTTTTACCCCGATTTCCCCCCGAAAGGTGGGGATGTACGTGTGCGGAATGACGGTTTACGACTACTGCCACCTCGGCCACGCCCGCGTCATGGTGGTATTCGACGTGGTGAAGCGCTGGCTGGCCGCCAGCGGATTTAACGTCACCTATGTCCGCAACATTACCGATATCGACGACAAGATCATCCGCCGTGCTGCCGAGAACAAAGAGCCGATCGACGCACTCACCGGGCGTTTCATCCACGCCATGGACGAGGATGCCGCGGCCCTCGGCGTGCAAAAGCCGGACATCGAACCGCGCGCCACGGACAACGTTCCGCAGATGCTGGTGCTCATCGGCGACCTGGTGAAAAAGGGCATTGCCTACCAGGCCACCAACGGCGACGTCTATTACTCGGTTCACAACTTCGACGGCTACGGCAAGCTGTCGGGCAAATCGCTGGACGAACTGCGCGCCGGCGAGCGCGTCGACGTCGACGCCAGCAAGCGCGAGCCCCTCGACTTCGTATTGTGGAAATCGGCCAAGCCCGGCGAGCCGGCCTGGGATTCCCCGTGGGGCAGGGGACGCCCCGGCTGGCACATTGAGTGTTCGGCTATGAGCGAGCGCTACCTGGGCGAGCACTTCGACATCCACGGCGGCGGCCAGGACCTGCAGTTTCCGCACCACGAAAACGAGATCGCGCAGTCCGAGGGCGCGCACGATCACGTGTTCGTGAACTACTGGATGCACAACGGCTTCGTGCGTGTGGACAACGAGAAAATGTCGAAGTCGCTCGGCAACTTCTTCACCGTGCGCGAAGTGCTGACGAAATACGATCCTGAAGTGGTGCGCTTCTTCATCGTGCGCGCCCAGTACCGCAGCCAGCTGAACTATTCGGATCAGCATCTCGACGATGCGCGCGCCGCGCTGACCCGGCTTTACACCGCGCTCAAGGGTGTGCGGGCGGAAGCGGCGGAAATCGACTGGAACGATCTTTATGCGGCGCGTTTCCGCGAGGCGATGAACGACGACTTCAATACCCCGGAAGCGGTCGCCGTGTTGTTCGACCTGGCCAACGAAATCAATCGCGGCAAGTCAGCCGAAGCGGCAGGACTACTCAAGTCGCTGGCAGGCCTCCTCGGGTTGCTGCAGCGTGAACCGGCAAGTTTTCTGCAAGCAAAAACAGGGCAATTGAACTTGGACGGGCAGGTGCAGAATGTGTCGAATAACTATTCTGAGGCCAACGTCGACCAACTAATACTTGAGCGGAACGCAGCTCGAAAAGCGAAGAATTTTGCCGAGTCCGACCGCATCCGCGACCAGCTGTTGGCGGCTGGTATCCTCCTTGAAGACGGCTCCGGCGGCACTACCTGGCGCCGCAAGTAGCCGGCACTCTCGGAAAGAAAAAGGGCCGCGATGCGGCCCTTTTTCTTCGCCCGTGATCCTGCGGTCTATTCCGCGAAGAATTCCTTTACCCGATTCATCCAGGTCTTCGCCCGCGGATTGTGTTTTCCGGAGTCGCTTTCGTTGATTTCCTCCAGCTCCTGCAGCAGTTCCTTCTGGCGGCCGGTCAGGTTCACCGGCGTCTCGACCACCACATGGCACATCAGGTCGCCGAAGGTCTGACTCCTGACGCCCTTGATGCCTTTGCCGCGCAGGCGGAACACTTTGCCCGATTGGGTCTCGGCCGGAATCTTGATCTTGGCGTAGCCGTCCAGCGTGGGGATTTCGATTTCCCCGCCGAGCGCCGCCTTGGTGATGCTCACCGGCATTTCGCAATGCAGGTCGTTGCCTTCGCGGCTGAAGACTTCATGTGCGCGGATGTGGATCACGACATATAGATCCCCCGACGGGCCGCTGTTGACCCCGGCTTCGCCTTCGCCGGACAGGCGGATGCGGTCGCCTTCGTCGACCCCCGCCGGGATTTTTACCGAAAGCGTCTTCTGGTGTTTCACGCGTCCCGCGCCGCTGCAGGTCGCGCAGGGGTTCTGCACCACCTTGCCGTTACCGTGACATTTCGGGCAGGTTTGCTGGATCGAGAAGAAGCCCTGGGTCATGCGCACCTGACCGTGACCACCGCAGGTCGTGCAAGTCGAGGGCTGAGTCCCCGGCTTGGCGCCGCTGCCGCTGCAGGCCTCGCATTCCTGCATGGTCGGAATGCGTATGCGGGTTTCTGTGCCGTGCGCGGCCTCCTCCAGCGAGATTTCGAGGTTGTAGCGCAGGTCGGCGCCGCGATAAACACTCGAGCGCTGGCGGCCACCGCCGAAAATATCGCCGAAAATGTCGCCGAAGGCATCGGCAAAAGTACCAAACCCTGCCGCTCCACCGGCGCCCATGCCTGCCTGGTGATCCACGCCGGCATGGCCATACTGGTCGTAAGCCGCCCGCCTGGTGGACTCGCAGAGCACTTCGTAGGCTTCCTTGGCCTCCTTGAACAGCTCTTCCGATTTGGGATTATCCGGATTGCGGTCCGGATGGTGCTTCATGGCCAGCTTACGGTAGGCCTTTTTGATTTCGTCCTCGGAAGCGTCGCGGTTGATCCCGAGTACTTCGTAGTAGTCGCGTTTAGCCATTCAAATGATCTTCCCCGCCGATTGCGCTGCGAATCGCAAACGACGCCAGGGGTGAGCCGGAAAATCCGCTCACCCCTGGCGCCTTGTTGCTGCCTGTAGTCAGGCTGATTTCTTTTTGTCTTTCACTTCTTCAAATTCGGCGTCCACCACATTGCCTTCCCCAGTCCCACCGGCAGCGGCCGGCTCGGCCTGGGGCTGCGGTTCGGCGCCTTCCGGCTGCGGCTGCTGCGCATACATCTTTTCCGCCAGCTTGTGTGAAGCTTCGGCCAGCGCCTTGGACCTGGCTTCGATCTGATCCTTGTCGCCGCTCTTGAGCGACTCCTCGGCATCCTTGACCGCCGCCTCGATCTTCGATTTCTCGTCGGCCGAGACCTTGTCGCCGTGCTCGCCGAGTGTTTTCTTGACGGCGTGGATCATCGCGTCGGCCTGATTGCGCGCCTCGACCAGTTCGCGGGCCTTGCGGTCATCGTCGGCGTGGACCTCGGCGTCCTTCACCATACGCTGGATCTCGTCTTCCTTGAGGCCGGAGTTCGCCTGGATCTTGATCTTGTTCTCCTTGCCGGTGGCCTTGTCCTTCGCCGATACGTGCAGGATGCCGTTGGCGTCGATGTCGAACATGACTTCGATCTGCGGTAAGCCGCGCGGTGCCGGCGGTATATCGGTAAGGTTGAATTGGCCGAGACTTTTGTTCCCGGACGACATTTCGCGCTCACCCTGCAGCACGTGGATGGTGACCGCGGTCTGGCTGTCGTCGGCGGTCGAGAAGACCTGCTGTGCCTTGGTCGGGATCGTGGTGTTTTTCTGGATCAGCTTGGTCATCACGCCGCCCAGCGTTTCGATGCCGAGCGACAGCGGCGTTACGTCCAGCAACAGCACGTCCTTGACGTCGCCTTGCAGCACCCCGGCCTGGATCGCTGCGCCGATCGCAACCGCTTCATCGGGGTTGACGTCCTTGCGCGGCTCCCTGTCAAAGATCTCCTTGACCTTGTCCTGTACCTTGGGCATGCGCGTCTGCCCGCCCACAAGAATCACGTCGGAGATGTCGGACAGCTTGACGCCGGCGTCCTTGATCGCGATGCGGCAGGGTTCCGCGGTCCGCTCGATGAGTTCCTCGACCAGGCTCTCGAACTTGGCGCGGGTGACCTTGATCGCCAGGTGCTTCGGGCCGGATGCGTCCGCCGTGATGTACGGCAGGTTGATTTCGGTCTGCTGGCTGGAGGACAACTCGATCTTCGCTTTCTCCGCGGCTTCCTTCAGCCGCTGCAGCGCAAGCACGTCCTTGCGCAGGTCGATGCCCTGTTCCTTCTTGAATTCGTCGGCGAGGTAGTCCATCAGGCGCTGGTCGAAGTCTTCGCCGCCGAGGAAAGTGTCGCCGTTGGTGGAAAGCACTTCGAACTGGTGCTCGCCGTCGACTTCGGCAATTTCGATGATGGAAACGTCGAACGTGCCACCGCCCAAGTCGTACACCGCGACCTTGCGGTCGCCTTCCTTCTTGTCCATGCCAAAGGCAAGCGCGGCCGCCGTCGGCTCGTTGATGATGCGCTTGACGTCGAGGCCGGCAATGCGGCCGGCGTCCTTGGTGGCCTGGCGCTGCGAATCGTTGAAGTAGGCCGGCACGGTGATAACCGCTTCGTTCACCGGCTCGCCGAGGTAGTCCTCGGCGGTCTTCTTCATTTTCATCAGGACCTGCGCGGAGACTTCTGGCGGCGAAAGCTTCTTGCCGCGCACCTCGATCCAGGCGTCGCTGTTGCTGTTCTGCACGATCTTATAGGGCATCAGGTCGATGTCCTTCTGCACCTCTTTCTCGGTGAAGCGGCGCCCGATCAGTCGCTTGACCGCGAACAGCGTGTTCTTCGGGTTGGTGACCGCCTGGCGCTTGGCCGGCGCGCCCATCAGGACTTCGCCGTCTTCCATATAGGCGACGATTGAGGGCGTGGTGCGCGCGCCTTCGGAATTTTCGATGACCTTGGGTTGTCCGTTTTCCATGACGGCCACGCAGGAATTCGTCGTACCGAGGTCAATGCCGATGATCTTTGCCATGATGTTTCCTTTGCTCGAAAAGTGAATGCTCTATTGCGTTCGAAGATTTGGCCTATTCGGCTGAAATCAAGCGGATTCCCTGGGTTTGGCGATGCTTACCAGCGCCGGGCGGATGACGCGGTCGTTCAGCAGGCAACCTTTCTGCAGCACGCCGACAACGGTATTGGGTTCGGCATCGGATTCAACCAGGCTGATGCCCTGGTGCCGGTGGGGGTCGAACTTCTCACCCAACGGATTGATTTCCCTGATCGAGAACTTTTCGAACCCGGCGATGAGCAGCTTTAACGTGAGTTCCACACCGCTCCTGAGGGCTTCCGGCGTCGCGTTCTGCGCGGCAAGGGCGGCTTCAAGGCTGTCGCGCACCCCCACCAGTTCGGAGGCAAATCCCTCCAGGGCGTACTTATGGGCGTTGGCGATGTCGGTCTGGGCGCGCTTGCGGATATTCTCGGCGTCGGCCTTGGCGCGCAGCCAGGCTTCCTGGTTCTCCCGGGCGGCAGTTTCGGCTTTTCTCAGCAAATCTTCCAGGCCGGGGGTGCCATCGGCTGCCCCGGCGTCGTTCGCCGCAGCATCCGGTTGATCGTCCATCGGGTCTGCCCGCGGCTCTATCTTTTCGTGATCCCGCATTCCATCCTCCTGGTTCGATCCCATCCCAATTTTGGGGCGGCACACGGCTATTCAACCCCCGGCTACAGGGTCTTTCGTAAGCTGATGTTAGGAAGGACTTACTTGGGGTGATGTCCCACTGATGCAGGGCTGGCCGTTGCGTCTATACTGGCGGCCAGCCGGGGCGGATGTCCCTGCATGGAGGAAAAAACGATGCGAAAAACAGGAATCGCGGTACTGCTGGCGGTGGCGATTTGCCCGACGCTGACCTTAGCCGAACCGGTCACCCGCGTGCATACCAGTTACTACTATATAGATGGCTCGTCGGCCACGGTGCTAGCTGCCCAACTTGACCAGACCGGTCCCAAGGGTGTTGATGGCAATCGCTATGCCGGCAAGACCCGCTGGGATGTGCAATGGAAGTTCAACCATCACCAGGAGGGCGAGACCTGTGGGATCAAGGATATAACGGTCGCCGTCGGCATCGCCCAGATCATGCCCAAATGGCGCGGGCAGGACAAGCCGGGCGGCGCCACCCTCAAGGCACGCTGGCAGAAATTCCTCGAGGCCCTGAAGCGCCACGAAGAAGGCCACAAGGAACACGGAATGAAAGCCGGAGGGGAAATCGAGAAGGCGCTGCTGGCGATCAAGCCGGCCAGCAATTGCGAAGACCTCGACAAGGTGGCCAACGCAGCCGGCGAACGGGTGACAGAGAAATACCGCAAGCAGGACGCGGATTACGACCGCAGCACCGACCACGGCCGCAAACAAGGCGCGACCCTGCTCTGATTACTTTTTCGCGCCGAGTGCCGTTGCGCGGACGCGGCTGACCTCGGCCGCCCGCATGGCCGCGGCCGAATCCAACTCTGTTGCCGCCCAGCCATGCAGGTTCTCTGCGGCGATGCGGGCGAGCGCCTCGATCCACTCGTGGCGCTCATTCAGGCAGGGGATCAGGTTGAATTCCCGGCCGCCGGCCTGAAGGAAGGCTGCCTTGTTCTCGATGCCGATTTCCTCGAGGGTTTCCAGGCAGTCGGCGACGAATCCCGGGCAGACCACGTCCACCCTGCCGACCTTGCGTTTTCCGAGTTCTACAACGGTGTCCATCGTGTAGGGTTTGAGCCACTCCGTGCGCCCGAATCTCGACTGGAACGTGACTACGTACTGCTCCGGTTTCAACCCCAGTTCTTCACCCAGCATGCGCGCCGTCTTATGGCACTCGCAATGGTAGGGATCGCCGCGTGACAGCGTGAACTTCGGCACCCCGTGGAAGCTCATGACCAGCTTGTCCGGCCGGCCGTTTGTTATCCAGTAATCGCTGACGGACTTTGCCAGCGCCGCAATGTAAGCGGGGTGATCGTGGTAGTGCTTGACCAGGCGCAGCGCCGGAACATTGCGCAGGCGGGCGATGCCGGAGAACACCGCGTCGAAGACGCTGGCGGTCGTGCTCATCGAATACTGCGGGTACAGCGGCAGCACCAGAATGCGATCGCAGCCCGTTTCGCGCAGCCCGCGCAATGCCTTGCCTATCGACGGATTGCCGTAGCGCATTGCCCAGGCCACAGCATGGGGGGTTTTCAGCCGCTCGCCGAGATACCCCATCAGCAATGAGGCCTGCTTCGCCGTATGCACTGCCAGTGGAGAACCTTCCTTCGACCAGATCTTGGCGTACTTCTTCGCTGACTGTTTGGGCCGGGTGGTCAGGATGAAAAGGTTGAGAATCAGCCACCACGGCAGGCGCGGAATCTCCACCACGCGCGGGTCGGACAGGAATTCCTTGAGATAGGTCCTGACCGCCCTCACTGAAGGCGCGGACGGCGTACCAAGATTGACCAGAAGAATGCCGGTCCTGGCTATGGAGTCGTGCTGGTATTCCGGTTCAGGCAGATAAGGCATGTAAAGACAGTGGCGTCAGGGGTAAGGAGTGAGCGATGAGGAAAGGCAAAAGCCCGGATGAGGATCGTTCCGCCTCTCAGGCCCTTGCCGCGATGCGCCAGGGCGTTAGCTGAAATTCCTCACGCATCTGTCCAGTGCTGCGACAAGGCGCTGGACAGCAGTTTTGCGGTAATGTCCACGATGGGAATCACCCGCTCGTAGGCCATGCGGGTCGGGCCTATGACGCCCACGGTTCCCACCACCTGTCCGTCCACTTCGTAGGGCGCGGTTACCACGCTGCACTCATCGAGCGGCACCAGTCCCGATTCGCCGCCTATGAAAATCTGCACGCCCTGCGCCCGGCTGCTGACGTCGAGCAGTTGCAGCAAGCTCGTCTTCTGCTCGAACATGTCAAACAGCTTGCGCAGGCTGGTCATGTTCGACGACAGATCCTGCACGTGCAGCAGGTTGTGTCCTCCCGAAAGCACATAGTCTTCGGAGTTGCGGGTCATGACTTCCGTGCCGGCATCGAGCGCCCGGGTCATCAGATGGGTCATGTCCTCCCTCAGCTGCTGCAATTCGTCCCGTACGCGCAACTTGATGTCGTCGAACGTCAGCCCCGCGTAGTTCTGGTTGAGGAAATTGCCGGCCTCGGTCAGTTCGGATGCCTTGTACGCCTTGTCCGTCAGAATGATGCGGTTCTGCACGTCGCCATCGGGCGCAACGATGATCAGCAGGATGCGCTTTTCGGACAGTCCGAGGAACTCGAGGTGGCGGAAGGCCGCGCTGGCGCGCTTCTTTGGCGTCATGACCACACCCGCAAAGCGGGTGAGGTCCGAAAGCAGGTGCGAAGCCTGAGTCACCAACTGCTGGGAATTGTTCGGTTGCAACTGGTCCTCCAGCTGACTGATCTCTATCTGGTCGAGGGGGCGGACCTTAAGCAGCGTGTCGACGAAGAAACGATAGCCGCGTGGCGTCGGAATCCGTCCTGCGGACGTATGCGGGCTGGCGATGAGACCGGATTCTTCCAGGTCCGCCATGATGTTGCGGATGCTTGCAGGACTCAGGTCGAGCCCGGAGAAACGCGCGAGCGCGCGCGATCCGACCGGCTGCCCGTCGGCAATGTACCGCTCGACCAGCATCTTCAGCAGGATCTGGGCGCGCTCGTTGATCACGGGTTCGTTGGATGACATGCATCCATTCTACAAACCTTTGCACCCTGCCGACAGCCGCCGTGCCAGAGATCCTCGACGGACGGCGGCAGCGGGGGAAATGTGTTTTAATTCAAGCCATGTCCAACGCCTTCAATACTGTCGCGCTAATCGGCAAATACAAGAGCCCGGAAATCGCTCCGCCTTTGCTCAAGCTCGCAGAATTCCTGAGCAAGCGCGACATCAAGGTGCTGCTCGATCCGCTCACCGCCGCGCACGTCGGCAAGAGCGAGTACGCCGTGGTGCCCCTTGAAGAGGCGGGCCGTGCCGCGGACCTTGCCATCGTCATCGGCGGAGACGGCACCATGCTAAACATCGCGCGCACCTTTGCGCCCTACGACGTGGCACTGGTCGGCATCAACCAGGGACGCCTTGGATTCCTGACGGATCTGTCCATGGGCGCGATGCTCGAAGCCATCGGCGCCATCCTCGACGGCAATTTTGTCACCGAATCCCGAATGTTGCTGCAGGCGCAGGTCGTGAGCGGGGAGGAGAAGGTTCTCGATGTAGTCGCGTTCAACGACGTATCGGTCAACAAGGGGGCCGAGGGCAGCCTGATCGAAATCGAGGTGCATATCGACGGCCGCTTCGTCTACAACCTCCGCTCCGATGGCCTTGTGATTGCTTCCCCTACAGGATCGACGGCCTACGCCCTGTCTGCCGGCGGGCCGATCCTGCACCCGAGCCTGAACGTCATCGGGCTGGTGCCGGTTTGCCCGCATACCCTGTCGAACCGGCCGATCGTGGTGAACGGCGAATCGATCATAGAGATCCAGATCTACAAGGCAGCGGATGCGCGCGCCCATTTCGACAGCCATTCGCACCACGAGCTGAAGGAGCGCGACAAGGTGATCGTCAGGCGCTGCCCGCATGGGATCCGCCTGTTGCATCCCACCGGCTACAACTATTACCACATGCTGCGCGAAAAGCTCCATTGGAGCGAAACCCTGTAGTTTCCCGGTCGCCCGTCCTTTCATGCTGCGCAGCCTGAGCATCCGCGATTTCGTTATTGTCGACAAACTCGACCTGGAGTTTGCCGAAGGCTTCACCGTGCTCACCGGGGAAACCGGCGCCGGAAAATCCATCCTGATCGATGCGCTCGCCACAGTGCTGGGCGAGCGGGCGGAAACCGGCCTGGTCCGCGAAGGCCGCGAAAAAGCCGAAGTCAGCGCCGAGTTCGACATCGGTGATTCCGCCGCGGCCGTGGCCTATCTGCAGTACAACGATCTGTCCGGCGACGACGAAGGCTGCCTGCTCCGCCGCGTGGTGGAAGCCTCGGGCCGCTCGCGCGCCTACGTGAACGGCCGGCCGGCGACGGTGCAGCAACTGAAGGAGATCGGCGAGTTCCTGGTGGATATCCACGGCCAGCATGCGCACCAGTCCCTCATGCGCGCGTCCGCGCAGCGCGAACTGCTCGACGGCTACGCGGGCAGCAGTGCGCTGGCTGCGGAAGTGGCGGCGGCCTTTCGCGACTGGCAGCACATCCGGCAACGCCGGCTGGCACTCGAAACAGACACTCAGGCGCTGGCGGCGGAACGAGAGCAACTGGAATGGCAGGTGCAGGAATTTGATGCCCTCGGATTTCGCACCGACGAATGGGAAGACCTGCAGACCGAACACAAGCGCCTGGCGCATGCCGCCAGCCTGATAGAGGCGGTCGAGTACGGACTGGAAACGCTTTCCGAGGGAGAGGTTTCGGCGCTTTCCGCGGTGGCTTCCGCGAGCAGCAAGCTGGGCAATCTCACCGACTACGATCCGCTGCTCAAGGAAGTCATGGAAGTGCTCGAGCCGGCGCGGATCCAGCTCCAGGAAGCGGTCTACAGCTTGCGCCACTATCAGCAACGGCTGGAACTCGATCCCGGACGCCTGCGTGATGTCGAAGCCCGACTCGACGCCGTGCACGCTGCGGCGCGTAAGTTCAAGGTCCAGATCGCGGACATTCCGGAGCGCCTGGCGAAAATGAAAACGCGGCTCGCGGAATTGGAAACCGGCTTCGATCCCGCGGCCCTGCTTGAGGGAGAAACCAGGGCCGAGGCCGGCTATCGCGAACGCGGCAGGAAATTGTCTACGGCGCGCAAGGAAGCGGCGGGTGATCTGGCGAAGAAAGTCACCGCATCAATGCAGGAACTGGCGATGGGCGGAGGGGTGTTCGAGATCGCGCTGCATCTGCTTGCCGAAGGCAGTGCGCACGGCCTGGAGCAGGTCGAATTCCTGGTTGCCGGCCACACCGGTTCGACGCCTAGACCGATGGCGAAAGTGGCTTCTGGCGGCGAGTTGTCACGCATCAGCCTTGCCATTCAGACGGTCACCAGTCAGGTGGCGGCCGTACCCACGCTGATATTCGATGAAGTCGACGCAGGCATCGGTGGCCGTGTCGCGGAAATCGTCGGCCGCATGCTCAGGGACCTTGGCAGGCGGCATCAGGTGATGTGCGTTACCCATCTGCCGCAGGTTGCCGCGGCAGGCGACCAGCAGTGGCAGGTTGCCAAGGCGGCGGCCAACGGCAAGGTGGCCAGCCAGGTTGCGGTATTGGATCGCGCCGCGCGCGTGGAAGAGATCGCGCGCATGCTGGGTGGAGTGAAAATTACCGAAACCACGCGCAAGCACGCGGCGGAAATGCTGGGAGTGAAACGGTAAGGGGTCAGGAGTCAGGAGTGAGGAGTGAGGAGTAGGGAACCAAGACGAGGCTCCTGGTTCTTCCCCTCGCCCCTCGCCCCTCGCCCCTCGCCCCTTGCCCCTTGCCCCTCACCCTTCACGCTTCGCTTTGTTGGGGCAGTTGACCTTCACGCAGTCGGCGTACAACTGCAGCGAATGTTCATGAATGTTGAAGCCGCGGTCCTTCGCGATCTTGGCCTGGCGCCGTTCGATCTCGGCGTCGAAGAATTCCTCCACGAGGCCGCACTGGATGCAGACCAGATGGTCGTGGTGGCCGCCCTGGTTCAGTTCGAACACCGCCTTGCCGGACTCGAAATGGTGGCGAATGAGCATGCCGGCCTGTTCGAACTGCGTCAGCACGCGATAGATGGTTGCCAGTCCGATCTCCATGCCTTCGCTGAGCAGCATCTTGTAAACGTCTTCAGCGGTCAGATGGCGCACATCGCTGTTCTCGAACAGATTGAGGATTTTCAGGCGCGGAATCGTTGCCTTTAAGCCGATGTTCTTGAGGTCGCTGGATGAACTCATGGTTTGATTGGACTCTGGCGAAACTAACAGGCGAAACTGACAAGGACAAGGGGACAGGGAGGCCCAAGACAATTTATCATACGGCTTTACACCACATTTGAAAACCGCGAACCCAATGCGCCATCTGCTGCTCCTCCCGTTGCTGCTTGCCGGCTGCATGCTGGCGCCGCACAAGATCGACATCCAGCAGGGCAACTACGTGGACCAGGAAATGGTCGCGAAGCTCAAGCTGGAGATGACGCGCTCGCAAGTGCGATTCATTCTTGGTACGCCGCTGGTGGCCGACGCCTTCCATCCGAATCGCTGGGACTATGTTTTCATGACCGGCAGGGCCGGCGACGTACGCAGCAAGCGCAGAATCACCGTGGTGTTCGACGGCGACAAGTTGAAGCGCATCGAGGGCGACGTCGCCGCCAGGGAAAAACTCACCCAGGCGCCGGCGGATACCCGCAAGCCCTGACAGGCTGCCCCGCTAAGCCAGACAAGGCAGACAATGACCACTCAGCAGATCGCAATTGCCGGTAGTTCCGGACGCATGGGACGTGCGTTGATCGAAGCCGTTGCCCAGTCGGGCGATTTCCGGCTGAAAGCCGCATTGGAGGTGCCAGGCAATCCGGCGCTGGGCAAGGATGCCGGCGAGCAGATCGGTGCGCCCTGCGGTGTCCTGATTACAGCCGACCTCGAGCGGGCGTTGACGGGCAGTGATGTCCTGGTCGACTTCACCCGACCCGAAGGCACGCTTGCGCACCTGGAACAGTGCCGCAGGCAAGGAATCCGCATGGTCATCGGCACCACTGGTTTCAATGCGGAACAAAAGGCGCGCATTGCCGATGCGGCGAAAACCATCGCGATCGTCATGGCGCCCAACATGAGCGTCGGCGTGAACCTGACCTTCAAGCTGGCCGAACTTGCAGCGAAAGTGCTCAACGAAGGCTACGACATCGAAATCATCGAAGCGCATCACCGCCACAAGGTTGACGCGCCGTCCGGGACCGCGTTGCGCATGGGGGAAGTGATTGCGGCAGCCCTCGGCCGCGACCTTGCGAAAGATGCCGTATACGGCCGCGAAGGTGTGACCGGGGAGCGCAAGGCGTCGACCATCGGTTTTGCCACCGTGCGCGGCGGCGACATCGTCGGCGACCATACCGCGCTGTTTGCCGGGACAGGCGAACGGGTGGAAATCACGCACAAGGCCGCCAGTCGCGCCACATTCGCGCTGGGCGCCCTGCGCGCAGCCCGATTTTTGGCGCACAGGAAATCGGGGCTGTTCGACATGCAGGACGTGCTGGGACTCAAGTAGGGCAAGACTTGCATTGCCCGGACCGGGGCGTTCCTCTATAATGATCGGCCATGAAAGCGGGAGAGGCAAGTGCCTCTCCCGCTTTCCATGTGTAGTCCTCGAAACCGCATTTTTCGGGAGTCACCTTGCCTGCGCTCGACCGTCAGCCCGCCATACTCGTGCTCGCCGACGGCACGGTATTCCGCGGCTACTCCATCGGCGCTGATGCCCATACCTCCGGCGAAGTGGTGTTTAACACCGCAATGACGGGGTATCAGGAAATCCTGACCGATCCGTCCTACTGCAGACAGATCGTCACTCTGACCTATCCCCACATCGGCAACGTGGGCGTCAATCCGGAGGATGAGGAATCCGCGAAGGTGTTCGCGGCCGGTCTTGTCATCCGCGATCTTCCGATTCGCGCCAGCAACTTTCGCAGCACCATGGACCTCCCGGAGTACCTGCGGGCCCATGGTATTCCCGGCATTGGTGGCATCGACACCCGCAAGCTCACGCGGATCCTGCGCGAGAAGGGTGCCCAGGGCGGCTGCCTGATGGGCGGCAGGGCCGACGAGGTTTTTGCGCTGGAGCAGGCGCGTGCCTTCCCCGGACTTGCGGGCATGGATCTGGCAAAAGTCGTGAGCTGCGACAAGGCCTACGACTGGAACCAGACCGAGTGGGCCCTTGGCCAGGGCTTCCGCACGCAAACTTCGCCGAAGTACCACATCGTGGCCTACGACTATGGCGTCAAGCGCAACATCCTGCGCAAGCTGGCGAGCCGCGGCTGCAGGCTGACCGTACTGCCGGCGCAGACTCCGGCGGAACAGGCGCTGGCGCTCAAGCCCGATGGCATCTTCCTGTCCAACGGTCCCGGCGATCCGGAGCCCTGTGACTACGCCATCAAGGCGATCGGCAAATTCCTCGACGCGCGCGTGCCCACCTTCGGCATCTGCCTGGGCCATCAGCTGCTGGGACTGGCCAGCGGCGGGCGCACCATGAAGATGAAGTTCGGCCACCACGGCGCCAACCACCCGGTGCAGGATCTCGACAGCGGCCGCGTGATGATCACCAGCCAGAACCACGGCTTCGCGGTGGACGCGTCCACGCTGCCCGCCAACGTGAAGGTCACGCATGTCTCGCTGTTCGATGGCAGCCTGCAGGGATTCGCCCGCACCGATACGCCGGCCTTCTGTTTCCAGGGTCATCCGGAGGCCAGTCCCGGCCCGCATGACGTGGACTACCTGTTCGACCGCTTTATCCAGTTGATCCAACAGAACAGGCCGCACCGCTGATCCCGCCGCAGCCTGCCAAATCATGCCAAAGCGCACAGACATCAAGAGCATCCTGATTATCGGCGCCGGTCCGATCGTGATCGGCCAGGCCTGCGAATTCGACTACTCCGGGGCGCAGGCCTGCAAGGCGCTGCGCGAAGAGGGTTACCGCGTCATCCTGGTGAACTCCAATCCGGCCACCATCATGACCGACCCCGAAATGGCGGACGTCACCTACATCGAGCCAATCAACTGGCAGATGCTGGAAAAAGTGATCGCCAAGGAGAAGCCGGATGCGCTGCTGCCCACCATGGGCGGCCAGACCGCGCTCAACTGCGCGCTCGACCTGGCGCGGGAAGGCGTGCTCGAGAAATACAAGGTCGAGATGATTGGGGCCTCCAAGGAGGCGATCGACAAAGCCGAGGACCGCGAAAAATTCAAGAGAGCGATGACCGGGATCGGTCTCGCCAGTCCGCGCTCTTCCATTGCGCACAGCCTGGAGGAAGCGTTGCAGGTGCAGGCCATGGTCGGCTTTCCGACCATCATCCGGCCCTCGTTCACGATGGGCGGCACTGGCGGCGGCATTGCGTACAACAAGGAAGAATTCGTCACCATCTGCGAGCGCGGTCTGGACGCATCCCCGACCCACGAATTGCTGATCGAGGAGTCGGTGATCGGCTGGAAAGAGTTCGAGATGGAGGTGGTGCGCGACTGCAAGGACAACTGCATCATCGTCTGCTCAATCGAGAATTTCGACCCGATGGGCATCCATACGGGCGATTCGATCACGGTGGCGCCGGCACAGACGCTTACCGACAGGGAATACCAGATCATGCGCGACGCATCGATCGCGTGCCTGCGCGAGATTGGTGTGGACACCGGCGGCTCCAACGTGCAGTTCGGCATCAATCCGCAGGACGGGCGCATGGTCATTATCGAGATGAATCCCCGCGTTTCCCGGTCCTCCGCGCTGGCCTCCAAGGCCACCGGCTTCCCGATCGCCAAGGTGGCGGCCAAGCTCGCGGTGGGCTACACACTCGACGAACTGAAGAATGATATTACCGGCGGCGCCACACCCGCCTCGTTCGAACCGACCATCGATTACGTGGTCACCAAGATCCCGCGTTTTGCCTTCGAAAAGTTCCCGCAGGCCGATTCGCGCCTCACGACCCAGATGAAATCCGTGGGCGAGGTGATGGCCATCGGCCGCACCTTCCAGGAATCGCTGCAGAAGGCGCTGCGCGGCCTCGAGACCGGCATCGATGGCCTCGATGAGAAGACCGCCGACCAGGAACTAATCGAGACCGAGCTCGGCGATGCCGGTCCCGAACGGATCCTCTACCTTGCTGATGCCCTGCGCATTGGCATGAGCCTGGAGGAAATACACCAGCTGACTCACATCGACCCCTGGTTCCTGGCGCAGCTCGAGGACCTTATCCACCAGGAAAAGGCGCTGGCGGGCAAGCGCATTGGTGACCTCGACCGGAATGCGATGCGCAATCTCAAGCGCGCCGGATTTTCCGACCGCCGCCTGGCGAAGCTGCTTAATGCGACGCAGGACGCCGTACGTGCCAAGCGCTGGGAAATGGATGTCCATCCCGTATACAAGCGCGTGGACACCTGTGCTTCCGAGTTCGACACCCGCACGGCTTATATGTATTCCACTTACGAAGAGGAATGCGAATCGAGACCCACGGACCGCAGGAAAATCATGGTGCTGGGCGGTGGGCCTAACCGCATCGGCCAGGGTATCGAGTTCGACTATTGCTGCGTGCATGCCGCGCTGGCCCTGCGCGAGGACGGCTACGAGACCATCATGGTCAACTGCAATCCGGAGACCGTCTCGACAGACTACGATACCTCGGACAGGTTGTACTTCGAGCCGCTGACCCTCGAGGACGTCCTCGAGATCGTTGCGGTGGAGAAGCCGCAAGGCGTCATCGTCCAGTATGGCGGCCAGACGCCGCTGAAACTGGCTCAGGACCTGGACGCCAACGGCGTGCCCATCATCGGCACCAGTCCGGACATGATCGACTGTGCCGAGGATCGTGAGCGTTTCCAGAAAATGCTGATCCAGCTGCAGCTCAGGCAGCCGCCGAACAGGACCGCGCGCAATCCGGAGGCGGCGCTCGTGCTGGCCCAGGAGATCGGCTATCCGCTGGTGGTGCGGCCCTCCTACGTGCTGGGCGGGCGGGCGATGGAAATCGTCCACGAACAACGCGATCTCGAGCGCTATATGCGCGAGGCGGTGAAGGTTTCGAACGATTCGCCGGTGTTGCTGGACCGCTTCCTCAACGACGCCATCGAAGTGGATGTGGATGCCATCAGCGATGGCGAAGCGGTGCTGATCGGCGGCATCATGGAGCACATCGAACAGGCCGGCGTGCATTCCGGCGACTCGGCATGCTCGCTGCCGCCGTTCAGCCTGTCGAAGGAGCTGCAGGACGAACTGCGCCGGCAGACGGTGGCCATGGCCAGGGCGCTGCGGGTTGTGGGACTCATGAACGTGCAGTTCGCGATCCAGAACGACGTGGTGTTCGTGCTCGAGGTGAATCCCCGCGCGTCGCGCACCGTGCCGTATGTCTCCAAAGCGACAGGCCTGGCGCTGGCCAAGATTTCGGCGCGCTGCATGGTCGGCCAGACGCTGAAGGCCCAGGGCATCAAGGGCGAAGTGATTCCGCCGTACTACTCGGTCAAGGAAGCGGTGTTCCCGTTCATCAAGTTCCCGGGCGTCGATACCATCCTCGGACCCGAGATGAAGTCCACAGGCGAGGTCATGGGCGTGGGCGAGAGTTTCGCGGAAGCTTTCATCAAGTCCCAACTGGCCGCGGGCGTGAAGCTGCCTTCCGGTGGCAAGGCATTCATCAGCGTTCGCAACGCCGACAAATCCAAGGTGGTGGACATCGCGCGCACCCTGGCGAAACTCGGTTTCACGCTGCTGGCCACGCGCGGCACCGCTGCGGCCTTGGCCGAAGGCGGGCTGCAGGTCACGCCGGTCAACAAGGTGGCGGAGGGCCGGCCGCATATCGTCGACATGATCAAGAACGGCGAAATCGCGCTGATCGTCAATACGGTCGACGAGAAGCGCTCCACGATCCAGGATTCCTATTCGATCCGCCGCTCGGCGCTGCAGGGACGCGTGACTTATTTCACCACCATCGCCGGTGCGCGCGCCGCCTGCACCGGCATGCAGCACATGCAGGAACTGAAGGTGTATTCGGTGCAGGCTCTGCACGCCAGGCTGCACTGAGTCCCACCTTTGCCAATGCCCGCCTTATCATTTGCGCCAGCCGCCCCGAAAATCACTCAGAGGTTCCCGAAATGACCAAGATCCCACTCACCGTGAAAGGCGCGGAATTACTGCGCACCGAACTGCACCAGCTGAAGACGGTCGAGCGGCCCAAGGTCATCACCGCCATCCAGGAGGCGCGCGCCCACGGTGACCTTTCGGAAAACGCGGAATACGACGCGGCCAAGGAACGCCAGAGCTTCATCGAGGGCCGCATCGTCGAGCTCGAGTCGAAGCTGGCCAACGGTCAGATCATCGACCCGGTGCACCTCGATGCCGACGGCCGCTGCGTGTTCGGCGCGACGGTGGAACTCGAGGAAGTTGGCAGCGGCGAATCGGTGACCTACCAGATCGTGGGCGACGATGAAGCCGACATCAAGCAGAACAAGATATCCATCAGCTCGCCGATCGCAAGGGCGCTGATCGGCAAGTATTCCGGCGACGTGGCGGAAGTGAA
>JBKJUC010000223.1:0-6122 GCA_046590325.1 Burkholderiales bacterium | reverse complement strand
GGCGCTATCGGAAAATCAGCACGTTGCGACATCCCGATCGTTCTTTTGCCTTCCTTTGCGTCCTTTGCGTCCTTTGCGGTGAGACACAAGGGTTGGGCCCTCGGCCGTAACAATCTGCAGCAATTTCCGCCCACGCATCGGGTATGATGCGCCGCCGCCGTGCTTCCCGGTCTTATTCAGGTCCGAGCCAAAAGCTCCGCTTAGCCTGTCGCGACCTTCGGCGACTCTTCCCAAAAATTAGGAGTAACAAAGCATGACTTCCGCAATTCTGCTTCTGGGTCCGCTCAGCGTCATTATCGGCTGTCTCTACTGGGTGATGTCTCTCGGCAAGGAACAGGCGAAACTTAACGAAGAACTCTGGGCGAAGTACAGGTAATCCACCCGGTATGCACGAAAAAAAGCCCCGGCTTGCCGGGGCTTTTCATTTCTGGATCTTTACACCCAACGCAGATACCCTAGCGCAGCTCGGAGTACCCTTTTAGGCGCGGAGGACGCAGAGAACGCAGAGAAAACCAATGAAAGGGTTGGGGGATACTGGCTTGCGACTGCCGGTTTTTGCCACCGTCGCAGGGAAGCGACCTCGAGTTCACCCGTCTTCCTGTTCTTGCCTTCCTCTGCGTCCTTTGCGTCCTCCGCGCCTCTGCGTTGAGATTGAGATGAATGGGAAATTCAGTGCGCAGCGACTTCCGCCCGGATTTCATCGAGGATGCGCGCGGTGTCGTTGCCACGGACGGCGGCGATGTCGTCCTGGTACTTGAGCAGCACGCCAAGGGTATCGTTGACGATGCCAGCGTCCAGCGACTGGCGGTCCAGTTCCACCAGCGCCTTGGCCCAGTCTATGGTTTCGGCAACGCCGGGACGCTTGAACAAGTCCATGTTCCGCAGTTTCTGCACGAACGCCACGATTTCTCCGGACAGCTTCGCCGCCACTTCCGGAACCTTGCGCCTGACGATTTCCAGTTCACGCGCAGCCACCGGGTAGTCCACCCAGTGATAGAGACAACGGCGTTTCACCGCGTCATGGATTTCGCGCGTGCGGTTCGAGGTGATGATGACGATGGGCGGCTTCGCCGCCTTGATGGTGCCGATTTCGGGAATGGTGACCTGGAAGTCCGCCAGCACCTCCAGCAGATAGGCTTCGAACGGTTCGTCGGTGCGATCCAGTTCGTCGATCAGCAGGACCGGGGCTTCGCCCTTTGACGAATCCAGCGCCTGCAGCAGCGGCCGCCGGATCAGGAAGCGTTCGCTGAAAATATCTTTCTCGAGGCTTTCCTTGGAACCCACGCCGCCAGCTTCAGCCAGCCGGATTTCGATCATCTGCCGCGGATAGTTCCATTCATAGACCGCCGAGGCGATGTCCAGGCCTTCGTAGCATTGCAGGCGGATCAGCGGCCGGCCCAGGACTGCGGACAGTACCTTGGCGAGTTCCGTCTTGCCAACGCCGGCCTCGCCCTCGAGGAACAGCGGCCGGCCCATGCGCAGCGCGAGGAATACCGCCGTAGCAAGCGAGCGTTCGGCGACATATTGCCCGCGCTCCAGCAGCGCCAGGGTTTCATCTATGGACTGCGGCAGGGCTTTGGATTGTTGGTTCATTAAACTCGGATAGTCGAAATCTCAACGCAGAGACGCAGAGGGCGCGGAGGACGCAGAGTCAAAAAGCAAAATGGACATCCTTGCGCCGATTGGCATTGTCATATCCATTTCTGGATCCTGTGACTTCTCTCCGCGAACTCTGCGCCTCTGCGCCTCTGCGTTGGGTGTATTTCCTAACCCTTAAGCGCCTGCTTCACCGCGCGCTTCGCCATCACGGACACGAGATGCGCGCGATACTCGGCGCTGGCGTGGATGTCGGTGTTCAATCCACCCGACGGGACCTTGATGCCCGCAACAGCGTCCGGCGAAAACGACTTGGCCAGGGCTTTTTCCATGTCTGCAGACCGGAACACGGCGGGGCCCGCACCGGTCACTGCGACGCGCACTCCGCCCACCGTGTCGGCAACGAAGACCCCGACCATCGCATAACGCGAAGCCGGGTTCTTGAACTTCATGTAGCCGGCGCGCTTCGGCACCGGGAAGGAGATCGAGGTGATGATTTCTCCAGGCTCAAGCGCGGTCTCATACATGCCGGTGAAGAACTGGTCGCCTGTCAGCTTGCGCTTGTTGGTGATCACCGTTGCTCCCAGGGCAACCACAGCCGCAGGATAATCCGCGGCGGGATCGTTGTTGGCGACCGACCCACCCAGCGTGCCCATGTTGCGCACCATGGGATCGCCGATGCTCCCGGCGAGCACGGCCAACGCGGGTATCGCTTTCTGGACTTCTTTCGAACCGGCCACTCCTGCATGAGTCGTCATCGCGCCGATGACGACGTTGCCACCTTCCACTTTGATGCCGCGCAACTCCGCAATGCCCGCGAGATCGACAAGATCGGCTGGCGCCGCCAGGCGCATCTTCATCGCAGCGATCAGCGTCTGCCCGCCGGCGAGCAACTTGCCATCGGATGAGGAAGCGATTTTTGCAGCCGCGTCCGCGATGCTTGAGGCCTTGTGATAATTGAATGCGTGCATGTTTTATCCCTTTTATCTATACCCAACGCAGAGGCGCAGAGGACGCAGAGTTCACGGAGAAAATCGAACAAGAAATTCGTTGCAGGTTGCGATATGGTCACAGGTACCGTGAGAATGTTTAAGAATTTCAAAATCAATCTCACGCTGTTTTCGCCCTTAAACTCTGCGTTCTCCGCGTACTCTGCGCCTCTGCGTTGGGTGGAAATGCTTAAGTCAGGCCTTGGCACCGGCCTGTACGGCCTTGACAATGTTGTGGTAGCCCGTGCAGCGACAGAGGTTGCCGTCGAGTTCCGCGCGGATCGTCTCTTCGCTGGGATTGGGATGCCGCTTCACCAGGTCCAGCGCGCTCATCACCATGCCCGGCGTACAGTAGCCGCACTGCAGGCCATGGTGCTCGCGGAATGCCTCCTGCATGGGATGCATGGTTCCGTCGGCCTTGGCGAGGCCTTCGATGGTAACGATCTGGGCGCCCTGCGCCTGCAGCGCCAGCATGTTGCAGCATTTCACCGCATTCCCGTTCATGTGGATCGTACAGGCCCCGCATTGGGCGGTATCGCAGCCGATGTGCGTGCCGGTGAGGCGCAACGTGTCGCGGATGAAATCCACCAGCAGCAGGCGCGGCTCGACTTCCGCGCTGACAGGCTTCCCGTTTACGGTCATGGACAACCGGACTGGCATGGGTCTTCCCTTCCTGGATGGTGAAAGCCGGAGGACCCGGCCAAACCGGAATCCTAGACAACCATGACCCGCTATACAAGCGCGGCGCCTGAACCGACCCGAAGCGGGGTGAACGTTCGGCTGAAGGCTGGCGTAAAATTCCCGGACGTTGCCCAAATACACAGCGCCCTGACTGCGGTCCCCGGTCGCGGGCGCACTTGATAGAAAAAGGATAAAACATGGCAAAGTTCGGTATCGGTCAGGCGCTGACACGCAGGGAGGACCTGCGCCTTCTCCTTGGCACGGGTCAATATGTGGATGACGTGGCGGTCGGCAAGGAAGTCTTTGTCGCGTTCGTTCGCTCCCCCTATGCCCACGCGAAAATTGTCTCGATCGACGCTGGCGCTGCCACAGGCATGCCGGGCGTCGTGGCGGTGCTGACGGGCGCTGACCTGCTTGCGGATGGCGTCGGTCCGCTGCCGGACGGTGCAGGCCTCAAGCGCGCCGATGGCGAAGCGATGTGCGGCGCGCCCCATCATGCGCTCGCCACGGATTCGGCACGCTATGTGGGCGAGCCAGTCGCCGCCGTTTTCGCCCAGACCCGCATCCAGGCCGAAGATGCCGCCGAGCAGGTCATGGTGGACTACCGGGAACTCCCCGCAGTCGTAACCATCCAGGCGGCGACCGCCAAGGACGCTGCATTATTGTGGGACAAGGCGCCGGGCAACATCGCCGCGCAGACGGAATTCGGCAAGAAGGACCTGTGCGACGCCGGCTTTGCCAAGGCGAAGCACATCACCAAACTTTCCCTCTACAACCAGCGCCTGGTGCCCGTGAGCATGGAGCCCCGCGGCAGCATCGGCGAGTTCGACGCACAAACCGGCCGCACCACGCTGCGCACCAGTTGCCAGAATCCCGCCGGCCTGCAGAAGACACTGGCCGAAAACTGCCTGAATGTCCCGATGAAGGACGTGCGTGTCGTGGTCGGAGACGTGGGCGGGGGTTTCGGCATGAAAACCCAGTTGTACGCCGAGGATGTCGTATGCGCCTGGGCGGCGCGCAAACTCAAGCGCCCGGTGCACTGGCGGGCGAGCCGCAGCGAGGAATTCCTCGGCGGCAACCATGGGCGCGACCAGATCAACGAAGCCGAAATGGCATTCGATGCGGACGGAAAAATCCTCGGCTTCCGCGTGAACATCATCGGCAACATCGGCGCGCATGCCTCGGGGCCAGGCGCGGTCATCGTGGTCGCGGTCGGACCCAAGGTGATCACCGGTGTCTATCACATTCCCGCATTGCATCTGCGCGGCACCGCCGTCATGACGAACACCAACGTGGTGGGTGCCTATCGGGGCGCCGGCCGGCCGGAAGCCATATACCTGCTCGAGCGCGTGATGGATCAGGCGGCGGCGGAAATGAAAATGGATCCGGCGGAACTGCGCCGGCGCAATTTCATCCAGCCCTCGCAAATGCCCTACAAGACGCCGATGGGAGAGAAGTTCGACAGCGGCAACTTCCCGCACATGCTGGACCGCATCCTCGCCGCCGCGGACTGGAAGGGCTACCCGGCGCGGCGCGAAGAATCGAAAAAGCGCGGCAGGCTGCGCGGCCGGGCCTTATCCACTTTCCTGGAATGGACGGGCGTCGTGCATGAGGAAACCGTGAACCTGCACATTGAAGCGGACGGCCGGGTCCTGGTCTACACCGCCATGCAGGCCATGGGCCAGGGCATCGAGACCAGCTACCTGCAGATCCTTTCCGAGACGCTCGACATCGACCCGGACCGGATCGTCATCGTCCAGGGCGACAGCGATATCGCCCAGGGCATCGGCAGCATGGGCAGCCGCTCGTTATACATCGGCGGCTCCGCAATGCTGACCGCGTCCAGGGAAACCATCGAAAAGGGCCGGCAGCTTGCCGCCGACGCGCTGGAAGCTTCGGGCCAGGACATCGAGTACCGCGACGGCCGCTTCAAAGTGGCTGGAACCGACCTGGACATCGGACTGTTCGACCTCGCGGCCAAGCAGCCGGAAAAGCGCATCGCCATCACCACCGTGCAGAAAGTCGACGGGCCTTCGTGGCCAAACAGTTGCCACGTGTGCGAAGTCGAGATCGATCCGGAAACCGGCGTCACGCAGATCGTCCGTTACACGACGGTCGACGACGTCGGTCGCGTAATCAATCCGCTGATCGTCGCCGGCCAGGTGCATGGCGGCATCGCCCAGGCCGTCGGCCAGGCGCTGCTGGAGAACACCCACTACGATCCGGACAGCGGCCAACTGATAACCGGTTCGCTGCTTGACTATTGCCTGCCGCGCGCGGATGACCTGCCCAACTTCAACACCTTCACCGACGAAACCACGCCCTGCAAGATCAATCCGCTCGGCGCGAAAGGCGTCGGCGAACTCGGCACGGTGGGCGGCACGCCGACGGTGATGAACGCGGTGATCGATGCATTGCGCCACCTCGGCGTGAAGCAGATCGAAATGCCCGCCACGCCCGAAAAAGTCTGGCGGGCGATCAATCAGTCCAAAGCTGCTTAAGGCCTAAGCTAAACCGTGAGCCACAGAGGACACAGAGAGCACAGAGGAAAACATAATCACGCACACAAGGACAGCGGATATGGATTGGAGGGTGCCATTGGTCGCATCAACCTGCCCCGTGCATGTGCCTCCTGAAAATTTGCGTGATCCCTTAATTATTCCTGGTTTTCCTCTGTGCCCTCTGTGTCCTCTGTGGCCCAAAATTTAGGCCTGAAGGGTTAGGCAGAATTTGAACCTAGCTGAAAACGTCGTCCACTTCGCCCGGGCGCTGCGAAAAGCGGGCGTGCCGGTCGGGCCGGACCGGGTGCTGGACGGGCTGCGCGCCCTGGAACTTGCCGGCATCGAGAAGCGCGAG
>JBKJUC010000181.1:0-22616 GCA_046590325.1 Burkholderiales bacterium | reverse complement strand
TGGAGCGGGAAAGGAGGCTCGAACTCCCGACCTCAACCTTGGCAAGGTTGCGCTCTACCAACTGAGCTATTCCCGCAAAAAACAGAGTGTGCATTATAGGGCGGAAGGTCTGTTTGTCAAGAATCCGCCCTTCGAAAAGCCCTTTCTAATCATGATCCCTCAACTCGGGCCAGGCCATCTTGAGGTAGTACGCCATGGACCAAAGCGTGAGAATCGCGGCGAGCCAGATCAGGAAAGTGCCGATGGCATACATGCTCAATCCGAGCAGCTCATCGCGGTACAGCAGCATGATGATCGCCGTCATTTGAGCCACTGTTTTCACCTTGCCTATGAATGACACTGCGACGCTCTTGCTGCGGCCGAGACGTGCCATCCACTCCCTCAAGGCGGAGATGGCGATCTCGCGGCCGATGATAATGACCGCGATGAAGCCCTCCAGGCCATCGGACTGGACCAGCATAATCAGGGCTGTTGCCACCATGAGCTTGTCGGCGACGGGATCGAGGAAAGCGCCGAATGCGGAGCCCTGGTTCAAGGCGCGCGCGAGATAGCCGTCGAGCCAGTCGGTAATCGCCGCGAATGAGAAAATCACCGTCGCGGCGAGATTCTTGTTGTGGTCGGCGATCCAGTCGTGCGGAGCGTAGAACACCGCCACCAGCAGCGGGATCATCAGGATACGCAGCCAGGTGAGCAGATTGGGCAGGTTCAGCGGCATGAGGGCTTCAGTGTAACTGCTGGTAGATTCTTTCGGCGAGTTCACGGCTGATGCCATCGACCTGTGCGAGCTCGTCGATGCTCGCCGCAGCGACGCCTTTGAGGCCGCCGAAACGCGACAGCAGGCGCTGGCGGCGCTTGCTCCCGATGCCGGAAATTTCCTCGAGAATCGAGCGCGATCGTACCTTGGCGCGCCTATTTCGATGCCCCGAAATGGCGAAGCGGTGGGCCTCGTCGCGGATCTGCTGGATCAGGTGCAGACCCGGATGATCTGTCTGCAGCTTCAGGGCGTCCAGTCGCCCCGGGAAGATCAGTTGCTCCAGTCCTGCCTTGCGCTCCTCGCCTTTTGCCACGCCGATCATCGGCAGGTCGCTTAACCCCAGTTCGGCCAGCACCTGAAAAGCGGAACTCACCTGCCCTTTTCCGCCGTCGATCAGGATGAGATCGGGCAGCTTGCCTTCGCCCTCGACGATCTTGCGATAGCGCCGGTCGAGTACCTGGCGCATGGCGCCATAGTCGTCTCCCGGTTCGACGCCCGTTATGTTGTAGCGGCGGTACTCGCTGGATTGCATCGCGGCGCGGTCGTACACCACGCAGGAAGCGACCGTCGCTTCGCCCATGGTGTGGCTGATGTCGAAGCACTCGATACGCTGGGCGGTATCGGGCAGTCCCAGAGCCTGGTGCAGCGCCGTGAGTCTGGCTTCCTGGGTGGCATGTGCCGCGATACGTTGCGCGATCGCCAGTTCGGCGTTCTTCTCCGCCATCTTCAACCAGACCCGGCGCTCGCCGATCGGATTGGCGTTGATAAACACTTTGTTTCCGGATTGCTGCGAGAGCAACTCCTCCAGCGCCTGCGCATCGACGGGACGGTTGATGATGATCGCTGGCGGCACATCACGTTCGACGTAGTGCTGCTCCAGGAAAGCTTCCAGGGCCTGCTGTTCGTCATGATCCTGGGCGTTCTGCGGGAAGAAGCTGCGGTCGCCCCGATGCATCCCGCCCCTGACCATGACCAGATTCACACAGAGCACCCCGCCACTGCTGGCAAGGGCAACGATGTCCGCATCCACCCCGCGGCCGCTCGATACAAACTGGGTTTCGCGCACTTTGGACAGCGAGCGGATCTGATCGCGGTAGGCCGCCGCCTGTTCGTAGGCATGTTCCTCTGCCGCCGAATGCATGCGTGCCTCCAGCAACTGCACGGCTTCGTCTTCCCTTCCCTGCAGAAAAAGTTCAGCGCTCCGGACGTCCGCGGCGTATTCCTCCGCGCTGATCAGGCCCACGCAGGGGCCGGTGCAGCGGCGGATCTGGTACAGCAGGCAAGGCCGCGAACGGTTGCTGAAAACCGTGTTCTCGCAGGTGCGGATGCGGAACACCTTCTGCATGAGGTGGATGCTCTCGCGCACTGCACCGGCGTTGGGGAAGGGGCCGAAGTAGTGATGGGCCTTGTCCAGGCTGCCTCGATGAAAGCCCAGGCGCGGAAACCCGTCCCCGGTCACAACGATGTAAGGATATGATTTGTCATCACGATACAATATGTTGTAGCGCGGACTTAAACTTTTAATGAAGTTGTTTTCCAGCAGTAACGCCTCGGCCTCTGAGCGTGTAACCGTAGTTTCAAGGCCACCGACCTGGTTCATCATCAGCTGGATGCGGGGCGAGAGGGAACCCGCCTTCTGGAAGTATGAGGCCACCCGCTTTTTCAGATCCCGCGCCTTACCGACGTAAAGTACTTCCCCACCCGCGTTGAGCATGCGGTAGACCCCGGGCATGTTGGGCAAGTTGGCCAGGACTTCCGCGGGATCGAATGCCGGTTTGTCGCCCTGCGCAGGCTCAGTCGTTTTCATTGAGCCGCCGGCCGGAAGTGCGGGCGTTTGAATCGGGTATCAGGATCATTTCTGGAGATAGCGCCCGATAAGGCTGAAAACCTGCTCGAACATGGCTTCGGTCAGGCGTCGGGTCTGGGTATTGTATCGGCTGCAATGGTAGCTATCGAACAGCATCAGGCCGTTGCCAAGTCGGTGCTGCGCGGCATGGGCGAACTTGTATGCGCTGGCCTTCTCGCCACATGCCGTCAGCACGGCTTTGTGGGCAATACCTCCCAGTGCCAGCAAGACGGTGCCCTTTTCAAATTCGCGCAGCTCCGCGGCCAGGTAACCATTGCAGCGTTGCACCTCATCCCCTGTCGGTTTGTTTTCCGGAGGCAGGCAGCGCACGGCATTGGTGATGCGGCAACCCGTCAGTTTCAGGCCGTCATCGACGCTTACCGATTCCGGGTGGCTGGCAAATCCGAACTTGTGCAGGGTCTTGTAGAGCAGAATGCCGGCGAAGTCGCCGGTGAACGGCCGTCCGGAACGGTTCGCGCCGTGCATGCCGGGCGCCAGTCCCACGATCAGCAGGCGCGGAGCAGAATCCCCAAAAGACGGGACCGGCCTGGCGAAATAGCCGGGATGCCGGGCGCGGACGTCGTCGAGGAATTTTGCCAGCCGCGGGCAATCGCGGCAGCTGGTCGAAAACTTTTTGCCGGCGGGTGAGGCGGCGGCCACTGCCTTAGTCATGCTTGCTGTGCGGCTGCTGCGGCACGATTCGCACCCTCGCCCGGTAACCCGCATTGATGCCGCCAGTCTGTTCCGGCTGCAGGGTGACGTGAGCGACCTCGAACCTGCTTTGTAGCATACGCCTCGCCGACTCCAGCAGCATCGGCCAGCGCGCCAGGTCATCGAGCTCCACGTGCGCCGACAAAGCCGCCTGGCCGGAGGAAATCGTCCAGACGTGCAGGTCGTGAACCGCGCGCACGCCTTCGAGGTTTTTCAGGGCGGTGCTGATTTCCTCGAGGCGCATGCCGGAGGGAACGCCCTCCATGAGCACATGCAGCGTATCGCGCAACAGCCGTATGGTGGACGCCAGGATGAGCACTGCAATGACCAGGGACAGCAGCGGATCGACCGGTTGCCAGCCCGTGAAATAAATTACCGCGCCCGCAGTGATCGCTGCAACGGATCCGATGATGTCGCCGACGACATGCAGCATGGCGGCTCGGGTATTCAGGTCGTGGGCGTCCCGACCTATGAGGAACGCAACAATCAGGTTCAGCAGCAGGCCGACGAAAGCGACGACCATGACGCCCAGTCCCCCGACCGGTTGCGGATTCAGCAACCGGCCGACCGCTTCCACGGCAATGAATATGACGACGAGCAACAGCGCCAGGCCGTTCACGAACGCGGCGACGACCTCCGCGCGCGCGAAGCCGTAAGAATGCCTTTTTCCTGCGGGGCGCGCCCCCAGCCAGGCTGCAAAAGCCGCCAGGCCCAGTGCCAGGGCATCCGATAGCATGTGGCCGGCATCGCTCATGAGAGCCAGCGATCCCAGCATCGCACCGCCGACGGCTTCCACGATTGCATAGCCGAGGGTGATCGCAAGCGCGATCAGCAGGAGCTTGCCGTCCCGCGGGCGGTGAGCATGATCGCGATGTTGGTGCGCGTGACTATCCACGTTCACCGACCGGGGGAGTTTCCGCCAGGTTCAGATCGCCGCTGCCCACGCCAATTGCCGCGATCGCCTGGACGGCTTTTGCATAGGCATCGGTTTCCCGCAGCGCGACCCGTGTCGGAGCCTGCGCCTGGCCATGCAACCGTGCCAGTCTTGCCAAGCCGATGGGCGAAGGTCTGCGTTGCAGGCCTGCAAGCAGTTCGTCTGCGGCGGCCGGGTTGTTGCAGACCAGGACCATGTCGCAGCCCGCGTCGATCGCAGCGTCACCGCGCTCGACGATGGTCCCGGCCACGCGCGCCCCTTCCATGCTCAGGTCGTCGCTGAATATGACGCCGTGGAACTGCATGCGGTTGCGCAGGATATCGGCCAGCCAGATCCTGGAAAACCCGGCCGGCTTATCGTCGACTTTAGGATAGATGACGTGCGCCGGCATGATCCCGGCGAGGTCGCGACGGATCATGTGCTCGAATGGAACCAGGTCGGCAAGTTCGATTTCGGCGTAGCCGCGGTTGTCCACCGGAAGGTCCGTGTGGGAATCGGCCGCGACGTATCCATGCCCCGGGAAATGCTTGCCCACTGCGGCCATGCCGCCCTGACGCAGACCCTCCATCAGTCCCAACGCCAGTTCCGAAACCGCCTGCGGCTGCGAATGGAAAGCGCGATTGCCGATGACTGCGCTGTTGCCGAAATCCAGGTCCAGCACCGGTGTGAAGCTCAGATCGACACTACACGCCCGCAGTTCTGCCGCAAGCACAAAACCAGCGTCATGGGCGAGCCGCCTTGCGCGCTGCGGGTGTTCGTCCCAGATACTCCCCAGCGCGCGCATCGGCGGCAGCCGCGTGAACCCTTCGCGGAAGCGCTGCACGCGCCCTCCCTCGTGGTCTACGGCGATCAGCAGATGCGGATCGCGCAACGCATGGATTTCTTCACAGAGGGCAGCGACCTGCTGCGGTGATTCATAGTTGCGGCTGAACAGGATGACGCCGCCGGTCTGAGGATGCGATAGCCGCCTGCGGTCTTCCGCCGTGAGGCTCTTGCTCTGCAGATCCAGCATCACGTAACCGAGCGAAATCGGTGCGACCATGGTTCAGTTCTCCTGTGCGGACATGGCTTCAAGTACGACCATGGCGCAGGCGAGGCCTTTCTCGTGCGACAGGCTCAGGTGATGCCTGCCGATGTTCCTGCCCGCGAGATAAGTCAGCAGCGGCGCATGGAACGCAAAGGCGGGCTTGCCGATCTCGTCGCTGGAGATACTGATTGCGTGCAGCGTGACGGGGTAGCGCAATCCCGTTCCCAGTGCCTTCGACAGCGCTTCCTTGGCGGCAAAGCGATTGGCGAGGAACCAGTTTGGTCTGCCACTCGCCTTGAATGCTGCCCGCTCGGCCGGAGCAAGAACGCGTTCCGCAAAACGCTCACCGTATTGCGCCATCAGACGCTCGATACGATCGACATCCACGATGTCGACACCGATGCCGACGATCATGCTTTCTGCCCCATTTCAATTGCCTCGCAGTACAGGCGCACACTTTCCTTCATGCCGAATTCCAATGCATCGGCGACCAGGGCATGGCCGATGGACAGCTCCAGCACACCGGGCACCGTTTCCAGAAATGGCGGAATATTTTCGCGGTTCAGATCATGCCCGGCATTGATGCCGAGGCCGGCCCGCTGGGCCGCCAGCGCCGCCAACCGATAGCGGGCCAGCATCCCGTTTTGCTCTGCGGTTCCGAACGCGCGCGCATAGGGTTCGGTATATAGCTCGACTCTGTCGGCGCCGATGGCCCGAGCGCGCCCCATCGACAGTTCTTCCGGATCCATGAACAGGCTGACCCTGACTCCGAGTGCCCTGAGTTCCGCAACGATGGGCGCGAGGCGCTCGCCGTCGCGATCAAGGTCCCAGCCATGATCGGACGTGAAAGCCCCTGGATCGTCCGGCACCAGCGTGCACTGGTCGGGACGCACGCTGCGTACCAGATTCATCACCTGGTGGAAGGGATTGCCCTCGATGTTGTATTCCACTCCTCGCGTGCGTGCCAAATTGTGCAGGACCGGCACATCGCCAGCGCGAATATGGCGGCCGTCGGGCCGGGGGTGCACAGTGATGCCCTGCGCCCCGCCGTCGATCGCGAGCCGCGCGATATGCTCCAAGCTGGGAATGTCCAGCGTGCGTGAATTGCGCAGCAGCGCAACCTTGTTGACGTTGACGCTTAGCTTTGTCATTTCCGGCTCGTCATATCTGGTTCAGTTCACGCAGCAGCTGCCGTGTGTGCAGTTCCTGGTTGCCCAGATAGTGATTGAGCAGGAATCGCATCAGGAGCTTGCTTTGCGACAGGGTCGAGGCATCGGTGAAATTGTCGCACGCCAGGTCGAGCAGCGCCTTGCCCTCGATCTCCACCTGGACATCGCTGCGCCCGTCCAGCGGGACCGGGCCGCGCTCAATCAGATAGGTATAGCGCTTTTGCGGATCGATCTGCCTCCCTGTATCGGCCTCGCGGTCGAGCGAGATCGCGTATCCCAGCTCCTTCAGCAGGTGTTTCTCGAAGCGCCTCAAAGTGCCCTCGGGCTGGGATTCCTGCGCAAGAGAAAGTACGGCTTCGTGATACACGACGAACAGGTCTTCGTGCGGATCCTCGCGTGCCAGGAATTTAAGCAGCAGCTCATTCAGGTAAAAACCGCAAATCAGCCCACGCCCCTTCAACTGCGGCACGCCGCCCTGCCATTCCGCCCTGTGAAGGGTGCGCAACTCGGTCTTGCCGCCCCAGGACATGAGCAGGGGCTGGAAGGCCATCATCAGCCCCCGCAGCGCCGACTTGGGACGGCGCGCGCCCCGCGCCACCAGACCGACGCGCCCGAAGTTCCGGGTAAACACCTCCGCGACCAGGCTGGTCTCGCGGAATGGATAGGTATGCAGTACGTAAGCGGGCTGCGCGTCCTGCTTTTGCCTGTCGCTGCTGCTGGCCAACTGTCGCGATCCTAGTCGTATCCGAGACTTTTCAGCGCCCGCTGGCTGTCGGCCCAGCCGCTTTTGACCCGAACCCAAAGCTCAAGATAGACTTTTCCGCCGAACAGCTTTTCCATGTCCAGGCGTGCCTGGGTGCCGATTTCCTTGAGTTTCTGGCCGCCTTTGCCGATGACGATCGCCTTGTGCCCCGCCTTGTCGACAACGATGGCAGCATGAATCCTGCGCAGGTTGCCCTCGGTTTCGAACTTCTCCACCATCACTGTCGATGCGTAGGGCAGTTCCTCGCCGAGCAGACGGAACAGTTTTTCCCGCACCAGTTCGGCCGCAAGAAAGCGTTCGGGGCGATCCGTCACTTCATCGTCGCCATACAAGGCCGGCGCCTCGGGCAGATAGGCCTTGATGGTCTCGGCCAGATGGCGGACATGGGTTCCCTTGGCGGCGCTGACCGGGACGACAGCCGCGAATTCATGCAGGCGGCTGGTTTGCTCTATGAAGGGCAGCAGTTCCTTCTTGTCTTTCGTCAGGTCAACTTTATTGATGACCAGGAGGACGGGCAGGTCCTTCGGAAGCAGCGGCAGCAGCTTCTTGTCGTCCGGACCGAACCGCATGGCCTCAACCACCAGCAGCACGACATCAATGCCCTGCAGCGTATCGGTGACGGTCCGGTTCATCATTTTGTTCAACGCTCCGCCATGGGCGGTCTGGAATCCCGGCGTATCGACGAATACCATCTGCGCGCCGGCTTCGCTGAGGATGCCGGTGATCCGGTGGCGCGTGGTCTGCGCCCGGTTCGAGGTAATGCTGACTTTCATTCCGACCAGGCGATTGAGCAAAGTCGATTTGCCGACATTCGGCCTGCCGACGATGGCCACCAGCCCTGCGCGATGCCCGTCGGAATTTGACGGCTTTGCGGACGTCATCGGCTGTCGGCCGCGAGTTCGTAAGCAGCCCGCGCGGCGTCCTGTTCCGCTGCGCGCCGGCTGGGCCCTTCGCCCTGACTTTTCAGTCCCAGTTCGGCAATCGCGCATTCCACGCGGAAATGCTGCTCATGCGCTTCGCCGCTCACTTTGACGATGGAATACTGGGGCAATCCCAAGTGCCGGCCCTGGAGAAATTCCTGCAGCCTGGTCTTCGGATCCTTGCCCAGGGCAGTCGGATCGGCGCTGGCCAAGAGGGGCTGGTAGAGCCGGCCCAGCACTTCCTCCGCAGCGGCGAATCCACCGTCCAGGAAAACGGCGCCAACCAGGGCCTCGAACGCGTCTGCGAGAATGGAAGGCCGGCGAAAGCCGCCGCTCTTCAGCTCCCCTTCTCCCAAAAGCAAATGGTCGCCAAGCGACAGGGACGCAGACAGTTCCGAGAGCGTCTGCTGGTTCACCAGGCTGGCACGCAATCGTGAGAGGTCGCCCTCGGGCAGTTTCGCGAATTGATCGTAGAGCAGGCGGGCGACGACAAAGTTCAGCAGCCCGTCTCCGAGGAATTCCAGGCGTTCATTGTTCGGCGTTCCATGGCTACGATGGGTCAGGGCCTGCCGGAGCAGAGACGCATCGCGGAACTGGTAGGCAAGGCGGCGTTCGACCGCCCCTTCAGGCATGGAGGACGTGACAATGGCGGGGAATCACTGGCCGCCGGTCGCCACGAAATCGATGCACGCGCTCAGGTTGCCGAACAGCGGGATCTTGGTCGAGTAGCTGAGCGAGAGCGCGACGGAATTGCCTTCCTTGATCACCTCGAGATCGGTGGCTGACACGGACCGAATGTCGTCGATCTGGGCACGCTTGCCGAACGCGTTCTGTATCTCCTTGGGAGTGCCCCTTGCCTCAGGGGATTTCGCCAGTTCCCGCAGATGGTTGACGATGGTCGCGTACTCGATGTACGCGGGTATCAGCTTGAGACCGACGATGGCCCCGAACACGATCAGGCCCGCTATGAATACCATGCCGACAAAAGTCACGCCGCGTTGACGCTTCATGTGTGCTCCCGCTAGTTGATCCGATTGCCGATGCGCTTCAATTCGCCGAAATTCCACCACACCAGGAACGCCTTGCCGACAAGGTTCCGCTCCGGCACGAATCCCCAATAACGGCTGTCGGAGCTGGAGTCGCGGTTGTCTCCCATCATGAAATAATTTGCGGGCGGAACCGTGCAAGCGAATCCCTGTTCATTGTAATCGCAGTTCTCGCGCAGCGGGAACTGCCGCACCCCGGCAAGCTGCAATGCGGGGGCGTCCGGGTTGATGATGATGGAATGGCGGTGCTCGCCCAGTTGTTCCCAGAACTTCAGAGCATTGACGAAACTCAGGGTGCCTTCGACGTACTGGTAGTCCTCGACGGCTTCCACCTTGACCAGTTCGCCATTCACGGACAGGCGTTTGTTGCGGTACTCGATACGATCTCCGGGCACGCCCACCACTCTCTTGATGTAGTCCAAACCCGGATTCTCGGGATAGCGGAACACCATCACGTCGCCACGCTTCGGATCGTTGATATCGATGACTTTCCTGTTGATCACGGGCACGCGAATGCCGTAGGTGAACTTGTTGACCAGAATAAAATCGCCGACCAGCAGCGTCGGGATCATGGACCCGGAGGGAATCTTGAATGGCTCCACCAGAAAGGATCGCAGCACGAACACGATCAGGATGATCGGGAAAAAGCTCTTCGGATACTCGACCCACCAGGGCTCGTGCGCGCCTTTCGCGCGGCGCTTGCGCAGTACGAAATGGTCCAGCAACCAGACCGCTCCGGTCACCAGCAGAAGAATCAGCATCAGCAGGGCGAAATTCATTGCGTTTTACCTTGCGGGCCGCATGGGCCGTTTACTTGTTGTCCACTTGCAGGATGGCGAGGAATGCCTCCTGCGGTATTTCCACCGTGCCGATCTGCTTCATGCGCTTCTTTCCCGCCTTCTGCTTTTCCAGCAGCTTCTTCTTGCGGGAGATGTCGCCGCCGTAGCATTTGGCCAGCACGTTCTTGCGCATGGCTTTGACGGTTTCGCGTGCAATGATGTGCGCGCCGATCGCCGCCTGCACCGCCACGTCGAACATCTGCCTCGGGATCAGTTCGCGCATGCGCGAAGCCAGCTCGCGACCGCGGTACGCGCTGTTGTCCCGATGCACGATCAGGGACAGCGCATCCACCTTGTCGCCGTTGATCAGGATGTCGAGCTTGATCAGGTCGGCGGCGCGGAATTCCTTGAACTCGTAGTCAAGCGAGGCATAGCCCCTGCTGACCGACTTCAGCTTGTCGAAGAAGTCCATCACCACTTCGTTGAGCGGTAGCTCGTAGGTCAGCATCACCTGGCGGCCCATGTACTGAATGTTGCGCTGGGCGCCCCGCTTGCCGTTGCACAGAGTCATCACCGGGCCGACGTAGTCCTGGGGAACCAGGATGGTGGCCGTGATGATCGGCTCACGGATCTCTTCCATCTTCGACTGGTCCGGGAGCTTCGACGGATTCTCGATTTCCAGCATGGTGCCATCGCGCATCTGCACCTGATACACGACCGTCGGCGCGGTGGTGATGAGGTCCATGTTGTATTCGCGCTCCAGGCGTTCCTGCACGATATCCATATGCAACAGGCCGAGGAAGCCGCAGCGGAAGCCAAAACCCAGGGCTTGTGAGGTTTCAGGTTCGTAGCGCAACGACGAATCGTTAAGATGCAATTTTTCCAGCGCGTCACGGAGCGCTTCGTACTGGTTGGACTCTACCGGATAAAGGCCGGCAAACACCTGCGGCTGGATTTCCTTGAAGCCCGGCAGCGCTTCGGTCGCGGGATTGTCGGCAAGCGTGATGGTGTCGCCCACCTGCGCCGCCTTGAGTTCCTTGATGCCGGCGATGACAAAGCCCACTTCCCCGGCAAGGAGCTCCTCGCGGGGCTGCGACTTCGGCGTGAATACGCCGACCTGCTCGCACAAAAAGCTATTCTTGTTCGACATCAGCAGGATGCGGTTCTTCGGGCGCAAGGCGCCGTCCACGACCCGCACCAGCATGATCACCCCGACATAGTTGTCGAACCAGGAATCGATGATCAGGGCCTTTAGCGGGCCGTCGGGCTTGCCCTTGGGCGCGGGGATGCGGCTGATGACCGCCTCGAGGATATCCTGCACGCCTTCCCCGGTCTTGGCGCTGGCGTGCACCGCGTCCTGGGCCGGGATGCCGATGATGTCCTCTATTTCGGCAATCACGCGATCCGGTTCGGCGGACGGCAGATCGATCTTGTTGAGCACCGCCACGACTTCGACGCCCTGTTCGATCGCCGTATAGCAATTGGCGACGGTCTGGGCTTCCACGCCCTGGGAAGCGTCCACCACCAGCAGCGCACCTTCGCACGCCGCCAGCGAACGGCTTACCTCATAGGAAAAATCCACATGACCCGGGGTGTCAATCAGGTTGAGCTGGTAGTCCTGGCCATCGCGGGCGCGATAGCGCAATGCCGCAGTCTGCGCCTTGATGGTGATGCCGCGTTCGCGCTCCAGGTCCATGGAGTCCAGCACCTGCTCTTCCATCTCGCGGTCCGAGAGCCCGCCGCAAAACTGGATGAACCGGTCCGCAAGCGTGGATTTGCCGTGGTCGATATGGGCAATGATCGAAAAGTTGCGGATGTGCTGCATCAGAAAAAAGGGCACGAGACGTGCCCTTCGAAGCGGATTCCAAAGCCGTGAATTGTAGCGGATTTGTGCTCGCTAGACGAACCTTCCCGGCAGGAAGGCCCGCCCAGTGTCAATTTCCGCCGTCCAGGCGCAGCGGCACGTATAGCGCGCCGTCGCCGCGTTTGATCAGCAGCGCCACGCTGCGGGCCTTTTCGTACTGGGCCATCAACTGGTTGATCTGGTCGATGGTTTTGACGTCCTGGTTGTTGATGGCCATGAGCACGTCGCCGCGGCGGATGCCCGCCTTGAGGGCGGGCCCTTGTGCCTCCTCGATCAGCAGGCCGCCGCTGATGCTCAGTTCTTTGCGCTGTTCAGCGGTCAGTTCGCTCAGCATCAAGCCGAGGCGAGTGATGACATTGCCCGGTTTGGCGCTTTCCTTCTTGCTGGGACGCTGGGCGGTCTTGTCCTCGGGCATTTCGCCCACAGTGATCGCGACTTCCTTGCCCGCACCGTTACGCCAGATTTCCATGCTGGCCTTGGAGCCGGGGCGCGTCTGGGCGACCACCCTTGGCAGGTCCGCCGAACTGGTCACCGGCTTGCCGTCGAACTTCAGAATGACGTCCGAAACCTGCACGCCGGCCTTGTCCGCCGGACTGCCCTTTTCCACCGAAGTGACCAGTGCGCCCGCCGCCTTGGGCAGCTTGAAGGATTCGGCCAGCTCTTTGGTGATTTCCTGGATGGTGACGCCGATGCGGCCGCGGCTGACGCGGCCGGTGGTCTTGAGCTGATTGGCGATATCCGTGGCGACATCGATCGGTATCGCGAACGAGAGTCCCATGAAACCACCGGTACGGCTGTAAATCTGGGAGTTGATGCCCACAACCTCGCCCTTGAGATTGAACAAGGGGCCACCAGAATTGCCGGGATTGATGGCTACGTCTGTCTGGATGAAAGGCACGTAGTTTTCCTGGGGCAGCGAGCGCCCCTTGGCGCTGACGATACCCGCGGTGACCGTGCTTTCAAAGCCAAATGGCGAGCCGATCGCCAGCACCCATTCGCCGACCTTGAGCTTTTCCGGGTCGCCGATCTTGACCACCGGAAGTCCGGTGGCCTCGATCTTGATCACCGCAACGTCGGTGCGCTTGTCGAAGCCGATGACCTTGGCCTTGAACTCGCGTTTGTCCGAAAGCTTGACCGTCACATCGTCGGCCGCATCGACCACGTGCGCATTGGTCAGGATGGTGCCGTCCGCGCTGATGATGAAGCCGGAACCGAGCGAACGGGCCTCTTGATCCCTGGGCTGCTGCGGTCCGAAGCGGCGAAAGAAGTCATAAAAAGGATCGTCTTCCGGCACCGGGCTTTGCGGACCGCCGCGCGCCGTGGACGTGGTACTGACGTTTACCACCGCCGGACCCTGCTTCTCTACCAGCTCGGTGAAGTCCGGCAAGCCCTGGACCTGGGCGAAGCCCGTTGCGGGCAGCAACACCAGCAAAGCTGGAACAATCAAATGTCTGAACATCGGGGTGTCCTCGAACAAAAAGTCTATGAGTAAGGATAACGCGGCCGCGGCCGAACCGGATTTACTTGCCGCGGAAGGAAATGGAGTCGCCGATCTGCATGACCGTCGATGCCGGCGCTTCGCCGAGCACGGTGACGACCTGATCGTTGATGGTACGGGTATAAATGTTGATGGCGCCCTGGCGGCTCAGGCCTTCGTTGATGCGGCTGCGGCTCGCGCTGGGCTCGATGAACACCGATACAGCGGCAAGGCCGTCGGAATACACAAGGTGGGTGACCGGGACCGAATTACCTTGCTTGCTGCGGCGCATCTCCATGATTTTGCGGAATCCGGCTGGAAAGCTCTTCACCGACCAGCCTGACTCGACCTTGCTGCTCATGTTGTTGGCGAATCGGTCCAGGCGCCATTCCGGAAAACGCACGTTGAACGAGGGCTTCACCATGTCCCGGGTGACCCCGCTGCCGATGGTCAGTTGCGTAAAGCTGAACTGCTCCACGACGTTGTGCCGCTCGTCCACCATGCGCGCCTTGAGCAGCAGTCCGGTATTGATCTCGGTCCAGAACTTGTGGCCATAGCGCAGTCCGTCGCGCGGCTCCAGCACCAGGGCTTGCGAATCGAATCCGGCGATGCGCTCGGTGTCGCCCTTGCGGACCTGGTAATGCTCGGTGATGGATGAGATCTGTTCCGGCAGGAGCGCCGGAAAGGTGCGCCGTGAAACGCGCTTTTCACTGCGGACGATCTTGGCTTCAGGGTAGTAGCAGAGAACTTCGTCGTTGGTGCGGATGATCTCGCGCCGGGGACCGTCCAGCGTTTCCAGCTTTTCATATTCGCCGCTGCTGTCGAGCATGTGGACGATACGTGAAGTCTCGACCTGGTCGCCGTGCTGGTAAACGAACGTTCCCACGAAATTCAGTTTGCGTGCGGCGTCGGCGATCCGCTGCAGCATTGCCACCGCCTCATCCTGCTCCAGCGAGTCGGCCATCGCGGCCCCAACTGAAAAGCTCAGCCCTAACAGCACGGGCAACAGCAGAGCCGGTCTGACCATATCAGCGCATGTCCGCTTCGCGACCGGACACCGTCCGGACATAGGACGCGACGCCCTGTATGGTGGTGCTGGGCGAAAACTGCTGGTGCGCCAGCAGATAGTCGTTGACCGCCCCGTTCGCGGGCTTCACGGCTAACTGCGCAGCCGCTGGTGCCTCCTTTGCCGCAATCTTGTCATCGCGAGGCATGAAGGGATTGCCGGAAAGGGCCAGCCAGGCTACGAGTGCCACACCCCCGAAGGACGCGGCGAGCGGCAGAGCAATCCTGCGCACGCTGCGATTGCCGACCAGAACTCTTGGCGCTAGCACGGTGGGTTCCTGCGCCAGCGCGGCGCTGAACCGACCCATGAATCCGGGGGTGACGCTGGCATCGCCGCGCATCGCATCCCCGATCAGGTGATAAGTCCCCCACGTCTCCCGGAGAGCCGCATCCTGCTTGAGACTGGCAAGCTGCGCTGAAACCTCATGTTCCCCGACTTCGCCATCCATGAATGCGGAAATTCTTTCCATGCTCACCACCTCTTGTCTTTGCTCGTTTCCAACAGCGGGCGCAACCTGTCCGCGATAGTTTCGCGCGCCCTGAAGATTCTCGACCGGACGGTTCCGATCGGGCAATTCATCACGCTGGCGATGTCCTCGTAGCTCATGCCCTCGATTTCACGCAACGTTATGGCGGTCCTTAGTTCCTCAGGCAACTGTTCCATGGTCTGGTTCACCGTCGAGGCGATCTGTTTGCTCATCAGTTCGGCCTCGGGTGTGTTCAGATCCCGCAACTGGTCGGCGTCCTCGAAATTCTCAGCCTCCTCGCTGTCGAATTCCGTCGTAGTGGGGGCGCGACGGCCCATAGCCACCAGGTAATTTTTGGCGGTATTGATCCCTATGCGATACAGCCAGGTGTAGAACGCACTGTCCCCACGGAACGAGGGCAGGGCCCGGTAGGCCTTGATGAAGGCCTCCTGGGCGACGTCTTCCACTTCGGCAGGATCGCGTATGAATCGGGAGAGCAGGCGGCCCAGCTTGCGCTGGTATTTTGCAACCAGCAGCTCAAAAGCGTGCTTGTCTCCGCGCTGCGCCCGCTCGACCAGCTGCTGGTCTACTTCACGGTCGCTCATCTAGCCACATTTCCCGAATTTTCTGTTTTTAATCACTGGCGCCTCAAAAAAGGCGCCCAAGTATAACCGCAGCCACCAGTCCGGGAAACGCACCGCAATTCGCTAAGCCACAGACAACGGGTTTTGCGCTTTAGTTCATTCTTACCGGAGGGTGCCGCAGTGTGCCGGATTTCGGCATCCCGGTTGGGTTAAACTGCCGCGCTTCGACACCTTCGAGCCCGACTTTCCCGCAATTGAGCAACTTGCTGAAGCGCTTCGACGTCGCCATCGTCGGCAGCGGGCTGGCCGGATTGACGGTCGCGCTGAACCTCGCCGACCACCGCAAGGTCGGCATCATCACCAAGCGGGAGCTGCTGGACGGCGCTTCCAACTGGGCACAGGGCGGCATCGCCGCCGTGCTCGCCAAGGATGATTCGCCGCAGGATCATATACGCGATACCGAGATCGCGGGTGCCGGCCTGTGCGATCCCGAGGTGACCCGGTTGGTCGTCGAACACGGCCGCGAGGCCATCGAATGGCTCATCGGCCAGGGCGTTCCCTTTACCCGCGACGAAACCAGCGATATCGGCTACCACTTGACCCGGGAGGGCGGCCACAGCCACCGCCGGGTGATCCACGCGGCCGATGCCACCGGCCATGCCGTGCAGACAACATTGGAAGCCAAGGTCAAGGCGCACCCGAACATCACCCTGCTGGAGCACCACATCGCCGTCGATTTGATCACAGGCCCCAAGATTGGCCTGACAGAGCGCCGTTGCCATGGGCTCTACACCCTCGATCAGAAGTCCGGCCAGGTACACACCGTGGCTGCGGACCAGATAGTGTTGGCGGCCGGCGGCGCCGGCAAGGTTTACCTGTACACGACCAATCCGGATACCTCCACCGGTGATGGCATTGCCATGGGCTGGCGCGCCGGGTGCACCATCGCCAACATGGAGTTCGTCCAGTTCCATCCCACCTGCCTCTACCACCAGCATGCCAAGTCCTTCCTGATCAGCGAAGCCGTGCGCGGCGAAGGCGGCCTGCTGCGGCTGCCGGACGGCAGTCGCTTCATGCCTGCCCATGACCAGCGGGAGGAACTGGCGCCGCGGGACGTGGTGGCGCGCGCGATCGACTTCGAAATGAAGAAGCGAGGCCTGGATTGCGTCTATCTTGACATCACGCACAAGCCGGCAGAGTTCCTGCGCGAGCATTTCCCCAACATTTATGCCCGTTGCCTCGAGTTCGGGATCGACATTTCCCGGCAGCCCATACCCGTGGTGCCGGCAGCACACTACACCTGTGGAGGGATACAGACCGACCACCACGGTTGCAGCGATGTGGCCGGCCTTTATGCCGTGGGCGAAACCGCGCATACCGGCCTGCACGGCGCCAATCGGCTGGCCAGCAACTCGCTCCTGGAGTGCCTGGTGTTTGGACAGGCCGCAGCGCGGCACATCCTTGGCCAGTCAAAGCCTGCCGCGCCATCCCTGCCCCAATGGGATGAAAGCCGGGTCACTGATGCGGACGAGGAAATTGTCATCGCTCACAACTGGGATGAATTGCGCCGCTTCATGTGGGACTACGTGGGCATCGTCCGCACCAACAAGCGCCTGGAACGGGCGCAGCACCGCATCCGGCTGCTGGCCGGGGAAATCCAGGAGTACTACTCGCACTTCCGCATTACCGCCGACCTGCTCGACCTGCGTAACCTCGTGACCACGGCCGATCTCATCGTCCGCTGCGCCATGCTCAGGCACGAAAGCCGCGGCCTGCATTTCAGCCGCGACTATCCCGGCTTGCTTCCGGAGGCACGCAATACGCTGCTAAAGGCCGGCTGAACCGGTTTCCTTCAGCCGCATCGCGTGCCGCAACCACACGCGCAAACGTCTCCTGTCCTCCGCAGGCGCGCTGTCCGGCACCAGGATCGTGTGTCGAAATCGTCCTGATTCCAGCCTGACGTTGATGGCAATCAGCGGCGACGAAACAAAAGAAGATTCCCTGACCCGGCCCCGCAATTCGGCGCCGCCGAGCGTGAGCATTTCGCAGCCACCATCTTCATGCAGGACCAATTCCACAACCGAATTTGACGCCAGGAGCAGCGCATCGCGTCGCAGATGAAATGCCAGGCTTCCCATGAGCGCGGCAATGCCCACAAAGGCCCAGTTCCAGGCGGGCGCATAGCAAAGCAGGCAGGCGGCGGCGAGGCCATGCATCAGCACCAGGACTGCGGCCATCAGCGGCGAAGAAGTAATGGGGATACGAAGCATGTATTCAGCGGCGGCCGTTGCGGGACTTATAATTCCTCTTGCTCACGAACCCGGAGTCCGTACTGCTGACATGGGAAATGCTACCGACTGGAATCAGGTTGCCGGCACCTTTTCGGGCGCGGTGCAGGCTAATTTCGGCGACGTCGCAGGCGAACTCGGCGCCGCGAAGTCGGGTGCGTTCGTCAGCCCGCTGGCACATTTTGACTTATTGCGTTTCTCAGGCGCCGACGCCCATTCTTTCCTGCAGGGCCAGCTTACCTGCGATCTGCAGCAGATCACGCCGACCAGGGCGCAGTATGGCGGCTATTGTTCCCCCCAGGGGCGCCTGCTCGCCAGTTTCCTGCTGATGTTGACGCCGCAAGGCTACCTGATGCTCCTGCCGGCCGACTTGTCCGAGTCGACGGCGGCTCGGCTGAAGAAGTTCATCTTGCGTTCCCAGGTCAGTATCGGGCATGAGCAGGGGGTACGGGCGATCGGCCTCGGCGGCCCTGGCGCCGCAGCCGTTCTCGGCAAGGCGATGGGCCAACCCCCGGCAAGGCTGCTGGAAATGGTGCTCTATCCGTCGGCGACCCTGTTACGGCTGCCCGGCGACGCCTTTGTGGCGCTTGACCCCTCCGCCGAAATCGGAGCAGTGTGGAATTCAATCGCAAGCCTGGCTGTACCCGCGGGATCCGGCGCCTGGGATTGGTTGCAGGTGCGTTCCGGCATTCCCTGGATCACAGCGCCGACGCAGGACCAGTTCATACCCCAGATGGCGGGGCTGGATGCAATCGGCGGCGTCAGCTTCGACAAAGGCTGCTACCCCGGACAGGAAATCGTCGCGCGCACGCACTACCTGGGCGAGGTCAAGCGCCAGTTGCGGGCCGGGCATGTCGACGACGTCGCGCAGGCCGGAGACAGGCTGTTTGCGGGAGGGCAGTCACGAGCGGTGGTGGTGAATGCGGCCACGTCACCGGACGGCGGTTCCGATTTGCTTGCAGTGGCACAGGTTGCCGCCGACGGCGAGGTGCTGCACCTGCGTGCCGACCCGGGCACCCAGGTCCGGTTGTCCGCAGTCCCCGCCTGACCGCGCAGGCGTCTTGGCGGTTTCCTATTACATCTACTATCGCGTCGCGCATCCCGGCGACGCCTCTGATGCCGTGCGCAGATTGCAGGCCGCGATCCGTGAGCGCTATGGCATCGAAGGCCGTTTGCTTAAGAAGCGCGATGAGCCGACTTTGTGGATGGAGATCTACGAGGGCGTGGACGACGGCGCGGCATTCGAGGCCGGACTCGCCGACCTGCTCGAAGGTCTGGATTTCAGCCCTATGCTGGCTGCGGGAAGCGCGCGCAAGACCGAGTGCTTCGAGGAACGCTGATGTGCCTGATCCTGTTCGCGCACCAAGCCCATCCGGACTTCGCGCTGGTGCTTGCCGCCAACCGCGACGAATTCTTCGCCCGCCCCACTTCGCCGGCCGACTACTGGAACGATGCGCCCGGCGTGCTCGGTGGCCGCGACCTCGAGAAAGGCGGCACGTGGATGGGTGTGACGCGCAACGGCCGCTGGTCCGCGGTCACCAACTATCGCGATGGTTCCCGTCCCGAACCCGGAGCACGCTCCCGCGGCGAACTGGTCGCGAGGTTCCTCACTTCAGCGACGAATGCGCGCGAGTACGCGGAGGGCGTCGCGCGAATTGCCACTGAATATCACGGATTCAATCTCCTGACGGCGGATGGGCAAGGCCTGCACTACGTTTCCCATGCCGAAGGAACATCACGCCCGGTCGAACCGGGCATCCACGGACTGAGCAACCACATGCTGGATACGGCCTGGCCCAAAGTCGAGCGCGGCAAGCGGCGGTTGCAGGCGCTGCTGGCCGCCAACGAAGGCAATCTGGAAGACGGACTGCTCGCTATGCTCGCGGACCGGGAGCTCGCCGACGATCACCTGCTTCCGCAAACCGGGATCGGCCGCGAGTGGGAGAAACCACTGTCCGCTTCGTTCATCGTCGTCCCGGGATACGGCACCCGCACGTCGTCGGTCCTGTTGATCGGCAGGGATGGCGAAGTTTCCTTCCGGGAAAGAACGTTCGGCGAAAAAGGCAGCCTGCTCGAAGACCGCATGTTCCGCTTTGCCATCGCTTCCTAGAGCCGCCGGAACATGGCGACATGCGGGATGTCGGCGTCGAGGAAGGCCTCGCCCTCCGGCTCAAAACCAAAGCGGCGGTAGAACGCCGTCGCCTGAACCTGTGCGTTCAATACGGCACGCTCATGCCCGGCCGCACGCGCCGTATCGAGAAGGGTTTGCAGCAACGCGCCGCCGACGCCCTGACCCCGCCATTCCGGGAGCACGGCCATTCTGCCGATATGGCCGTCCGGAAGGAGTCGTCCGGTACCGATAGGACGACCACTCGCTTCGGCGAGGACATGGCGGCTCACAATGTCGAATTCGTCCCATTCCATTTCCAGTGGCACGGACTGTTCGCGCACGAACACCTGTTCGCGGATTGCGCGCAGCGCCGCGCGGTCCGCTTGCCAATCGGCCAGCCTGATCCGGAATGCTTGTGAAGTTTTCATCAGGCCTGATTGTATTGCGCCGTACGCCGGTATCAAAAGCCGGCTCCGTGTCCGGTTACTGTTCCCGGCAACGGGCCCGCGCCATAGCCCCGAGCACCTGCAAAACTCTGTGAGGACGGGGACTACGGTTGCGACATTGCGCCGCTGGTCGATCCTGTTGGCAGGTCGGCACCCGAACTGGCACGTGCGAATTCTGGTGCTGAATGACCGCTCAGACGGTCATGCCGCCACTGACCTCGATCACCGCGCCATTGATGTAGCTAGCTTCGTCGGAAGCCAGGAAGGCATAGATATTGGCGATTTCTTCCGGTTTCGCGAGCCGACCCAGCGGCACCCGGTCGACCATCGACTGCATGACTTTTTCGGGGATGGATTTCAGGATCGTGGTTTCGACGAAACCCGGGCAAACGGCATTGGCGCGAATGCCCTTGCGCCCCAGTTCGCGCGCCCAGGTCTTCGCCAGGCCGATCACGCCGAATTTGCTGGCGGCGTAATTGCTCTGGCCAAAGTTTCCGTAAATGCCGACCACCGAGGAGGCATTCAGGATTACACCTGAATTCTGCGCCAGCATGACATCCACGACGGCGCGGGCGCAGTTGTAGGTGCCCTTGAGATTGATTTCGATCACGTGATCGAACTGTTCATCCGACATCTTGCGGAACAACGCGTCATCGACGATGCCGGCGTTGTTGACCAGGACATCGATGCGTCCGTATTTGTCCATCACACCCTGGACCATCGCGGCGATGCTTGCCTTGTCGGTGACGTTCACCATGAAGCCGGTAGCCCTGCCTCCCGCCGATACGATTTGCGCAACCACCTCATCGACCGCCTTGAGGTCAAGATCGCAGACCACGACCTTCGCACCCTCGGCGGCGAACTTCAGCGCGGTGGCCTGGCCTATTCCGCGTGCCGATCCGGTAATGATCGCCACCTTGTCCATCAGTCTCATCGGCTGTTCTCCGTGTTGTGCCTGTTCTTGCGTGGCCCGGCGGGCCGGCGGCACTCTACCCAATTACGCTGCAACGCACAACCGAACGGACCTCAGGATTCGATGGCGGATTCGGTGATTTCCACTGGCGTTCCGGGCTCGACCAGGTCGAACAATTCCATGACGTCGCGGTTATGCATGCGTATGCAGCCGATAGAGCCCGGCTGGCCCATCGCGGCCGAATCCGGACTACCGTGGATATAGATATAGCGGCGCATGGTATCGACGTCGCCCAGGCGGTTGAGCCCCGGATCGCATCCGGACAGCCATAGCAATCGCGTCAGCATCCAATCCCGGCCCGGAAAACGGCTGCCGAGGTCAGCATCGTAAATTTCGCCGGTGGGCCGGCGCCTGACGAACACGGTATTGACCGGCACACCTCCCCCGATCTTGGCGCGAACGATGTGGCGGCCACGCGGCGTGCAGAAACTGCCGTATTTTTCACCCGGGCCGTTTTTCGAGGTCGAGATCCGGTAGCGCCGCAGGACGCTTCCGTTTTCGCTCAGTTCCAGCGCCTGCTCGGGAATGCTGATGCGGATGGACTTCACTGACTGCCCACTGCGCGCCGGTTGCGGAAGAAACGGGTCAGCAGTTCCCCACATTGCTCTGCCATCAGTCCGGCTTCCACCACGGCATGATGGTTGAGGCGTTCCTCGGCGAACAAATTGATCACACTGCCGCAGGCCCCCGTCTTGGGATCGGTGGCGCCGAAGACCAGGCGCGAAATTCGGGCATGCATGATGGCCCCCGCGCACATGGTGCAGGGCTCAAGGGTCACGAACAGCGTGCAATCGGTAAGACGATAGTTGCCCAGCGCCGCGGCAGCCGCGCGCATGGCCTGGATCTCGGCGTGCGCCGACGGATCGTGCCGGCTGATCGGCGCATTCGATCCCACCCCGATAATCTGGCCGGCTTTCACGACCACAGCTCCGACCGGGACCTCGCCGGCTTCCGCAGCTTCCTGCGCCAGCGCCAATGCCGCGGTCATAAATTCTGTATCTGATTCTTTTTTTATCAGATAGATATCATTCATATCGCAACCATATTACAAGTACTGGAGTCAGGTCGGGACTGCTGTGATTCGTCCTTAAATTCTCTCACCCCGGATCTCCCGGATTGCAGCGTAAGCCCACCCCCAGGTATTTCCAGGAAGCCTCCGGCCCACGCAACAGGGCGGGATTCATCGCGTTTGACCGGCCTGCTGGCGCAGGCCATTCACGGTGTCCGGTTCGCCGCGAACGCGGAGAAACGTTCCGTCGCCGTCAGCCCGCTCCTCCAGCACTTCGCAATTCGCGAAAATCTCCCCGCGCAACTGTTGGGCCGTCCAGGGCAGGAATATCTCGGTCTCGATGAGGTCCTTCTGGAAGAACGCCTGGATGGCCGCACGCAGCTT
>JBKJUC010000017.1:0-4190 GCA_046590325.1 Burkholderiales bacterium | reverse complement strand
CTGCGCCTGGCACAGCAGGTCGAAGGCGGCCTCCAGATGGCCGTGAGCCTCGATCAACTGGCCAGCCCGGCGTTGAATCCCGCGACGCTGACCGTCCGGCCAGAAACGATCGGCCTGCGCGAGGAGAAACTCCCGGAACAGCGCGTGATACCAATAGGTGGGTTCCTCGCCGGACCGTCGATGGGTAAAAAGGTGGCGCCGGTACAGATCTTCCAGAATCGTCCCGCTGTCGGCATTGCCGGTCAGCTCGCGGGCAACCGACACTGGAACCTGGGGCAGATACGCGGTCGCGGCAAGAAACTCCTGTTCAATGCGCGGGATCCTGGCAAAAATCTGCGCCGCGAAGTAATCGAAAAGCGCATCACGGCCCGCGCCGAGATCCGGTGCCAGGCCATCATCCCGGCGCGATCCCTCCAGCATGAGAGTAAAGCCTGCCGCCCAGCCCCCGCTCCTTGCGTACAGCCGGCCGAGCTCCGCGTCCTCCAGGCGCGTACGATTACCCGCGATCGCACGGGCTTCCTCCAGAGTCAGCTTCAACGCATCCCATTCCACAAGCCGCACGTTCTCGTTCGCGACCAGCCTGGCATAGGCATCCGGCGGGTCGCGCCGGCTGATGGCAACCAGCACGAGGCCTTCGGGCACTTCGTCTGCGGATTGCGCAAGGAACTGATGAAACGGTTGTCCGGGTGCAACTTCCTGGTAGTTGTCGAGGACCAACGCCGCGCCCTTGGGCAGCCGCGCGAAGAGCTCCCGGAAGAAGCGACGGGCGAAGCCTTCGACATCCTGCAGGTATTCGGGTGTCAGCGCAGGCAGCGGACGCTGCCCCTTGCGGGTGAAAGGTTTGGCCGCTTCACCCAGGTAATAGAAGAAGGTCGCCAGGTCGGCATCGCCCGGATCGACCTGGTACCAGATGCCCTTGATGCCGCGCGCATCGAGCCAGCTCGCGACCAGGGTCGTCTTGCCCGCACCGGGCGGACCGACGACGCAGATCGCAGGCTCATGCTCCCGCGCGTCATCCAGGAGCGCGAACAGCCGCTCTCTCGCCACCGCTTTATGAAGTCTTGGTCTTGTGAGCTTGGCAAGCTGCGAACGTTTGGCTGCCATGGCAACTATCGTGGAGCGGTGGCCGGGCGCGTTACCCGCAATTGGGCGCCGACGGCGCTAACGAGTCCACGCGCCACCGCTTTGTGAAGTCGTGGCCTTGTGAGTTTGGCAAGCTGCGGCTGCTTCGTCGACATCCCTCCTCCATTGATGAGGGGACGACGCCATTGTTGCGCCACTTTTCACAAAAAGAAAACGCCCGTCGTGGCCGGGGCCTCGCGTTTTCTGTCGGGCGTAGATCAAACCCCTTCCCGAAAATCCAAACCCATCTGGCAGGACCCGAATAGGGAGTCCTGTCGGGTGAAAGCAACCGGGATCAGGGCCTCGGGTTCCCCAGGAGCCGATATGACCCATCAAATCCGGATTCTGCGCTGCAACAGCGTTGTTCCGGCGTCACGACTCAGGCGGCGACGCCGTACTTCAAATCAGCCCGGATTGGGCTGCCCTCGTCATTCCTGGCTGGCCGGTACGGGCCGAGGTCAAACCGCCGGGATCATCCTGCCCGCTAACCCACTGAAATTGGTAGACCGATGAAGATCGGCATGCATATTGCTGGAAGCAATGAAACCTTTAGCGCAAATCGTGACCGAACTACTATAATCCGGCGGTTTGCCCGAGGGCACTACTTCAGGGCACTACTCCCGGAAAGGGTCTCTAGAATGCTTCGGCTGCCGTTCCTGTTTTTGTTGTTGCTCACGCTCCCCGCGCTTGGTGCCCACACGGCAGAGAATGGTACGCAACCCGATTCCACGGCTGCGGTGTACAGGATCCAGGGTCTCGGCGGCGGGCTTGTAACCGATGGATCGGCAGTACTGATTGCTCCGGGACGACTCCTGACTGCCTGTCACGTCACCCGTCGTGCAAAGTCGATCAGGGTGGGACGGGAGGTGTTGCAGTGGCCCGCCTACCCGGCCTATACAGATACCGAGCACGACCTGTGCATCCTTGACGTTCCGGCGCTGTCGGCTGCGAAACCGGCCACCATCCGCCCGACAGAAAATCTGCAGCTCGGCGATGCGGTAGTCGCAGCCGGCTACCCGCGTGGCGCGAAGCTCAGTGTCAGCTCTGGGCAAATAAAAGGGCTGCACGAACACAATGGCGCACGGGTCCTGCAAGTCTCGGCGCCCTTCGACTACGGCCAGAGTGGCGGAGCGCTTTTCGACACCGCCGGACGCCTTATCGGCATCATCGGATTCAAGGTCGTGGCCGGCGGTAATTTCCATTTCGTGCTGCCAGTCGCCTGGGCCGGCGAACAGATTCCCGGCCAGGCAGCTTCTAAGTCTGCCGGGTCGTCCGACGGCCCCGCCTTCTGGCAGCGCGCCGACAAGGAACTGCCGAAATTCCTGTTCGCAGCATCCCTTGAAGCGGACCGCAATTGGAACGCGCTTGAAGGCGTTGCCCAGGACTGGGTCGCGGCCGATCAAGCCAATCCTGCCGCATGGCATTGTCTCGGCCGCGCCTTGGTGAAACTCAAGCGCGGCCCCGCAGCTGCGGAGGCTTTCGCCCGCGCAGCGGAACTGCAATACCCGGAGCCGGCGCCAGAACCTTCCTACAACACCATTCGGGTTGCGTACTTTTCAGAGCCAGACCCGACCTCCGTTGCCTCGATCCGACGGACGCGCCAATAACCCGAATTCAACGCCACGCCCAACGATCCTGACTGAGTGTCGAAGCCGTTACAGGCTTCACCACTCGCGCATCAGGTCCTTGTTTGCATCCTCGACACTGCGGGAGCCCACCGGGGCTGCGCTGGATGTGGCGCCCACGATCTCACCCTGCCGCTGGGTCTGTTTCCCGTCCCAGTCGCGGACCAGATCGGCATAGGCGTCCTTCGAGGACCGGCTTGTGAGCTTTCCCGGCTCTCCGCCGGCGCTCTTGTAGGTCCGCATCAGGTCCGCCTGTGCCTCTTCGACACTGCGCGTGCCCACATCGGCAGCCAGCGCGCTTCCAGCAGTGATCAAGGCAGCCATACCCATGGATCCGATCAAAATTTTCGCGTTCATTTTGGTTCCTTTCCTTTAAGAAAATGGCCTATCGCCCGGAGCGCAGCGAACCGTTCAGTCTGCCGCGACGCCCAACCTGATCGCTTCCACCGTGGCACCGAAAGACTCGACGTCGCTGTCGATGGAGTGCCACAGGCAAATGCACCCTGCCTACTAGAAGCAGATTGGATGCGACACCGCCAACTTAATACGGAGAGCGTTACAGATCACATACCAATTCGAAACAAATCAATCCGTAAGTCATCTGTAAGCTGAGGAAATTGCTCACCGGACTGTACGTGCCCCAAGTTTTCAGCGGGAAACTGCGTGTGACCGTGGGGCGGGGATCGTTTCCTGGGACGCGACTACACGCTGGAAATGACGCCGCCATTGTTGCGCGCTCTGCCAAAAAAGAAAACGCCCGACTTCACGCCAGGCGTCCTTCGAATCCTTGTTAACTGCAGTGAGTTTTACCGATCACCGATCACCGTTCACCGTTCACCGTTCACCGTTTATGGTCGAAGACCGGTATCCCCTTGTGGGACACCGACGTCACGGCCTTTCCATCTTGCACGTCGTAGGCAGGATGGTGTCCTTCGCTTCCAGACGCATATCGGTCCTGAAACCGAAGCCCGTATCTTCGAGGTCGTATTTCAGGTCGCCGCCGGCCTTGGTGAATGTCGCGACGTACAGCGGCTGCATCAACTGGTGGTCGTCGGGCCGCATCCACAGTTCTCCCGTCGGCCCCGGATGGCGCATGTTTTCCAGCGCCAGGGCGACCTTCAGCGGATCGGACGACTTCGCCTTCTCCATTGCGGCTATCCACATGTCGAAAGCCGACAGAGCCGGCAGGAAAATGAAATCCTCGTCGAAGCGTTTCTTGTAGCGCAGCGCCAATTCCTCGATCGGGGTGCCGGGGATATTGATGTGCCACCCGATCACGGTCTTGACCCTGTCTTCACCCGCCTTGCCGATTGCCCTGGGCGTGCCGGTCAGGTAAGCGTAGTTGGTATAGAAGTTTGCGGGCAGCTTGACGTCGGCCGCCGCCTTGATCAGCAATGAAAGGTCCACGCCCCAGTTTCCGGTCAGGACCGTATCCGCGCCGCT
>JBKJUC010000270.1:0-13093 GCA_046590325.1 Burkholderiales bacterium | reverse complement strand
GGCGCCCGACCTGGGGTTCACCGACGTGGTCTATGGTTTCGGCGCGGGCATATTCTTTATCGGCTATTTCATTTTCGAAGTGCCGAGCAACGTGATACTCGAAAGGGTCGGCGCAAGAGTCTGGATCGCGCGCATCATGATCACCTGGGGCATCATTTCCTCGGCGTTCATGTTTACCAATGACATCCACTGGGGCGTGGTCGCAACGACGTTCAATTGCACCGATGCCGAGTTCACCTTTTACTTCCTGCGTTTCCTGCTCGGCGTTGCCGAAGCGGGATTCTTCCCCGGCATCATCCTCTACCTGACCTACTGGTTTCCGGGCGCGCGCCGCGCCAAGATGGTCGCGCTGTTCATGACCGCGATCGCAATCTCGAACGTTATCGGCTCCCCCGTGTCCGGCGCCATCATGCAGTACGCTGACGGTCTCAACGGCTGGCGCGGCTGGCAGTGGCTGTTCCTGCTCGAGGGCATTCCCTCTGTGATCATTGGCGTGCTGGTGTTCGTGCTGCTGCCCAACGGTCCGAGAAGTGCCAAGTGGCTGACGCCGCAGCAGCAGGAACTCATTGTGCAACGTATGCAGGAGGACGACGCGGGCAAGGATGAACTGGTGAAGCGCCACAGCTTCATGGACGCATTCAAGGACGGGCGTGTCTGGGCACTCTCGGTGGTGTATTTCTGCGGAGTCGTGTGCTTCTATGCGGTGAATTTCTGGATGCCCACCATCATCCAGGAGCTCGGCATCGCCAAGACTGATTTCCTTAAGGTCGGACTGCTTAGCATGATTCCCTGGGGGCTTGCAGCCATAGCGATGGTGGTCTGGGCAGCGCACTCCGACCGCACGCAGGAACGCAGGTGGCACGCCGCCGGCGGCCTGATGGTCGGCGTAGCCGGACTGGTTCTGCTGGCGCTCGTCGGCCACGATCCGGTTATGTCCATCATCGCGCTGAGCCTGGTGACGGTCGGCATCCTGTCGTGGGTGGCGACGTTCTGGTCACTTCCCACCAGCTTCCTCTCGGGCACGGCCGCCGCGGCGGGCATCGCCTGGATCAACTCCGTGGGCAACCTCGGCGGACACTTCGGCCCGGATCTGATCGGACGCATCCGCATGGCGACGGGCGGATCGAGCCAGGCTGCCTTCTTCACGCTCGCCATAGTGGGGGCCATCGGCGTCGTGATCATCCTGCTGCTGCCAAAAACGGAGCGTAAAACCGCTGCCAAGGCGCCGGTCTGACAGGAGCGCGACATGTTGGCAAAGGCCCGCTTCGGCGGGCTTTTGTTTTTCCGTGACGGATGTGGACGCGATGATTTCGTTTTACGCAGCGCAAGCCTGGCGCACGTAAACGCCAAGGCCCGCAAGTCGTTATAGGCCGACTGCCGTCAAGTGAACCGCAACATGCCCGTACTGCAATCGATTGAACCCGGCTCCCCCTGCGAATGCGTCATGCAATGATTCGGACTGCGCCCGCGCCGAATTTCTACGTTTGGCATCTGGTTGCGGCGGTCTTGCTCGCGGCGTTGCTGCTGGCGGTGATCTACCTTGCGGGCCTTGACCCGTTTGTCTCGGATCTATTCTTCGACCAGGCGGCCGGCGTGTTTCCGCTGCGGGGGAACTGGTTGCTGGAACATATCCTCCATGCCGGTTTCAGGAACGCCGTGGTTGGCCTTGCACTTGGCCTGCTGCTAGCGTGGCTTGCTTCCTTTCGCCTGCCGGCCCTCGCGCCATACCGGCGCCTGCTGTTGTTCCTGTTCCTGTCGATGCTGATTGGTTCCTCGGCGGTGGCGGGCTTGAAGGGCGTGACCGGCAAACATTGTCCCTACGACATGCGCGATTTCGGCGGCAGCGTGCCCTACAGGGAATTGCTCGATCCGCTGCCGGCCGGAGTCGGTCCCGGCAAATGCTGGCCCGGCGGGCATGCTGCGTCGGGATTTTGCCTGTTCGGCTTTTACTTCGCCTCGATCTGGCTGGGCCGGCGGCGTTGGGCCGCAGCCGCACTGGCGGGCGCGCTGCTGCTGGGATTCGGCGTGGGCCTGGCGAGGGTCGCGCAGGGCGCTCACTTCCTGTCCCATAACATATGGTCGGCACTCATCTGCTGGCTCATTACGGTTGCACTTTATGAGGTCATGCTGCGGCAGCGCGAGCCGCCACCTCGGCAGTCGATAAGTCCATGGTGAAAAGCTGATTGATATCAGAGGATAACTCTGTATAATCGCGCCCTTCCTTGCCTCACCGGACCCGCATTCCGGGAGGCTTCCCGCCCGCTTCAACCGGGGCACAACCCACAAGGAGAACATTGAATGCGGCATTACGAGATCGTTTTCATCGTCCATCCCGACCAGAGCGAACAGGTCCCCGGGATGATCGAGCGTTACCGCCAGATGGTCACATCGCGCAGCGGACGCATCCACCGCCTCGAAGACTGGGGCCGCCGGCAACTGGCATTCCCGATCCAGAAGGTGCACAAGGCCCACTACGTGCTCATGAACATCGAGTGCGATCAGGAAACCCTGACCGAACTTGAGCATGCCTACAAGTTCAATGACGCCGTCGTGCGCCACCTCATCGTGAACATGACGCGCGCGGTGACCGAGCAGTCCCCCATGATGAAGGAAGAGAAATCGCGCACCGTCGTTGGCGAAGGCGCCCGGTCCGAATCTGCCCCCAGGGCGGACGCGGAAAAGCCGGCCGCAACTGCGCCCACACCCGTTGCGCCACAGGCGGCGCAGTTAGAATCATCCGGTAGCGAGTGAACCGCAACCACGTTGTCCTGACGGGAAACCTGATCGAACGCAAGGAACTGCGCCATACGCCAGCGGGCCTGCCGGCCCTCAACTTCAGGATCGGCCACATGTCGGAACAGGTCGAAGCCGGAAAACCGAGGAGCGTGAGCCTGGAAATGGAAGGCGTCGCGCTGGGGCAGATGGCGGAACAGCTGAACCTTGCGCCGATCGGCAGGGAATACCTCTTCGAGGGTTTCCTGGCACTGCGAAGCAGGCTTTCAAGACAACCGGTATTGCATTTGAACAAATTTGACTTGAACGAGGACTGAGACATGCCACGATTTGGAGGAAGTAAGGGAAAGGGCAAGGACAAGGGCAAGGAACGCAGCAATCGCCCGCTGTTCCGGCGCCGCAAGTTCTGCCGCTTCACCGCCGAAGGTATCAAGGAAGTCGATTACAAGAACATCGAAATCCTGAAGGACTTCATCAACGAAAACGGCCGCATCATCCCGGCCCGCATCACCGGCACCAAGACGCGTTTCCAGCGCCAGTTGTCGGTCGCCATCAAGCGTGCGCGCTTCCTGGCGCTGATGCCTTACACCGACCTGCACTGAGGATCACGCGACCATGCAAATCATATTGATGGAGAAAGTGCACAACCTCGGCCAGCTCGGCGACGTCGTCAAGGTCAAGGATGGTTTCGCGCGCAATTTCCTGATCCCGCAGGGCAAGGCCAGGCGCGCCACCGAAAAGGCGATCGCCGAGTTCCAGGGCCGCCGCACGGAACTGGAAGCGGTGCAGAACAAGCAGCTGGTGGAGGCGCAGGAGCGCGCTGGCAAGCTCGAAGGCCTGATGATCCAGATCACTCAGAAAGCCGGCGTGGACGGACGCCTGTTCGGTTCGGTGACCAACTTCGACATCGCCGAGGCGCTGAAGGTGCAGGGGCACGAAGTGAGCAAAGCGATGGTCCGGATGCCGCAAGGCCCGCTCAAGCAGGTCGGCGACGTGCACATCACGCTCGACCTGCATGCGGACATCACCGCCACGATCACGGTGTCTGTGCTGGGCGAAACCGTAAGCTAGACCCGCAAGCGTTTCACAAAAGGCCGCGACTCGTCGCGGCCTTTTTCTTTCGCAACACAAACCTTTCGCCGCAAAGGTGCAAAGGAGGCGCCGAGGAGGGCAAGTACGGCACAGTAAGACAGCTCTTCGCGGAAATTACGGGATTGCGAAGCACAATGTGTCCAGCGAGCCTGCAATTGATTTCATTCGCTTTCCTTTGCGTGCTTTCTTCGCGCCTTCGCGCCTTTGCGGTTGGATGTTATCTGGAAGGCTTTCGTTTCAAGCGGTTCTGGCGAGTAGTTCATACGGCGCAATTTTTCCTTTGCACCCGGCCTGCAGCTCTTATAGATTGAGAGCACGCGCCGTTCCGGCGCGGCGGAAAAAAATCCTCTAATAATCAGGCACCGAATTCATGGCGCAATCCGCTTTGCAGCGAATCCAGGACACACAAGTCGAGCTGATCAAGCTGCCGCCGCACTCGGTCGAAGCGGAGCAGTCGGTGCTGGGCGGCCTGTTGCTCGACAACACCGCCTGGGACAAAATCGCCGACCTGATCAGCGAATCCGATTTCTATCGCGGCGACCACCGCCTGATCTGGCGCCACATTTCGAAACTCATCGAACACTCGCGACCGGCCGACGTCATCACGGTCTCCGAGAGCCTGGAAAGCACCAAGGAACTCGACAGCATCGGCGGGCTCGCTTACCTGGGCGCGCTGGCCCAGAACACGCCGAGCGCCGCCAACATCCGCCGCTATGGAGAAATCGTCCGCGAGCGCGCCGTGATGCGCAAGCTGGCCGAGGTGGGCACCGAGATCGCCGACGCGGCCTATAACCCGATGGGCAAGGAGGCCGGTCAACTGCTCGACGAGGCCGAGTCGAAAGTGTTCGCCATTTCCGAGGAAGGTGCACGCGGCAAGCAGGGCTTCCTGGACATGCCGCCGCTGCTGACCCAAGTTGTCGAGCGCATCGACATGCTTTACAACCGCGACAATCCGTCGGATATCACCGGGGTCCCTACCGGATTCACGGACCTGGACAAGATGACTTCCGGCCTGCAGCCGGGCGACCTGGTGATCATTGCCGGCCGCCCCAGCATGGGCAAGACCTCGCTGGCCATCAACATGGCGGAGCATGTCGCGCTCGAAGCCGGATTACCGGTTGGCATCTTCTCCATGGAAATGGGTGCATCGCAACTGGTGATGCGCATGCTGGGCAGCGTCGGCAAGCTGGATCAGCACAAGGTGCGCACCGGCAGGCTTGCCGATGAAGACTGGCGTAAGCTGACCGACGCAGTGGGCCGCCTGAACGAGGCGCCGATCCACATCGACGAGACGGCGGCGCTCAATGCGCTGGAACTGCGCGCACGGGCGCGCCGCCTGCACCGCCAGTACGGCAGGCTCGGCCTGATCGTCGTCGACTATATCCAACTGATGTCCGCCAGCAGCCAGGGTGAGAATCGCGCCACGGAAATATCGGAAATATCGCGCTCCCTGAAAGCGCTGGCAAAGGAGCTGAGCGTGCCGGTGATCGCACTGTCGCAGCTCAACCGCAGCCTGGAGCAGCGGCCCAACAAGCGCCCGGTCATGTCTGACCTGCGCGAATCCGGCGCCATCGAGCAGGATGCGGACGTCATCCTGTTCATCTACCGCGACGAAGTTTACAACCCGGAGTCGGCCGAAAAGGGCACAGCCGAAGTCATCATCGGCAAGCAACGAAATGGCCCGATCGGGATGGTTAACCTCGTGTTCCAGGGGGAATACACGCGCTTCGTCAATTCCGCCAATCCCGGGCGTTTTTAAGGCAACCCTTCACCGCAAAGGCGCAAAGGACGCGAAGGGGACGCAAAGGAAAGCAAGAATACCCCGGCGAAAAAGCTTGCCATATGCTGGCAGGGACAGACGCGGGTATTCGATTTTCGGGGCGTGTTTGTTGCTGCCTTCCTTTGCGCGCTTTTCTTTGCGTCTTTGCGCCTTTGCGGTTAGGAGTTAGACAGCGGCTTTGTCGTTCGGGAAGTTGCGGCGGAATTCGCGCAGCGACTTCTCCAGTTCGGCATCCATTTTTTCCTGGCGGTAGATCGCCAGCAGCTTGATCCAGGAGTCGCGGTCCTTGGGATCCTTGACCACCTGGAACTGCAGCAGGCTGAGCGCGTTCTGCGTGCGGCCCAACGCGATGAAGCGGTCAACGTCGGTGAACATCGAGCGCGTATTGTCCAAGGCCTGATCCATTTCGAAGGCGAGGTCCGAGGACACACCAGACGCCGATTCGCTGCTTGCCTTGTCCTTGGGCCCGCTGTCGAGTTCGAGATCGACATTCGTCGCCGCTTCCATCATCTGTGTATCGAAGGCGATATCCGGCACTTCCGATTTGGGCGTCCCGATGCCATTGACAGCCTTGACCCCGGTGTCGCGCATGGACGGCGGCGGCGCAACAGGCGTTACCCGGGTCATCCTCGGCGGTGGCGTCGGCACGCGGTCCAGGGCGCGCATCTCGTCGGCAGCGGAGGCCAGCATCTCGTCAAGCCGGCCTTCGCTGTCGGCGAGCGACTCGCTGAAAGCGCGCCGGCGGCCGAACAGGAACCCACCTGCCGCTGCAGCCAATGCGGCAATCGCAACCGCCGCCCAGAAGTACCAGGGGATCGGGCCGGCCTTGTACTCCGTTTTGACCACCGTACGGATTTCAGGCTGCGGCGGTGGAGCGGGGGCGGGCACCGTGGCGGTGGCAGCGGCCGCCGGCCGCGATTCGACCACCTTCTTCAATTCCTGCAGTGACTGCTCCAGCCGGGACAACTGACTGTCGATGCTGTCCTGCTTCAGCTTCAGGGCATTCAACCCGGACTCCAGTCCGCTGGCCCGCTTTTCCATGTCCGGTACTGGTGTCGAGGCGGTCACCGCATCGAGCACACCGCAAAGGGGCAGCAGCATCCGACATTCCTGCGGGCCGGGCTTTTCGCCCAGTTCGAGGGCCTGACGCAGCTTGATGGGTTCGCCGGTGGTCGCGGATTCAGGCTGCTTTGGTCGCCGGGGTTTCGGCGCAGCAGTAGTGACGGGGGCCGCCACCGGATCGGAGACCGATTGCGCGGCCTTCGCTGCCTTGGGTCGCGCCACGGGAACGGCTGCGGACTGGGCTGCGGGCTTGCGCATGACCGATCCTGCAACCTTACGCAGGTCCGGGAACCACAGCACGGTGCCCGCTGGAATCGGACGTGCCTTGCCATCGGGAAATGCCTGGGGATTGGCGGAAATGACTTCCTGCATCAGCTGTTTCTGCAGCTTGGGATTGCCGGGCGCTACCGCCGCCGCGAGGCTGCCGACCGTCTCTCCAGACCCGACCTTGAGCCTGAAACCCGGGCGAATCGCATTGCCGGTGATCGCCGCGGATGCCGGGGGAATCAGCGTGGAAAAATGGCGCGCATACAAAAAAGTCCCTGGACACTGGACCCGCAGGACCAGTTCCAGGGAGGGGGAGGAAACGGGCGCGTCGGTGCTGATTTCTACAGCGGTGCGTGCGGTATTCAGCTTGAGCGTTGCCTGCTTCAGCAGGGGAATATCCGAGCCCGGGGCGTCCGCCTCCGAACCGAGGGAAAGGCATTCATCGGTGATACGTTCTTCGGGAAGGGATTCGAGGGTGGCGACGGCCTTGAGCGGCTCGCCCTGGCGCGAGAGCACCGTGATGCGCCACAGATCGACCGGATCGGCGTGCACGGGAAACAGGATGAAAAACCCGGCGAAGGCCGTTATCGCCTGCCATGCAATCGGCGGTGTGATCGGTCTGAGCACTCGCTTGTGGACTATATATTGTTCGATTTCAGTGCATATGCACCATATATTGTGGTCGGCAGTGTATGCCCTTGTCTAGCAAGATGCAACGCTTTGCCGTAATCGAATCAACAGGCTGCAATCCGGGTCTGCTTCAGAGGACCTCCCCCGCGTGATCGGCTAAGCGGGAGCGTTCGCCACGCATGAGCGTGACGTGTCCGCTGTGCGCCCAACCCTTGAAGCGGTCTACCACGTAGGTCAGGCCGGAACTGCCCTCGGTGAGATAGGGCGTGTCGATCTGGGAAATATTGCCCAGGCAGACCACCTTGGTACCGGGACCGGCGCGGGTGATGAGGGTTTTCATCTGCTTCGGCGTCAGGTTCTGCGCCTCGTCGATGATCAGGAACTTGTTGATGAAGGTGCGCCCGCGCATGAAGTTCAGCGACTTCACTTTTATCCGCGAACGGATCAGGTCGCGGGTCGCGGCGCGGCCCCATTCGCCAGCCTCGTCGTCAGTCTTGTTAAGCACGTCCAGGTTGTCGTCGAGGGCGCCCATCCACGGTGTCATCTTTTCCTCCTCGGTTCCCGGCAGGAAGCCGATGTCCTCGCCGACAGGCACGGTGACCCGGGTCATGATGATTTCCGTATAGACCTTTTCCTCCAGCGTTTGCATCAGGCCGGCAGCGAGCGTCAGCAGCGTCTTGCCGGTGCCGGCCTGGCCGAGCAGCGTGATGAAGTCGATGTCGGGGTTCATCAGCAGGTTGAGGGCGAAGTTCTGCTCGCGGTTGCGCGCAGTGATGCCCCAGATGTTGTGTTTCTGATGGGTGTACTCGCGGATCGTTTGCAGTATCGCGGTCTTGCCGGTCTGTTCCTTGACCTGCGCGTAGAAGGGCTTGTCGGCCTCGTGGTAGAGGAATTCGTTGACGATGAAGCTGCCGCACAGCGGCCCGCGCACGCGGTAGAAAGTGCGGCCTTCCTGCTGCCAGGACTCCATCTCCTTGCCGTGCTGGTCCCAGAAGTCGGCGGGCAGTTCGCGCACGCCGGTGTACAGCAGGTCTGTGTCCTCAAGTACCTTGTCGTTGAAATAATCCTCGGCGGCAAGACCCAGCGCACGTGCCTTGATGCGCATGTTGATGTCCTTGCTGACGAGGATGACCTGCCGCTTGTCGTGGCTTTCATGCAGGTGCTTCACCACGCCGATGATCTGGTTGTCGGCTTTGCCCGCGGCCAGCCGCGCCGGCAGTTCGCCGCTGATCGACTCGGTCTGCAGGAACAGGCGGCCGGTGGCTTCCTTGGCGCCGGAGTTGTCGAGCGGGATGCCCGCCGAAATGTCCTCCACGGTCTTGGACACGATGTCGTCCAGGAAGCGGCTCGCCTGACGCGCGTTACGCGCCACTTCGGACATGCCTTTCTTGTTCGAATCGAGCTCTTCCAGCGTGGCCATCGGCAGATACACGTCGTGCTCCTCGAACCGGAACAGGCTCGTAGGGTCGTGCATCAGTACGTTGGTGTCGAGGACGAACAGCTTGTTGTGGGGGTGAATGCGGGTAACGAGGGTGGGGGCGGAAGCTTTGCGCGGGGTCATGACGCCGCCCCGGTGATGCGGCTGGAGGTGATGCGAAGGCAAAGGTGGGTGAAGGATCTAGTCCGTCTGGGGATCATCCGCGCTCCTGTGAGTTACGATTAAAGGGATCCTGCGAAATCCAGTACCTCCCGGGCGTGACCGGGCACTTTGACGCCCCGCCATTCCCTGCGTACGACTCCGTCGCGGTCGATGACAAAGGTGCTGCGCTCGATGCCACGCACCTGTTTGCCATACATGTTTTTCATTTTCATGACACCGAACAGGCTGCACAGCCTTTCGTCGGGGTCGGAAAGAAGGTCGAAGGGGAATGCCATTTTCGAGCGGAAGTTCTCATGCGACTTGAGGCTGTCGCGAGAGACCCCGTAGACGGCGCAGCCGGCGCTGGCGAAATCCGCATGCAGATCGCGGAATTGCTGGCCTTCTATGGTGCAGCCGGGAGTGTTGTCTTTGGGGTAAAAGTAGAGGACGAGAATTCGTCCCCGCGCCGAAGAGAGCTTGAACGTTGGGTCACCCGTCGAAGTGGATTCGAAGTCGGGAACCTTGAGGCCAACCAGCGAAGTTTCCATTGCCTGCGGCTATGTTTACCGAAACTTTCGCCGAATGCAATAGGGTTCAATCGTTACCCTTAACCGCCAAGGCGCGAAGGCGCAAAGGGAACGCAAAGGAGGCAACAAATACAAATGACTGAAGGTAACGTCACTCGTCCGGCACCCGATCGCACGTCTTAGTTTTTGGGCTCACCGCTTTCCTTTGCGGCACTTCTTTGCGTCTTTGCGCCTTTGCGGTTAAGGGGTTGTGAAGTCCTAGACGCCGGCGAGGAACTCGCGACCCTGCAGTGCCAGCGGGCCGCGGCGGCCCGGGACTTCGCCTTCGGTGATTTCGTGGCGCGGCAGGTCGCTGAAAACCAGAGATTCCATGTACTGGTTGAGCGACACCACTTCGTAACCCTGTCCGCGCCAGCCCTCGAGCAGCCGCTCAAGGACAAGCGGCAGCCGGCTGCCGAGTTCTGCCCGCAACGTATAGACATGGCCCATCGGCGGCGGGTCGCGGGTCAGCCCCAGCGTACGTTCGGCGATGTTGTCCACGGTTACGTCAGCGGAGCCTAGCAGCTCGTCGAGCGTCGGCAGAGTGGTGGGCAGCTGGGGGCAGGCCACGATCTCCGCCTTGTACACGGGGATGAAGGGTCCGCGCCCCCGGGTGTCCGAGCAGTAGCTGAAACCCAGGCGCTGCGTAAGCCGATAGGCGTGCCGGTTCATCTGCCAGCCGGAAGCGCCATGCACCCGCGCCGGTTCTCCGAATATCTCCTCGAAGCGCGAGCAGGCCAGCTGCATCTGCCGCAGAGTCCAGTCCGGCCCGGCCCCCGCCGCGTGGCGTTGCCAGGCCACCCGGTCGTGGGCCTGGATGCCCACTTCGAATCCCGCATCCCGCACGCTGCGCATGACCTCTGCGCACTCCGCGCCGATGTCCGGCGCGGGCAGCAGCGTCCCGTAGAAAAGGGTCTTGAAGCCGTACTGGGTGAGGAGGGGTTTGCGCCTCAGTTTTGCGACCGCGCCCCGGCGCAGGAGGCTGGGCAGGGCACGACCGGAGTGGTCCGGACCGAGCGCAAACAGGAAGGTGGCGCCGGCACCGTGGGTGGCCAGCAGATCCATCAACCATGGCACGCTTTCCCGGGTGCCGCGCCAGGTCCTGACGTCTATTTTCAAGGCCAGCTTCATGGAGTCCGTCTTTTCATCGCCAAAGATTCTTCTTGCATGTCCCTTCAGGGGACGCAAAGGTACTCAAAGCAAACCGGGAACACAAACGTAGTGGAATTGCCCCCGGCTGGCCGTGCCGCTGCCTGTTGGTTTTACTTCCGTGGGGGGGCGTTTTCTGCTCCGGCGGACCGACCATTACATTGCTGACAAACTTTCAGCGGGTGGGCCGAGCTATAGTTCACTCGCGCGCTCTCCGGCTGCCTCGCGGCGAGATCGTACAACGGCAGAACGGTGTCCGTGTCATGATTCATGCAGCATGCGGCCCCGGGTTACCGGAGCCGGGGCAACAGCAGCGCGCGCAAACGTTTGTAGATATTGTCGAGCACCAGCGGCTGCGCCTGGGCGGAAGGATGAATCCCGTCCGCCTGGAACATCGCGCGTTTCTCGGCGAATCCCGCGAGCATGAAAGGAACCAGTGAAGTGTTCTGCTGTCTAGCCACCTCGGCGAACATGGCCTCGAAGCGGCGCGTGTAAACCGGGCCGTAGTTGGGCGGAATGCGCATGCCGACCAGCAGGACTTTGGCGCCGGCCTTGCGGCACGCCGCCACGATGGCGACGAGGTTGGCGCGCGTGGTTTCCACCGCGCTGCCGCGCAAGCCGTCGTTGGCGCCGAGCTCGACGATGACCACGGCCGGCTTGTGTTCCTGCAGCACCGAATTGATGCGATTGCGGCCGCCGAACGTGGTCTCGCCGCTGATGCTGGCGTTGACCACTACATAATCGAGTTTTTCGCGGTGCAGCCGCTGTTCCAGAAGACTGACCCAGCCGGAGCCCTGGGCCAGGCCATAGCCCGCCGAAAGGCTGTCGCCAAAGACCAGGATGGTTTGCGCGGCTCCCGCAGGCGCAGCAACGACAACCAACAACAAGAGGACGATTCGCAGAAGCATGGCTGATATTCTCATGCCGCCCATTGTGAAGGCGGCGGGTTTGACCAAGCAAGTTTCCACGGGCACCACGACGCTGACCATCCTCCAGGACGTTTCCCTGGAAATCGCCGCTGGCGAGGCGGTTGCCATCCTCGGCGCCTCCGGGTCTGGCAAGACGACCCTGCTGGCCCTGCTGGCGGGCCTGGACGTGCCGTCGTCCGGCTCGGTGCGGATCAATGGCACGGACCTGTTCGCACTGGACGAGGATGGCCGCGCCCGCCTGCGCCGCGATTCGGTCGGCTTCGTGTTTCAGTCCTTCCAACTGCTGCCGGCGCTTACGGCGCTGGAGAATGTGATGCTGCCGCTGGAACTCGCCGGGCGGGCCGACGCGCGAGAGAAGGCGGCGGACTGGCTGGGCAGAGCGGGGCTCGCAGAGCGCCTGACCCACTATCCCCGGCAGCTCTCGGGCGGCGAGCAACAGCGCGTCGCTGTGGCGCGGGCATTCGCGACGCAGCCGCGCCTGCTGTTCGCGGACGAGCCGACCGGCAACCTCGATTCCGCCACGGGCGAGGAAATCATTTCCCTCATGTTCGAACTCAATCGCGAGGCGGGGACCACGTTGCTGCTGGTCACGCACGATGAGTCGCTGGCGCAGCGCTGCCCGCGCCGCTTGCGGCTCAGTTCGGGACGCGTGACGGCCGATGAGCGCCGCTGACATTGGTTGGCTGGCGACGGTGCGCCTCGCCGCGCGCATGCTGGCGCGCGACTGGCGCGCCGGCGAGCAGCGGGTCCTTGCGGTCGCGCTGATTGTCGCCGTTGCCAGTCTCACGACCGTTGCGTTTTTCGCGGACAGGGTGGGGCGTACGCTGTCCCGCGAGGCTAGCCAATTGCTCGGCGCCGACCTGGTTGTTGTTTCCGATGTTCCCCTGACGGACCAGTATCGCGAACGGGCGCAGTCGCTCGGCCTGAAGACCACCGAAGCCGTGCGCTTCCCGAGCATGGTCCAGGCCGGCGACCGCAGCATGCTGAGCGAAGTGAAAGCCGTGGCGCCCGGCTATCCGCTGCGCGGGCGGCTGCGCATTCGGCAGTCGGAAGCGGGCGCCGATTCGGACCCGCAGGGCATCCCGCCCGCGGGCAGCGTCTGGGTGGATGATCGCCTGTTGCGCCGCCTCGATCTGAAGATCGGCGATCGCATTACTCTGGGCAATCACGACTTCGGCATCGCCGCGATGGTGAGCGAGGAGCCGGAATCGAGTGCAGGGTTTCTCAACCTTGGTCCGCGCCTGATGTTCAACGCCGAAGATCTCGCTGCCACCGGCCTGATCCAGCCAGGCAGCCGTGTTTCCTA
>JBKJUC010000251.1:0-13139 GCA_046590325.1 Burkholderiales bacterium | reverse complement strand
ATTGCTTTCTGCTTTGCGGATTCCCGGTATGCGGCCACCAGTGCCACCGCAACGAGGGCGGTCACCAGACCCCCGAGTGCGAATCCCTTAATTGCCGTCATGAATCGCTGCCATCCGGGCCGTTCTTTGCGGCCCGCTTACATACTGAAACATTGTGCGAATTTAACGGTTGGCACTTTGATCGTCAATGCTGCGCTGCATTAAAAACGACTACCTTTCATATATTTATCTTACGACGGCGATTTGATCGGGACCCCCGGCGTCCAGGCCGGATTGTCCCCGAACAGTCCGTCCACATAACCGATGTAATAGATCAGGAACAAGCCGAATCCTACTGAGAGCAGTCCCGACGCCACCCGCAGATACGCGTTGAACTGCGGAAAGCGCTCCATGGAGTACGCAAACGGCGCGGCGATCGCCACCGTGATCAGCATCATGCCGGCGACGGTGCCCACCCCGAACAGCAGTAGATAAGTCATTCCCCACAGCGGATCATCGATAGCCGTGAGAACCAGCAGCGCGACGGCAGCGGACCCGGCAAGCCCATGGACGATGCCCACGATGAGCGGCCTGGCGAGTTGGTACACGCCGAAATCGCCCAGCTTGCGGTCTAGCCAGGCCTGCGGGGTCTGGTGCTCTGCATGACCGTGCTGCGACTGGCCGTGGCCATGCAGATGGCTGTGCGCATAGTCGCCGTGCGCGTGCGTGTGGCCATGCGGGTTGCCGGGATCATGGCTGTGCCCGCCGGGCGCGATGTTGACGTTGTCGCGGATCCACAGGTTCATCCCGGTAAGGTTGAGCACGCCTAGGAGCACCAGCATGACGCCTACTGCGAACTCCATGGCCATACCGAGGCGCGGCGGGATCACGATGGTGAACAGGATGATCGCCCCGCCAACCACCGCCACAGTCAGCGTATGGCCGATGCCCCAGATCGCGCCGATCAGGGCCGCGCCGCGCATCGAACGCTGGCGGCTCACGATGGTGGAAATGGCTATGACGTGGTCGGCATCGGTTGCATGGCGCATGCCGAGGAAAAAACCGACCGCGAGTAGGGAGAACGTAGTAACCAAGCTGGTACCGGGATTGAGGCAGGAAACTGCATGTTGTAGTTTTGTGGGTCGGAACGCTACTCCCCACGTTTGGGATCGTCAAGCCGGAACCAGCAAAGTGCGTCATGAAAATCATGAAAGCCATTTGCAGTATTTTCCGAGGCAGGATCGGGCGATATCACTCAGAATAACGTTTCGTCTTATCGCCATGAATCGCAGGGGTAAACATGCTTCACGAAATGCACCCGAAAGCGCTGTTGCTGGTGGTCCTCCTCTTAATACCGGCCGTCGCGTCCAGTGCCGACGGCGCCGGCGACCTGAGCCCGATCAACGCGCAAGACTGGAACTACGCAAAAGCCGGGCACCTGCTCGAACGCGCCGGTTTTGGCGGCACGCCGGAGGAAGTGGCGCGCTATGCCGCCATGACCCCGCAGGCGGCGGTCCGCCATCTCGTTCGCAACAAGGACGTTCCCAATCCGCTGCCTGCGTTCGACGAATCGGACGTACACGATCCCGGCCTCGAACCCTTTCCGGTTTCCCGACCAGCAGCCACGGACCGCGCCAAGGAAACCGGCGAATCGATGGGCGTCAAGGTCAAGCCGGCAGGCAACCGCCGCCTGCAGCCGGTCGCCGACAAGTTCTTCTACTGGCTGCGTGCCAGCCGCCTCGAAACGCACCGCATGTCCTACTGGTGGGCCAACCGCATGCTGGTCACGGAACGGCCACTGGAAGAAAAGATGGCGCTGTTCTGGCATGGCCATTTCGCCAACAGCGAGGAAAAGATCCGTGACTACCGCAAACTACTCAAGCAAATCCAGCTGTTCCAGGACAAGGGCACGGGCAATTTCCGCGACCTGATGGTCAGCGTGGCCCAGGATCCCGCAATGCTGGCCTTCCTCGATGCCGGCGTGAACGTGAAGGGCGCGCCCAACGAAAACTTCGCGCGCGAGATCATGGAATTGTTCACCATGGGCGTAGGCAACTACACCGAGAAGGACATCCGCGAAGCGGCGCGGGCGTTCACCGGCTGGAACTTCAATGACCTGACGTTCGTCATCAATCCGGACCGCCACGACGATTCCGTCAAGCATGTGCTGGGGCAAAGCGGCAACTACGATGGCGTGGAAGTAATCGACGTCATCCTCGCGCAGCCGGTCACCGCCGATTACCTCGGCAGCAAGATATACCGCTATTTCGTGCGCCAGGAAATCACGCCGGAACTCAGGAAACAGGTTGGCGCTGTGCTACGCGACTCGAACTATGAACTCGCGCCGCTCCTGGAGACGATATTCCTGTCGAAAGACTTCTACAGCGCCGCCAGCACCGGCACGCGTATAAAGCCGCCCGTGGAAATGGTGGTCGGCACCTATCGTAAGATGGGCCTGAAGGAAGTGCCGGGCGTGCCGGATTTCAACGATGTCACGGAGTCCCTGGGCCAGAAGCTGTTCTTCCCGCCAACCGTCGCAGGCTGGGCCAATGGCAAGAGCTGGATCACGCCAGGCCTGCTCCTGACGCGCGGCAATTTCGTTTACGACATCGTATTTCCCGACATCAATTTCCTGCCGCCGGACCGCTATCCGGGCGGCGATTACCAGATCGCCCTCGTGAACGACAAGCTGGCCCAGGGTTATGACGTAACCACGGCGACCAAGCCCGATGCGAAGGAAGTCACCTCCATGTCCATGCAGGCCGACCGCGACGAAGATTTCAACACCAGGCTCGCAAGCTATCGCGGCTGGCAGACGGCGCTGCAAAAAGTGAAGCCGATCCCGCGAGCCACCGCCCAGCTTGACCTGTCGAAAATGGTCCTGGCCGCCGGAAGCCGCAACACCCGTGAAGCGGTGGATTACCTGACCGCGCGTTTCCTCTCCGTGGGTCTGGACAGCGACACGCGCCAACGCGTCGCCGAATTCCTGTCGCGCGAACTCGGCACATCGGAACTCGCGGGCACCGAGACCTTCCTTGAAGAACCCCTCCGGTTGACGTTGCACCTGATCCTGTCGCTGCCGGAATACCAACTCGGATAAAGACCACCACCCCCCACCCTCTCCTCCTGAGGCGGAGAAGGTGCTGAAAGGCGAAAACATGATTTCATCTCCCAAGCTCAAAACGTGGACACGGCGCGAGATCCTGCGAGCGAGCCTGGCCGGTTTCGGCACGGCCGCCTTGCCGCTGGTTTTTTCGCGCACGGCCGCTGCTGCCGAAGCAGTCGCATCAAACCGCATCCTGGTAGTACTGGAAATGTCCGGCGGCAACGACGGCCTCAACACCCTGGTCCCCTACGCCGATGACGCCTACTACCGCCATCGCCCGCACATCGGCATCCGTCCGGAAAAGCTGCGCAAAATCGACGACCGTTTTGGCTTCAATCCGGGAATGGCCGGATTCGAGCGCCTGTACAAGGACGGCAAGATGGCCGTGGTGCACGGCTGCGGCTACGCCCAGCCCTCGTTCTCGCATTTCACCTCGATGGCGTACTGGCATACGGGCGCGCCAAACAGCGGCGAGGAATACGGGTGGGTGGGCAGGCTGGCCGATGCCATCGATCCGAAACTGACGCCCAATTTCATCGTCAACATCGACGAAGTGCAGTCGCTGGCGGTTCGCGCGAAGGACCACGTTCCCGTGGTATTCGATGATCCCAACACGTTCGGGCGCAAAGGCATGTATCAGACGCGGTCGCTACTGGATCACGTCGATGAAGTCCCCGAAACCGCCAATGCGTCGCAGCGCTACCTGCTCGACATCGCCAGGAGCGCCAGGGAAGCGTCGCAGCTTGTGCGCGACGCATGGACCAAATACAAGACGCCAGTGGATTACGGCATCGCCGCCGTCGATCTGCCCAAGGTTGCATCGCTGATCGCCGCCGGCATGCCAACGCGCCTGTTCTACACCTCGTTTCGGCACAACGCCTTCGACACCCACGTGCAGCAGTCTGACCTGCACCAGCGCCTGCTGACTTACACGTCCGATGCGGTCGCGGGATTCATGAAGGACATGGAACGCATCGGCCGCGCTGACGACGTCGTGGTGATGGTGTTCTCGGAATTCGGCCGCCGCGTGCCGGAAAATACCAGCCTGGGCACCGACCACGGCACTGCTAACCACATGTACCTGATCGGCAAAAACGTCCGCGGCGGCCATTTCGGCACTCCATCGAACCTTTCCGCGCTTGACGAGGGCGACAACCTGCAGTTCACCACTGACTTCCGCCGCGTCTACGCCACCGTCATCGAGGGCTGGCTGGGCTACAGCGACAGCCAGCGGTTGTTCTCTCAGCGGTTCGAGACTTTCCCGGTCTTCGCTTGATTACCGCTTTACCGCAAAGGCACAAAGGATTCGAAGGAAACGCAGAGGAAGGCCAGGACCAGGGAAGGAATTGGGTTCTGGTCTACCGTACACGGGAGTTCCGGGTCCTGGCATGCCGGCTCCATGCATTCGCCTTCCGGCGTAGTCCTTCCTGCCACCCAGGCGCCGTGCGGCGCCGATTCCGGTTTACACTAGCGCCTGCGCAATCCGGCTGACCGTGAACAGGGAGCACGGTCACGGGCGTCCCCTCGCCCAACCGGCACGCGGCTTGCATGACATGCCTGCCTGAATCGACAGTTCCCGGCATTGCCCCGTCGCAACCGGAAAAGAGCATGGAAATCCGAAACCAAACGTATGGCGACGTGCTCGTGCTCTCTCCGGAGGGCAGGATCGACCACGCAAACAGCGAAAACTTCCGCAACGGCCTCACTCCCTTCGTCGAGCTCTGCACATCGAACGGCGAAAAGCTGGTCCTCGACCTTGCCGGCGTGGACTACATCAGCAGCGCAGGCCTGCGCTGCTTCATGCTCGCGGAAAAACAGACTAGATCCCAGGGCGGCACCATCGTGGTCGCGGCCATGCAGCCCGTGGTCAAGGAGATCTTCGAGATCAGCCGCTTCACGCTGGTGTTCGCGACCTTTGCCACCGTGCGCGAAGCCCTCGCCCAGCTGTCGCTGGCGGCGCTCAAAGCCCTCGAAGCGGGCAAATAGCCGGGGCGGGAGGCGGACATGCGTGTGCGCTTCTGGGGAACCCGCGGCTCCATTCCGGTCGCGCTGACCTCCGCCGACATCCGACGCAAGATCGAACGTGCCCTGGCGCTCGCCCTGGAAAAAGGCGTCAACACGCCCGAGAAGCTGCAGACGTTCATCGAGAACGACCTCGACTTCTCCGTCCTCCAGACCTACGGCGGCCATTCTCCTTGCGTCGAAATCGAAACCGGTACCGACGAGTTCCTGGCCTGCGACATGGGCAGCGGCGCGCGCGCATTTGGTGCCCGCATCATGGCGCGCACCAGGGCCGGGGTCGCGCCAGTCGTGAACATCGTGATGTCCCATGTGCACTGGGACCACATCATGGGCTTCCCGTTTTTCGCCCCCGCATATGTCCCCGGCGCGACGCTGCGCATCTATGGCTGCCACGACGTGATCGAACAGGCGCTGCGCCTGCAGCAATCCGCGCCCTGCTTCCCGGTCGATTTCTCGCGCTTGGCGGCAAAGATAGAGTTCATCAAGTTGCAGGCGGGCCAGACCGCCGACATCGCCGGGTTCAGGCTGACGCCCAAACTGCAGCGCCACACCGGGAACTCATACGGCTATCGTTTCGAACGTGACGGTAAAAGCCTGGTGTATTCCACGGATTCCGAGCACAAGCTCGAGGACCCGGCCGAGACTGCCAGCTTCGTCGAGTTCTTCCGTAATGCCGACCTGGTGATTTTCGATGCGATGTATTCCCTGCTCGACGCGGTGTCGGTGAAGGAAGACTGGGGGCACTCCAGCAACATCGTCGGCGTCGAGCTCGCGCAAATGGCCGGCGTGAAGCACCTCTGCATGTTCCACCATGAACCGGCATTCAACGACGAGCGCATTCAGTCCGTCCTCAACGAGACCATGCGCTTCGAAGAACTTACCCGCGGCGACCAACCCCTGAAGATAACGGCAGCTTACGACGGCATGGAACTGGACGTGTGAGCGCCGCCAGCCCGCTATCCGCCGCGCCTGCGCAGGGAAAGGACCGCGTCTGGCTGCGCCTGCTGACCGGCGCGCACGGCCGCCCCCTGGGCGTAGCCGTCCTCGCCGCAATGCTGGCGCTGTTCCTGCTGCCCGGCTTGGAGGCCGTTACCGAACTGCGCATGGCGCTGTTCGACACCTACCAGAAGTTCGCACCGCGTGCCCGCCAGTCCGCTCCCGCGGTCATCGTCGCCATCGACGAAAAAAGTCTGGAGCAACTCGGCCAGTGGCCGTGGCCGCGCACCGTAACCGCCGACCTGATCCAGGCCGTGGCGCGGGCTGGTCCGGCGGCGATCGGCGTGGACGTGCTGATGCCGGAACCGGACCGCCTGTCTCCGGCCAACATTGCGCGCCTGATCGACCGTGTCGATCCAAAGATTGCCGCGCGCCTGGCGAAGCTGCCCAGTAACGATTCGATCCTGGCCGAGACCCTGCGGCGCTACCCGGTTGCGCTGGGCGTGGCCGGCGTGGAACAGCGCGATCCAGATTCGCGCCAGGCCGGCAGGGCCGCGCCATTTCGCATCAAGGGCGAGGATCCCAAGCCGCATCTGCGCCAGTTCGCTGGCGGCTTGCGCAGCCTCGACGAGCTCGACGCGGCGGCGCGAGGTCATGGCCTGCTGAGCGTGGATCCGCGCGGCGGCGTGGTACGTCGCGTGCCGATGACGGCCACGGTCAACGGCGTGCTGACGCCGGCGCTGTCGATGGAAACCCTGCGGCTGGCCAGCGGCAACGCCTCCTTCCTCATCACTTCCGATCGCAAGGGCGTGCGCGGCATCGGCGTGGGCGACCTGTTCGTTCCCACCAATCCCGACGGCTCGATCTGGGTGCACTTCGGCCCCCACGACGAGGATCGCTTCGTTTCCGCCGTGGATGTCCTCAGTGGCGAAGCGGATCCGGAACTGATGCGCGGTAAAATCGCCCTCATCGGCGCGACGGGCCTGGGCCTGCTCGACTACCAGACCACACCCATCGGCGAACGCATCCCGGGGATCGAAATCCATGCGCAGATCCTCGAAGGCATATTCGACGACAACCTGCTGCACCGCCCGGGCTGGCTCGAATATGTGGAGGCCGTGCTGCTCGCGGCGCTGGGCGGGTTGTTGATTTTCGCCGTTCCCGCGGTTAAGCCGAGGATGTCGGCGCTCCTGTTCGCGGCGCTGTTCGCCGGGCTGCTGGTCCTGGGCTTCGGCCTCTACTACTGGCAGCAGCAACTGGTCGATGTAGCCTGGCCGGCCCTGGCCTGCACCCTCCTGTTCGGCGTCATGTTGAGTGGCACGCTGGCCGAGGCGGACGCGCAGCGCCGCGCGCTGCGCCGCGCGCTCGATGTGGAACGCGAGGCTGCCGCTCGCGCCGCGGGCGAGCTAGAAGCCGCCCGGCGCATCCAGATGGGCATGCTGCCGCCCTCTTCCGCCAAGTTTTACGACGACGCCCGTTTTTCCCTGCAGGCGCTGATCGAGACCGCGAAATCCGTCGGTGGCGACCTCTACGATTTCTTCAAGCTCGACGACGACCGCCTGTTCTTCATGGTTGGCGATGTCGCCGGCAAGGGCCTGCCCGCGAGCATTTTCATGGCGGTGAGCAAGGCCCTGTACAAGAGCGCAGCGCTGCGCAGCCGCCTGCAGGCGGGCGCGGCCATCGACGAAGTCATGCAGGCCGCCAACCAGGAAATCGCCCGCGACAATCCGGAAATGCTGTTCGTGACGGTGTTCGCCGGCATCCTCGATCTCAGGAGCGGCGAGCTGCATTTCTGCAACGCCGGCCACGATGCCCCCTACATGCTGCGCGCCGACCGCAAGAACCCGGAGCGCATTGAGGGCGATTCGGGCCCACCGCTTTGCGTGATCGAAGAGTATGCCTACAAGTCGGAGGCGTACCGGATGAGCCCGGGCGAAACGCTGTTCGTTTTCACTGACGGGGTGACGGAAGCGATGAACGCGGCGGAAGAACTGTACGGCAAGCAGCGCCTGTTCCTGGCGCTGAAGTCCGTGCGGGACACGAAGGAGACATCGGAAACGGTGAACACGGTGCGCGACGACGTGCGCCTGTTCGTCGGCGAGATCGAGAAATCAGACGACCTTACGATCCTGGCATTGCGGTGGAACGGGGGTGCTGCGTGATCGCACATTCTCCGGCGGGCCGGTACCCAAGAGGTCCGGGCCAGATCATCAAATCAGCGCTAGCGCACGCTGATTTCGACGCGCCGGTTCTTCGGCTCGGGAATGCCTTCCGAGTTAGGAATGAGGGGTTCGCGCTTGCCGCGGCCGAAGACTTCGATGCTGTCGGCCGGGATGCCGCGGCCGACCAGGTCGTCGCGCACGCGCTCGGCGCGCTGCAGGGACAACTGGTCGTTGTACTGCATGGTGCCAACCGCATCGGTGTGGCCAATTACCCAGATCTCCGGATCGAGGCGCAACTTGAGTTCGGCAAAAATCCGCGTCACCTCGCCCTCGGACTCGGGAGTCAGTTCGTCCTTCGCTTCGAGGAAGTACACCGTAAACGTCGCCGGGCGGTTGGGAAGCGCCGTGATTGCCGTGCCGAATTCCTTCTTCGTGCGTTTGGCATCGTAAGTCACGGCCCGAATTTGGCCGGGACCCTCGATATGCGCGCCGGCGTAAGCCCTGTTGAGCAACAGTTGGTCGCCCGTGCCGTCGATGCTGCGGACCATCACACCACCGATCTGGCCGTTGGGCTTTGGCAGCAGAACGACCATGTCGATGTGCGAAGTCCCTGGTTGCACCGCTTCCGGTTCGATCGATTGCGGGGCGGTCGGCACCGGCTTGGGTCCTGCCGAGGCGATGGATGCGGAATTGCGTTCCGTCGACGCGGCGCAGGCCCCAAGAATCAACGAAACTGCAATAATTGCCGGTGCATGAAAACGCATCTTCAGTTCGTAGCCCGTTCGTCCACCTTAACGACGAATTCCGTGCCGCGCACACCCATGATTGCAGCCGGTGTGCGGATGCGCATGGATTCAGGCGACTGCTTGACGATCTTGCCCGAGACAACCGCCAGCGTGCCCTTCTTCAACGAAGTGTCGAACTCGCCCTTGTGGGTGGTGCTGTCGAACACGAATTTGTCGATTGTCAGTTCGCTGTTCGGACCGGCCGACAGCAGGCTGTTGTCATGGAAGGTAATGCCCACGGAACCATTGGCTCCGGTGAGGACCGTGTCGCTGGCCTGGACAGAGGCGCCCACCGGCGCCGCAATACGTTTGCCAGCGCGCTCGATGAATACTTCACCCTTGGAAACCTTGACGCGGCCGGCTTCCTCATCGGCCGCCATGGCTCGCGGCGTCGCCAGGAAAACGCACATCAGCGTCAAGAAGCCCAGGATCAGAATATCGCGTTGGAATGGCAGCACTTTGTTCATTTTTTGCCCCTTAAGGGTATCGGGACCGGCAACTGCCGGCTCGGAGCTTGTATCAGCAAGATCCATGCACATTGCTATCATAACAGCGGGCCTGCACCTTGCCATGACAAGCAAATCCCTGTCGATCCAAGGAATTTCGTGATCCGGTTGAGCCGCAGCTTTCCTGCCCGCCTGCAGGCGTTTGAGCAGGTCCGGACCCTGATCGAGGAATTCGGCGCAATGGCCGGCCTTGGCCGCGAGGATCGCCACAAACTGACGTTAATTGTCGAAGAGCTGTTCACCAATACGGTGACGCACGGGTTCCGCGGCGATAGCGATTCCCCCGTCCAGTTCACTCTGGAACAGACCGACGGCGGCGCGCGGCTTACCTACGAAGATTCCGCAGCCCAGCATGATCCCATTGCCACCGGCCTGCGCACTGACATTGATACAACGGTGAACCTGCGCCAGGTCGGCGGCCTCGGTGTCGCTATCGCCCTGGGCCTGACGCAGGACGCGAACTATGCCTACGTCGACGGTCGCAACCGGGTGACGATGACCTACCTCATCAAAAGGCCGTGAATGCCGTAAAAACTCTTAAGCTCTAGAGCGATATTCACGCATTCACGATATTCACGTCATTTATGAGCGACAGCTCGGTATACCCGTAAGGGTGCACGGCCTTTACGATCCCAGCCGGCGCCACGCCCACGGCGCGCGCCGCACGGTGAGGTCCGCCAGGTAAAAAATCAATCCCAGCAACGCCAGCCAGGGCCACAGGGCGCGTGACGTACGGCTCTCGTCGCCGTTGCGCGCGAACACCTCGCCGATGTCCGGCGCGACCTTGCCACCAGTCTGTTCGGCCAAGGCGCGCAACAAATCCATGTTGGGAGGAAACGCGCGGTATTCGTCCGTTCTCGAATAATGCAGCTCGCGCGTCCCGGCGCGGGCCGCCAGCTGTTTCGACAGGCCCGGAGAATCGAGCAGTTCGAAACGCGCCGGCGCCGCGCCCGCCTGCAGCGGCACGCGCAACTGATACATGCCGGCGCCCGTACGCGGCAGCTGCAGCGTGGCGGCCACCCCATCCGGTCCTGTCATGCGGACCCTCGGCGCGAGGTCTCCACGGAAGCGCCCGTCCGGGGTCAGCGCCGACAGCGAAACGATGGCCTCCCCGCCTTCGCGATCCACGCGGAAGTCCAGTTGCTCGCCGGAATCGCGGCGCATGACTTCTCGCGTGACCTGCGCCCACAGTTTTCCGTAGCCCGGCCACTGCAGCCAATTCGCCGCCCAACGGTTTTTCACGTCGGACGTGAACACCACGGTCTTGCCCAGGCCGTACTGCCAGCGCGCCAGCAGCGGCGATTCGGAAGGCGTGGTCAGCAGCACCTCGGCGTTGTCTCGCGCCTTGGAGGCGACGAATCCCTTCAGCTCCGGCGCCTGGCCCATTTCTATGCCCTCGAAAGCGGCCATGCGCCGCTTGAGCACGGGCTTGAAAGCTTCTTCGAGCAGGTTCGCGCGTACGGCACGCTGTGTTTCCTCGATGAAGATCTGCGGAATCGCCTCGGCGCTGACGGTGGCATAGGTGCGGCCGTTGCCCCATTTCGCGATGTTCGCCATAAGCTCGCGGTCGGCGGCCTCGCCGATCGCCACCGTGGAGACTACGATCTTGTCGGTCGTCATGCGCTTGAGCAAACCCTCGAAATCGGCCGGATGGGTGTCGCCGTCGGACAGCAGGATCACGTGCTTGGTCTTGGCTTCGGCCTTCTGCAGCAGGCGGTAAACGATGCCCAGCGCCGGATAGATGTTGGTTTGCCCGCTTGCCTGAATGCGGCTGATCTGGTCTTCCGCCTTTCGCTTGGAGCGCACGAACTGCATGGGCACCGAGATATAGGTCTGCGAATCGAAGGCGACGACGGCGAACTGGTGCTGCTCCTCCAGCAGGTCGAGCGAGGCTCGCGTCGCCTCCTTGGCGAGTTCCATCTTGCGACCCTTCATCGAATAGGAGCGGTCGAGCGCGATCACCAGTGCAAGGTCCTTGCGTTTTTCCTGGGCGCGGAACTGCACCGGCAGGACTTTCTCGATCGCAGTGTCGCTGTAGCCCTGTTCGCCGAATACGTTTTCTCCCGACGCGAACAGCAGCCCGCCACCCTGATCGCGCACGTAGGCTTCGATCGCCTGCATCTGCCCCGGCGCCAAGGCTTTCGCGGGAACGTCGCTGAGGATGAGCGCATCGTAGGCCGCAAGGCCAGCCGCGCTGTCGGGAAGGTCCGCCGGCGCCGCAAGGCTAACGTCGATGCCCTCAGCGGCCAACGCGTCGCGCAGGTAGCCCGCACTGCCGGATTGCCCCTCAACATAGAGGACGCGCGAGCGGCTTCCCACCCAAGCGGACTGCTGGACAACGTTGTTCTCGATGCTGCCGTCGCCCGCGGCCGCGAGCTCAGCGCTTAGCGTGACCATGCCGGGACGGTTGAGCCTGGCTTCGAAGGGAACGCGATTCAGTCCCGGCCGCAACTGGACCTCGCGGCTGCCGATCGCGGCCTTGCCATTCTTCAATACGACGCGCGCTTGCATCGCGCGCGGCGAGAAAACGCGAACCGCCACCTTGACGGGTTCCTGCGCACGCAATCCGCCCGGCAATTCGATGCCGTCGACCCATGCATCGCCGTCGTCGCGGGGCTTTGCCGGGACCGGGTAGACGCGAACATTGGCTTCTTTGAGGCGCGGCAACACGCGCCAGACGTCGCCCGCAGTCTGGTTGCCGTCCGTGAGCAGCACCAGTCGCTTGACGCGGTCGCGGTCCAGCCCGAGCAGCGCTTCGTCGAGCGCCCGCTCGAGATTGGTCTGCGACTGGTTCAGTGTGCCCGCCACCGAACCGTCCTGGGTCACCGGAATTTTCGACAGGCCGTCGATGCCGTCCACCAGCACCGCACGGTCTGCGAAAGCCAGATAGCGGGACTGTGCCGGGCGCGCCTCGCGATCCGCGTCGCCAATCCATTTCAGCGCCGCTTCGATGAATGAGGAGGACACGCTGCGCGATACATCCAGCGCGTACACCACAGAGACATCGCTGGCGCCGCTGTTCCATTGCGGCCGGGTCAATGCCAGGGCCAGCATGATCACAGCCAGGCCGCGCAAAGCCGTGGTGATGAACAGATGGCGGCGGCTCAGGCTGGTACGTGTGCGCGCGCTCAGCCACCACAGCAGGGGTATCAGCAGCAACAGCAGCAGCGGCCAGGCGCTCCGGATCACGATCGGCAGGCTCATAGCGTGACCCGCCGGTTCCAGCTCCACCATTCAAAAGCGAGCAGCAGCACAGCGGCCAGCAACAGCAGCAGCCAGGGATCGAGGCGCATTGGGGCCGGTGCCGACAGCGCGGCGGATGCCTCGACCACCATGGGTTTGAGCGCGGACTTGTTCACCTCCGTGGTCTTGCGATCAAGGACGTTGACGGCGATGCGCAGGCGCTGCTGCGCCGAGACGGCGGTATAGAAACCGGGTTCGGTCATATCCACAAGGCTGCCGCCCGGAATCGACCGCGTGGGAAGTTCCGTGCCGTCCGCCGCGATGACCCGCGCCCCGGCCAGCGGCAGTTCCATCGTGCCCAGGCCGGACTTGATCAGCGTCGGTTCGCTCACCATCCAGTTGAGCGCGTTATTCAGGAATACGGGGAAGGCCGCGTGCAGCGCAAAATTGGATTGTTCCA
>JBKJUC010000034.1:0-15868 GCA_046590325.1 Burkholderiales bacterium | reverse complement strand
CATAAAAGCGATCACCAGCGCGTGTGAGCTTGGCGCCGGCCGACTCGAGCTGCCAGCCTGACGCACCATCCGCTATCCAGCGCGGCCGGTGCCAGACGATCCCGGCCTCATTCACTGCCTCGGGCGCAAACGTGAACGCTGCGCGCTCACCGGTGGGCAGCGTGAGATAGGCACGCGTGCCCTGGGTCAGGGGGCCTGCGCCCGGCAGGTCGGTGACCAGATCGACATCCCGCCACGCCAGGCGCCATCCCGAGCCGAAGGACCCCTCCACATCGGCCGCGTGGGAATCGTAACGGCGCGTGAACGCGAGATCGTGTCCGGCAAGAGAGGCGACGAAGTCCGTCTCCGAACGGAGATAGCGGGAAGCGTCCGTAGCGCCTGCCAGTTCCAGGAAAATTTCGGCTTCACCGCTGCGCCCTGCGACATCGGTCGCGGTAAGCCGCAGCCGGTAAGGGCCCGCCTCGTACGCGCCTGGCACAAGCGTTGTGAGCACGCCGTCAATGGTTGCCGTGCCTGAGGCAATCGTCTGGAATGCATCGGTACCGGTGCGGGCAATTTCGAGACGCCAGGAATCGAGGTTGGAATCGACGACGTGCCCGCTGATCGCCGTGGGCGCCTGAATTGAACTCCCGGAGAGCATCGGGTCGAGCGTTGCGACCGGCGCCGCTGCGTCCGCCGGATCGCGCACCTTCAGGGCTTTCTCGAACGTTGTGGTATAGCCGTCCAGGTCAGTGGCGGTCGCGACCAGTCGATACAGTCCCGTCGCTGGCGGTGTAAACGTGATGCGACCGCGCTCGTCGAGTTCAACGGGCGCGCCGTCGATGGTCAGGGTCTTGGCGGCGACCGCGGAGAAAGCGTCGGCAAGCACCGTGACATCGACACGCTGGCCCGGCACCACCGGGAAGCTAGGCGTCAGAACGATCGTAACCGATGGACCGACCGCTACTGCATTGACCCGTAGCGCCATGCCGCGTTCGACGACGTTCTTGCCATCGGTCAGGCTGATCACGACGAGGCTGTCGCCCGCCTGGCCGGGGTCGGGGGTCCATGTGAACTGTCCGCTGACGGCATCGAAGACCGCCCCCTCTGGCAGGCCCTTTGCCGAGAACTGAAGGGTTTCGTTGCTATCGGGGTCGCTGCCGGTGATGGCGAAGCTCAATGTGTCGCCGAGCGCGACCTGGTGATGGGTAAATGCGAGCACCGGAAGGCGGTTTACGTCGGCTACGCCAACGCGGACTGCCACCGTATCCTGCGCGCCCGCCGGATCTTGTACCGCAAACTCCAACGTGTAGTCCCCCGCCTGGTCGTAGCCGGGAATCCAGGTGAAGCGGCCGTTCGAGCCGTCAAACTCGGCCCCCTGCGGCAGCGATGCGAGTGGCGTGTAGACAAGACCGTCACCATCTGGATCGGTGCCGACCAGCGTAAATTGCAGCAACCGCTGCTCCTGCGTGCCCAGCGGCTGCAGCGCCGCCAGTAACGGCACCTGGTTGGTTTGCGTGACAGTAATGGCGATCGTCTCACTGCTGCTCGCGGCGCCGTCCGAAACGCTGAGTACCAGACCGTTGTAACGGCCTGCCGAGTAATAATTCGTCTGCCAGAGCAGTCGGCCGTTGACTGGATCTAACACCGCGCCAGGCGGCAGGTTGGCTGCACTATAGGTGAGCGTATCGCCATCCGCGTCGACGGCGGAAAGCTGAATGTCGAGAAGCGCGTTTTCCGCCACCGTACGGTCGCCAACCGGCAACAGTATCGGGGCGGCGTTGGTCGCGCGCACGACGAGGTTTATCGTGCGGCTGTCGCTGCCGCCTGTCGAGTCAGTCACGGTGAAAATGACGCTGCGCGTGCCAGCGTCGGCTGCGGTGGGTATCCACGTGAACAGGGCCGTGCCGTAGACCACTCCAGGCACAAGCGTCGCACCGGCAGGCAGATTCTGCGCGCTGAACTGCAGCGCGTCCTGGTCGAGATCGCTGGCTCGTACGGTGAACTGCAGCGGCTGGCCAATCACGGCGACCTTGGGCCCGATCGGCGCGAGCAGCGGCGGCTCGGCGTCCGAAGCGACCTTGACGACGAAGCTGCGAGTGGCTGAAAGCACCGCCTTCGCGCCCCCACCATCACCGTCGTCGCGTGCGACGAGGGTCACGATGTAGTCGCCGCGGTCGCGCTCGAGCGGTGCCACGCGCAGCACGCCAGTCCCATTTCCGGCAGAAACGAAGTCGAACAAGGGGGCGCGCCCGTCGTCACGCAACGGCAGGCCGTTGAAGGCAACATCTTGCAACAGGCCCGTCAGCGTGACGTCGAAACTGAGATCTAGCAGGTTGCCGTCGGCGTCGGTAACGGTCACGGGGATTTCGAGCACGTCTCCCTTTTGGACCGTGAGGTTATTGATTTCGGGCATCACCGGTACGCGGTTTGCATTGCGCACCTCGACCGGTACCGTAATTGTGCTGCTGAGGGGCACTCCGGTGCCGTTGCCGTCGTCGGTCGCAATAAAGGATATCGAGTAGGAGTCGGCCTGCGTGAAAGTCGGCACCCAACTGAACATCGCGGTAACTGGATCGAACGTCGCACCTGGCGGCAGGGTGGCTGCGCTATAGGTCACCGTCGGATTGGTAGTCTCAAGTTCGGTGAGCGTCCCATTGAGCAGCCGGTCCTGGATCGCGAACGTCAGATTGTCCGGATCGAAGGCGAAGGCGCGGAACACGATGGGTTCGTTTTCCAGTACCGATACGGACAGTCCCGCCAGTTCTTCGAAAACCGGAGGCGCATTGACGTTGGTCACGGTCAGCGCAAGCGTCGTCTCCGAGCGCACGACGCCGTCCTGAGCCCAGATCGCGATCGAGTAGGATCCGGCCTGCGCGAAACCCGGCGCCCACTCAAACACACCGGTGTTCGGATTGATGACCGCGCCCGAGGGCAGATTCGGACTGGCGAAGCTGAGGAGATCGCCGTCCACGTCCTCGGCGTCGAAATCGATGCGGATCGGATCGCCCTCGCGCACCGTTCGCGCCGCGACTCCCGCGAGCATTGGCGGCGCGTTCGCTTGCAGCACGGTCAGTTCGATCGAGGCTTCACTGATCAGGCGGCCATCGCTCGCCAGAATCCTGACGTCGCGGTATTCGCCCGCTTCGGCATACGTCGGCGTCCACCGGAATACGCGGCCCGCACTGTCGAACACTGCGCCCGGCGGCAGGCGGTCCATCATCAGCGCGATGGTGTCGCCGTCAAGGTCGATGGCATCCATCGGCAACATGAAGGACTGGCCCTCACGCAGGACGTACTTCGGCTGCAGTCCAAAGACTGTCGGCGCGCGATTGCCCCCCGCGACATCGATCGCAAAAGCCTGGGTCGCCGCGGCACCGCGCGCATCGTAGGCGCGCAGCACGGCGCTAGCTTGCGCGGGCGTGCCGGCCTGGGGCAGCCAGGATATGACACCGGTCGCGGAATCCACGGTCATGCCTTCCGGCCCCGACAGCAGCAGGTAGGCGCGGATGAGCCCGTCCGGATCCGTCGCATGCGCTTCATAGCGATATGTCTCGCCCACCCTGGCCGTCGTCGTCGGGGTGCTGTCGAAGGCCGGCGCGGCGTTCGGATACGGCAGCGCGTAGATACCATAGCCAAGATCCGCACGCTGTCCGAGTGGATTCTCGATCGTCACCGTCTGCACGATGGTCGACGCGCCCGGCGCGAGCCTGGGACCGGCGAGCGACAGGTCGATCAGCCACAGACCGTTCGCCGACAGCTCGCTGGGCGCCGCAGGCGCGCCAGCGAAGAAGCGCGCCGGGTCGAGGACCAGAGTAAGCGGCGCGAGCAGGTCGTATTCGGTGGTATTGGTAACACGCACATCGTACGACAGCGTCCCGTTAAGACGGTCGGAGCGCGTCGCCTCGAAGTCAATGCGTACCTGCGCGGAGAAATCGCTGACGGCGAGGAACGCGCTGGTGAACGGGGCCCCGAGCGTCAGCCCCTCGCGGCTCGCGACGCCGGCCTTCACCGTGACCACGAATTCGCCCGGATCGAGGGCGTCGAAGCGCAGGAAGGCGGTACGGATGTCGCTCTCGTAGCGCACTCCCTTGATCGCCACTGCGGCCCCGTCGCGGGTTAACGTGTAGTTGCCGGGGCTGGTGACCGAGCCGGTGGCCATGTCGTGGTCGAAGAGGACGCTGATTTCCCCGAGTGGCAGCGGCACCAGCGCTCCGTCCGGCGGATTGACCGCGATTACACTCGGCGCGACCAGCGGTGCGAGGACATCGACCTGCGTACCGTTTGACACCAGCAGCCGGCCATCAGGGGTGGCGAGCAACTGCTCGGCACTCGGGCCGCCGCGCGCGACTTCGAGCACTCGTAGCGTCGCAAGATCCACCATGTACAAGTTGGCCCTGTCGATGCTGCCGGAGGGGATGCGTGCCGAGGCGAACAACAGCCCTTCGAGTGCCGTGCCGGTACGCCCGAAAGCGATGGAGTCGAGAGCGGCGTCGATACGCAATTGCACCTGCGCGCGTCCGCGCGTATCGAAGCTGACAACGTCGCCTCGCCTCGGCCAGATCGTGCCCCACAGCGCGCCATCCGGAGCAATGGCAAGGTCGTCCACGCGCACGTTGCTGAAATGGCTGAAGCGACGCGCCACCGGGTCGAAGCGTTCGATGCCGTTGCCCGAGGAGATGAAGAAGACGCCCTTCGTGGCATCGAACGCCAGCGATTGCGTCAGGCTGTCGCCGAAGCGATTGATGACCTCCAGCGTCGAAGGATCGAGTTCGAGCAGCTCGCCGCCACCGGAGGTGGCCCAAAGTCCGCCATTGGCGTCCCATGCCAGGTCGAACACGGGGCTGTCGAGTTGAACCGACGGTGCGAGCGCACGCCCGCCGTCCTGGTCGAACAGATAAAGTGCCCCGCGGTTGCCACCGCCGCTGACAACAAAACTGCCGTCGGGACGGTCGAGCAGCGCGAGCGGGCCGATGCCGGAGAAGCTCTCGCCGATACCGGTACCGAAGGCCTCGCCGCTGAACGGCGCGACGACGGTGGTGAAGAGTGACGGCCTCAACGGCACCAGCGCCGGCAGGTTGGCCTGCGCCTGAACGAAAAGCGCGTTCGTCGAGCCGGCGTTGCTGGGCGCAGGCGGCGCGCCAACATCCTGCGTGGTGCGGCCGACATCCGGCGTGCCGCCGACGTCGACCACCGTACCGTCCGAAGGCACGTCGTTGCCGGGTGGCAGCTCACGGTTGCCGGCGTTGTCGACTGACAGCGCGAGGAACTCGTAGCTCAGCCCGGCTTCGCCTTCGAAGACGCCTTGCGTCCCGGTGGTCTGACTTTGCCAGATCGTCCATTCGCCCCCTTCGGGGCGCACATAGACCGTGGTGTGGCGCACGCCAGACCCGGTGGGTTCGTCGCTGGCCTGCCACTGCACCAGCCAGTCGCCGCCGCCGGCCTGTACGAGCGCAGCGGTAAGTATGGTCTCGGGTGCGGCGCCATCGAGCGTGCTGCGTATGATGCCGGTTTCGAACGGCGCCTGGTTATCGAGCAACACGCGCGCCTGTGCCGTGATCTCGGCGCCGGTGGCGGCGCCGAATGCGGCTTGCGCCGTCCAGCTCACGAAGCCTGCGCCGCGGCCCTGTGTGTTGTCGGGGAGCAGAAGTCCGCGGGTGGCGTCCTGCAACACCTCGCCGGTCTCGGGGTCGATCGCCTGCAGCACCCAGCTCGCGATTCGGCTCGTCGGATCGATGCCGGCGCTGACGCGCACGATAAAGCCAAGTGCGTTGCGCAAGTCAAAGTCGCCCTGGAAGTTGGCTCGGTCGTCGGGCACGGTAATCTTGACGCCCCCGATCTGCATGTCGCCGAGGCGGAACAAGCGTACCGACAGGTCGTCGTCGAGCACGCTGATGATGCGCACTTCGTTCGCTGCAGTGGTGGATTCGGCCGGATTACTGAAACGCACCGTGTACGGCAATGCAATGTTTGCGGGCACGTACTGCGCGCCGCCGGCACCCGAGGGGCCACTGATCGTCGCCCCGCCCGCCGTGCTCTGCGCGATCTGCTCGAACAGCGCCTGCAGATCGAGCGCGGTGAGTGTGTTGCTGGACGCAAGCGACGAAAAACCGGGATCAGCCGATAGCTCCGCTCCGGCTCCGGCGCCTGGCGAAAACACATTCACCGATTGGAAGTGGGTCCGGTGCGACAGCCCGAGGTCGAAGTCGGCGAACGACGCGACCTTGGGTACGGGAATCGCGTATTCGCCGCATTCCTCGCTGTAGCGGATGTCATAACCGATCAGCGGCGCAATCGTCTCCGGCGCGTCACCGTACCACTTGTGAACCTGTTCGAAAAAGGCTGTGAGCGTCGCCGGGCCGGCGATCTGCTGGCCCGCGGGGCCAACCAGCACTCCGCTCGCGAGCACGGAGAGCAAGCCCACCACCCTGGGGTCGAGCCTGATCGGTGGGGCTTCGTCCTCGGGCCGCAGCAGGCCGCTTTCTTCGAGCGCTCCAAGATAGGCGTGGATCCAGGCCTCCGCGTCACTCGCCAGATTCACGAGCGCAGCATTGGCCGTGGGATCGGCAAGCACCGCGGCGCGAAGGCGGCGCGCTTCCGTGGTCTGTTCGGCGACGAACTCGGCACGCGTCATTGGCGTCGCCGCCGCTGTAACGTTGAACAGGAAAGGCATGAACAATGCGACGCACTTGTCGTTCAGCTTCACGCTCGGGTCGGAGAAATAGGCGGCCAGGTCGCCGCCGAGCGAACCGATCCCGCCATCGAGCACACCCTGCTTCGCGAGGTCGGGCCGCGCGTCGTAGAGCGCGTTGCGGTAAGCCTCGAAATCGCGATCGTAGAGCGCCTTCAGGCCCGGATAGGTGGTGACACTGAAGTTCATGCCCACATAACCGCCGGCACTCACGTCGAGGGCATAGCCCGGCGCCAGCATGAAGCCGCCGCTGTTCACCTCGCTGTCGAGGCTGGCCCAGGGCACGTCGGTACGCTGGCCGTCGGGGGCGCCGCGCACGTTGGAGTTGAACGTGACGTACGGCAGGCCGAAGACCTTGGCGTTGTCGCCCAGTTCGGGCGCGCCGAAGGCGAAATGAACGTACGGCGTATCGACATTGGTGAGGCTCTGCAACGAGATGCTATACAGGCCGGTCTGGCCGGCGGGCACGACGCGCGGGCCGCCCAGGCCGATGGTCACGTCTATCGGCAGCGCGTCTTCCACCAGATAGCGGTACGGCAGGGTCTCGATGGCGCCGTCGGGATTGATCACGGCCACGTCGTAGAGTCCATGCGGCACGTTGCGCAGGTCGAAAGTGGCGATGATCGTCGTCGCGTCGATGACCTCGAATCGCGCCGGCTCCACTTCCACAAGCCCGGGGCGCACGAGCTTGACCAGCGCGTCCGGCTTGAAGCGCGCGCCGGTGATCGTGGCCGTCACCCAGCGGCTGTCGCCGCCCTGGTCCTGCACGATGTCGGTGATGCTGAATGGCAGCGTCTTAGCGGTCAGCTCGACCGGAGTGGCGTTGGCGCCCGAACGCCCCTGGATCAGGATGTAGTAGTCCCCAGCGAGCGTGGAAGGCACCAGTGTGCTCGGATCAGCGGAGAGCACCTGTTTCGCGCCGAAGTCGAACGCGAAACCGCTCGCAACGTCTCCATAGCGTACGAAGAGTTCGTTGGCCGACAGGTTGTCCGCGGCATCGAGCGCGACGCTCAAGGTCTCGTTGGCGCCGACCGTCACTTTGAACAGCCGCTGCTCGCCCGGAGACAGCGTGGTCGAGAGTGTCACACCGAGCTGCAGTTCCGGAACGGTAAGCGTCAACGCGTCGGCACTGGCTGTCGCGTTGTTGCGCTCGTCGACGCCTTCGAACACCTCGTTGAAAATGTCGCTTCGCACGATGATGCGGTAGGCCCCCGCCTTGGCTGGAGGCAGCTTGGCGAGCAACTGCGAACTGTAGCTGTCACCTACCGCCAGGTTGCCGCTGTGCGTGACCTTGCCGAGGAGGATGTCATTCAGGCCCCATTCGCTGTCGACCGACAGGTACACGGAGTCTGTCCACAAGCCTTCGGCCGTGGCGCCAGCCCTGTTCCTCACGGTAAAGTCGATGCGTACCTGCTCACCGGTGGCCGCGCTGGGCGGCGCTATGATGGAATCGACCACGAGGTCCGACGGTGGCGGCAGCTCGATCAGCACCGGGTTCGGCGACGCCGTGAAATTGTTGCCCTCAAAGCCGGCTTCGAAGACTTTGCCGCGCGGCTCGGACGGTCCGGCGACCGGGTCGGTCAGCACGAACACGTAAAAAGCACCCGTCAGCTCGCGCGGCAGTTTGAATACGGCGTTAGCCGTGTAGCTCCCGCCGTTTGCTGCAACCGGGCCCATGTGTTCGACGTCGCCCAGATAGCGATCTGCCACCGGGTCGAACAGCGCATCGGCCGAGAGGTAAACGCGGTCTCTCCAAACGACATTGCCGCCAGGCGTGGCAGCACCGCCGAAGTTGGTGACGGTATATTCGAGCGCCAGCGTCTGGCCGCGCAGCACCCGTTCAGGCACGGCGACACTGGTTACCCGCAGATCGGCCGCCGGGGCGAGCGTCACATTGATCGGCAGCACGGTAGTGTTGTTGCCTTCGTCCTTGAACTCTGGCACCGCATCCGCGGTAATACCGATCTGGCTTAAACCAATGGTGGCCGCGCCAGAGAGTTCCTGGCCCCTTACATTCGAATCGGCAAATGCGATCAGGTAGAACTGCCCTTCGGCATCGCCGGGAATCTGGAACGTGGCGCTGCGCTCATAACTCGCCCCCGCCGCAAGTGGCCCATAGCGCAGGAAATTTCCGACTTGCAGGTCGGTGCGATCGAGCGAGGGATCGCGTGACAGATAGAGGCGGTCGACCCAGACCCACTCGCGCGTGTCACGCGTGCCCTGGTTGGCAACCGTGAAGTTGACGGTCACCTCCTGTCCCGACAGCAGCGGCCCGGGCGGCAGCGTGATCGCTGAAATTTTCAGGTCCGGTTCGCGGTAGGTGACGTCGATCGTGCCGCGCGTAACATTGTTGGCATCGGCGAGGGCTTCGTACACGCTGCCGCCGTAGTAGCCGCGGACCCAATCGTTGACGCCGCTTTCCGCTTCGGTGGATCCGGGAATGCCGTACCCGCTGCCGGGATCGGTGCCGACGAACAGGAAGTACGGGCCGTCGAAGCCGGCAGGCACCGTGATTTCGGTGCTGGCGGTGTAACTCTCGCCGGTCGCCAGCCCCGCACCGGCGGCATGCACCTCCGTGCCGACCTGGCGAGCCCGCACGCCGAATACCGGATCGGGCGAGATCCAGACCTTGTCGGTCCACAGCCGGGTACCGGACCAGATCGCGGCGCCATCGTTGCGCACGGACCAGGTCACCGTGGTTTTTTCTCCCGAATAGTTCAGCGCCGGCGCGCTGACCGAAGTGACCACCAGGTCAGCCGGCCTGGCCACAACTTCGGCGGCCACCGTGCGGGCGTTATTGGTTTCATGCACGGTTTCCGGCGGATAGTCTTCGATCACATACGGAATGATTGGATTGGTATCCGCGATGACCGTGACAAACAGGCCCTTGGTTGCGGGCGACAGGTCGAAGGTCTTGGTCTGAGTGTAGCTGGCAAGCGGGTCCAGCGACCGCACGCGCTCGAAGCCGCCGAGAAACCAGACTTTGGCCCCCGGATCGAACAGGTTCGGCGTGGTATGCAGGTAGACGCTGTCGGTCCAGCTCTCGCCAAGGCCGACCGCTTTTCCCTCGCCGAAGTTGCGCACGGTCCAGGTCACCGTGAGCGGCTTGTCCACTGATGCGGGACTGTCCGTCGTGTTGGTGCTGATCTGAACCACTTGCAGGTCTGGCAGCGGCAGCGGCACCGGGCCAAGGATGTCGATCGCGCGCGCCTTGTAGTTGCTGCTGTCGTACTCGTTCGGATCGTCGGGATTGACGTTGATGGCGAGCGGATCCTCGAATACAGCTTCGTAGGCGTCGCTCCAGGCCGTGATGTAGTAGACACCCGACGGAATCGGCTGGAGCACGCCATTGACCCTGATCTCCTTCGGGATACGGACCTTGACCTCCTGCTCGTAGCTCTCGCCCACTGCGAGCGCGCCGCTGTGGCCAAAGCTGCCCAGCAAGATGGCATCGTTGCCGGGAATGACGATCGGCGTGCCCTCGGTTGAAAGCACCGAGCGCGGCCCCGGGCTCGGACGGGTCTTGTCTTTCGTCAGCCAGACGGTGTCGTTCCAGATACTGCGATTGGTCGTCGCCGAGCCGTTATTGGTGACGGTGAACCTGACGGTGATCTCGCCGCCGTAGACCGCCTGCGACGGCGCCACCACCGTGCCGGTGACGAGGTCCGAGAGCTGCTGGGCCTCGACGAACACCTGCTTCACCGCATAGTTGTTGTTCTCGTTCGCGGCCGGGTACTCCTCCACCGCGCCACCCGCGTCAGCGAGGACGAGGAAGAAGGCCGGCCCGCGGAAACGCTCGGGAATCACCACACTCATTGTCGTGGATGAATAGGCCTCGCCGGAGGCGAGCGCGGCGCCGTTGTCCACGGTCGCGAGCAGGATGTCGTCGGAGCCCGGCTTGTTGTCGAGCGAAAGGTAGACCCGGTCCACCCAGCGAGGCGTGCTCGTGGCCACCGGCCCGCGGTTGACGACCGTGAAGCCGACGGCTGCCGTAGCACCGGCGGTGACACGGTCTGGTGCAGTCAACGTCTCAACCTGCAGGTCGGGCCGCGCATTGAGCGACAGCAGCAGCACCGCGTCGTCGCTGGTGGTGTTGTTGGCGGCTTCCGGGCTGCCTTCGAACAGCCGGTCGCCCGCGTCGGTGCTCACCACGACCTGCCAGCCGCCCTCGATGCGCGCCGGCAGCTTGAAACGCTCGGTACGGGTGTATTCGAGTCCGGCGTCGAGCCCGCTCGTATAGGTAAAACTTCCCAGCGAGATGGGCCTGGGCGTAGCCGGGTCGGCCGGGTCCAGGCCCGGCTTGCGCAAGGAGATCGTATCGGTCCACGAGCCGGCGGCACGAGCCGCACCTTCATTGCGCACGCTCCAGGTAATGTCAATCGTATCGCCTTCGTCGGCTGCAGCGGGTGCGCTGATCGTCGTCACCACGAGATCGGGCGCCGGCGACTGGCTCACCTGCACCGGTCCGGCGCTCGCACTATTCAGCGCGTCGTCATAAATAAATTCGAACGGGCCGCTGGTGCGCACCTTCACGTAGACAGGCCCCGAAAGCGTGTTCGGCAGCAGCACGCTACCGGTGCGCACATAGCTGCCGCCTACTTCGAGCACGCCGATATGATCGAAGCCAGCGCTGGCGACAGCATCGGTGCCATCGGGGTTGCGCGCGACAGTTACGCTGTCGGCCCACGCCGTCAGGTCGGTGCGGCCGATGCCCTCGTTGCGCACGGTCCACGTCACTTCGAGCAAGCGGCCGGACTGCGCGGTCGCCGGCACCGTAACATCGACCAGTTTGAGGTCGGCATAAGGGATGGGCATCACGTCCAGCGGTGTACCCGGCGAGCCGGCGTTGTTGGCCTCGCGGCTGTTCTCGAACACAACGCGGGTCGCATCGGCGATGACGAAAACGTTGAAGCGCCCGCTTGTTTCCGGGGGTGCGAACATCGTTTCCGTACGGCTGTAGCTGGCGTTGACGGCAAGACCGCCGTCACGCTCGAAACGGCCGATGACAATGTCGTCGAAGTCGCTGGCGATGGCGTTCTTTGACAGCACCACCGAGTCGGTCCACTGCGGCGTGAGGCCAGCGCCGTTGCCAATGTTGGTGACTGTCCAGCCGACGGTGATGCGGGCCGGATCGGCGATCAACTGCGTCGGCGACGTGACATTGCCGACCTCCAGGTCTGCATAAGGCGCAAGCCCGATCGAAATAAGCGACGACACGGCGCGGTTGTTGCTCTCGGCACCCACCTCTACCACGGAGGCGCCCCAGTCGGTGATTCCGAGCACAAACCAGTCGCCTTCAGCCTCGATCGGCAGCGTCACATCGAACTCGCTGCGGTACGTGGCGCCGGCGGCGAGCGTAGCCTCCACGATGCGCTCGCCGAGCAGGCGGTCAGTGCCGTCGAACACAGCATCGCGCGACAGATAGACACGGTCGGTCCAGCTTCCGGTCAGCGCCACGCCGCCGGCCTGCGTGACGTCGAAGGCCACGGGTACGATGTCGGCCGACTGCGCGCTCACCGGCACACTGACGCTGTCGGCGCGCAGGTCAAGATGGCGCAGTGCAATCGAGGTGCCCGCAACATTGTTTGCCTCGCGCCCGGATTCGTAGACCTGGCCATCGGCATCGCTGGACACAATGATGCGGTAGTCACCGTCGGCAAACGGTGGCAGCGTGACCGGCAGACTGAAGGTCTGCGCCGCGTCGATGGCCAACGGCAAATTGTGCGACAAGGCACCGAGAAAATAGGCGCCGGCCAGGTTGTCCGTCGACGACAGATAGACGCGGTCGATCCAAGGCGCGGAAACGGCGCCCTCGCCTCGGTTGGTGAGCGTCCAGCTTACGGTGATGGGCGTATTGGCCAGCGCAATGGCAGGTGCCATGACGTTGGCGGTTTCGATGTCGGGTGCCGGAGCAGACAAGATTACGGTGTTGCCGAGCGCGACGCCGACGTTGTTGCCCGCCAGACCATGCTCGAACACGGCGTTGTCGACGTCCGTCGCCACCAGCACCTGGAAGGTGCCGGTCAGCTCGAAAGGTAATGACACCCTCCCGCGCACGGTGTAGGTCTGGTCTTGCGCGAGACCGCTGCTGCGAACGAACGTGCCGAGCAACACGTCGGTGGCGTCGAGGCTGCTGTCCAGCGACAGGTAGACCGCATCTTGCCAGCCGGCCGCCCCGGCCGTTGCATCGAAATCACCCTGATTGCGCACGCGCCATACGACGTCGATCAATTGCCCGCTGTTAGCGCTGGCTGGCGCAGTGACGACTTCCACCGTCAGGTCGGCAGCCGGCGTCGTGATCGCAATCGCCGCCGGGGCGCTGGTGTTGTCGGCGCGCGTGTCCGGCTCCAGCACTTGCCCGGCAACATCGGCGCGCACGAACGCAAAGAAACTGCCTTCTATGAACATCGGCAGTGTGATAGCGCGCGTCACAAGATAGCTGCCTCCTTGCTGCAGGACCCCTGTGTGCATCACGTCGGCAAGCTGCCTGTCGTCGGCGTTGCCGAAGATGGTGTCGGTACTCAGCACCACGCGATCGGTCCATGTATCGGGGGTGACGTCCCCGCCAGCATTCTCAACCGTCCACGACAGCGTGATCGGGCTGCCGCCGCGCCCGCTGAGCGGCGCATCGAACTGGCTGATGCGCAGGTCGGCATAGCTGCGCTGGGCCGATGTGAATGTGAGAGCCGCCGAGTTGTTGTTTTCGGCTGGCACGCCGGCAAGATCGAATTCGGGGAGCGTACCCTGGCCCGAGGTATTGGAGTCAGCAATGACCTGCACCTGGATCTGGCCGGCACCGCGCTGGCCGTTGGGCAAGGTGAAGCTGGTCGTGCGCGAGAGCGAGCCCCCGGCAGCGAGCGCCGTGTTGCCGGGCAGCGCCGGGTCGAATGCGACGGCGCGGTCGAGCAGTAATTCGCCACTCGTCAAATTGCGCACGATGACGCGATCCGCCCAGCCCGTCGGCGTGCTGGCTGCGCCGAGATTACGATCAACCCAATGGACGGTAAACGTGTCTCCAGCCGCAATCGAGGCCGGCGTCACCTGCAAGCCTTGCACCACCAGATCGGCGGCCGACGTGGTCGTGATGCGAGCTGAATTGTTGGTCTCGGCGCTGTCGTTGCCGTTGTTCTCAAAGACGGCGAAACCCGAGTCGGTGGTGACAATGAATTCGAACTGGCCGCTGCCGGGCAGACCGGCCGGCCAGGTGAATGTGGCCTCACGATTGCGATCGGCACCGGCGGCCAGGGCGCCGTCGAAGGCGGGATCGTGGCTGATGACCAGATTGGCAAGCGTCTGTCCGGTAACCAGATTGCGCACCAGCAGACTGTCGGTGAATGGCTCGTTGGCGGCGGCAGTGCCGGCGTTGCGCACCGCCCAGCGTACTGTGACCGTGTCGCCGGCAACAAAGGCCGTGGCCGGTTCGACGGCAAGATTCACGACCTGCAGGTCGGGATAGAACACCAGTTCCGACGCGGCTGCGAGCGTGCTGAGGTTGTTCGATTCCCCTGCGCCCGCGCCGCCAGCCTCGATCACCACGTTGGTGACGTCGGTGGATACCTCGAAGCGCAGGTTGCCGGCCCCCGGGTTGCCGGCAGGCAGATCGATCGTAACCTGGCGCTCGCGCCGTTCTCCCGGTTGCAGCGGATCGTTGGCGGCAGCCAGATCGCCGTAGTCGACCAGCACATTACGGATCAGTTGCGCGCGATCGACATTGCGCACCAGCAGACGGTCCTGCCACGGTGCGGGCGCCGCCTGATCACCGATGTTGACGACCTCCCAGCGTACCGTGACGGTGCCGCCGGATTGCAGCGTCCCACCCAGCGGATCGACGGTCAGGTTCTGCACCTGCAAATCGGGCCCGGGTAGCGTGGACAATCCGCTCAGTGGTACCGGGGCCGAAATTGGTGACGGGTGTACGGTAAACGTGTAGCTCGCTGTACCGCCGACGTAGTAGCGTCCTTCGACCAGCAGCGTATAGGTACCAGCGTAGGGTAGCGTGATGGCGTCGACGTCGTTGCCGATGGACGTGGGCCCCCAGAACCCGCGTCCGAACGGATCGAGCAGCCGCCAGTATGTATCGCCACCGCTCGATGCGGTACGGTCGAAGTAGTAGCGATCTCCGGCTTGCGCGTCGAACCTGTAGAGCTGGGTCGACGTAGCCGGGTTCAGCGTATTGCTGACACTGACACCGGGCGTGATCGGCACCGCACCGGCGAGGTCCAGCAATCTGAACGAATAGCTGCCGGTAGATTCATTGGATGCGTCGACGCTGATCGTATAGTCACCGGCAACCAGATCATAGATCGAGGTGCCGTCAGCCGAGTCGCTCGACTGGAAACCGCGGTCGGAGGTCACCGTACCGCGCGGCCCCGTGAGCGCCCACAGGAAGTTGCCACTGTTGGTCTGGCTGTCGAAGACCACGCGCTTCGCTTCCGTGAGCGTGAAGGTATGGAAATCGCGCTGACCCGGGTGGCCGATGCTGCCGGCGACCAGGGTGTCGAGCGCCATTGCCGTGGTGTCATCGGCCACGCGCTGCAGGTTGAAGGTGTAGGTGGCGCTGCCCGCTACGTAGTAGCGCCCCTCCAACAGCAACGTGTAGCTGCCGCCGTAGTCCAGCGTCGTGACGCCAACGTCGCTGCCGATGCCGCTCGGACCCCACACCGGGCGCCCGTACGGATCTAGCAGCCGCCAATACGTGTCGCCACCGGCACTGGCAGTGCGGTCGAAGTAATAGCGTTCGCCCGCCACCACGTTGAATTTGTATATCTGCGTCGCGGTCGCCGGGTTCAGTGTGCCGCTGACCGGCGTGCCGGCAGTAATCGCCGTGGCAATGCCCAGGTCGAGCAGCTTGAAGGCATAGCTGCCAACGGTATCACTGGCGCCCTGCACCACCAGCGTGTAGTCGCCGCCCACCAGGTCATAGATCGAGGTGCCGTCAGCGGAGTCGCTGCTGGTGAATGCGCGGTCGGAGGTGACCGTGCCGCGTGGCCCGCTGAGCGTCCAGCGCAGGTTGCCGTTGTTGGTCTGGCTGTCGAAGACCACACGCTTGGCATCGGCGAGCGTGAAGGTATGAATATCGCCCTGTCCGGGGTGCGCGATGTTGCCGCTCACCAGCGTGTTCAGCGCCATCGCCGCGGTATCGTCCACGACCTTCTGCACATTGAACGTGTAGCTGGCGGTGCCGCCTACGTAGTAGCG
>JBKJUC010000021.1:0-4208 GCA_046590325.1 Burkholderiales bacterium | reverse complement strand
CCCTCGTTTGAGTGGTTTTTGGTGCGCTTTTGCCGACGGGCGCTTCCCGATGGTCCAGCCTGCGCGCTCGGAAGTCTACCGCCCCGGAGCCGGACACGCATCGGCTGCCCTGCGAAGAACTCCGGGGATGTCAGAGTCGGACCACGCTATGCCTATAGTAATTCCAGAAACAGTCTGCCATAAAACGGTGTTATTTCCTCTTGGACCCTCGTTTTTACCATCGAAATGGTCCCGATAAGGCCGCGCCGATTCCCGGAGGGTATCGGCCTCGTCATCTGCGCCAAACTTGCGGTGCTTTGCGTGCATGCCCGTGCTTTCTACGACCAAAAAGACGCGTCCAAGCGCTAACACCGAGTTTCTTTGGCTCAGAGTGCTGCGGTGGTCCGACCGCTATCGGTCAAAACCAATTAAGGCGGCGGCACACTGGGACAAAGATGAGTAGAACCAATTCGGATCGTTGGTCATACACGCTTCGTCCACGCTACCTAAGGATCGAGCTCAGCCGCGCCGCGAAGCGGGGACGGCTGGAGCAACTGATTGGGCGTCATTTGCATTTTGTTTCTCCCAAATTACCAGCGCGATTCCACCGAGTATGGCTACGGTCGCCAATACGAGGCGTACGGTTGCGGACTCATCAAGGAAGACTATGCCACCCATGGCCGCAATGACCGGAACACTGAGTTGCACCGTGGCGGCACTGGTAGCCTTTAACGCAGGTAATGCGGTGTACCAAATGGCGTAGCCTATTCCGGAGGCTACTGCGCCCGATGCAACCGCGTACATTAATCCAGCGCTGTCCAGAGAGGCGCCGCCATGCATAAGTACGCTCAATGCGGCGGCCATTGGAACGGCACGCAGGAAATTTCCCGCTGTTACCCTCGTAGGATCGCCCGTACCTTTTCCGCGCAAAGAATAAACGCCCCATGCAACTCCGGCACTCAACATCAAGAGGGAACCCAGCAGGGGTGGCGCAGAGAGACCCGGCAACAAAAGACCCACCAGACCTCCGAGGGCAAGCACAAGCCCGACCAGCTGTAGCCTCCGTAGACGTTCTCCCGCCCAAATGCCATGGCCGATCATCGTTGCCTGAACGGCGCCAAAGAGCAGCAGCGCACCCGTTGACGCAGGCAGGCTCACATATGCAAAGGAAAAGCCATCCGCATAAACAAATAATGCAAACGCCGATGGCCAATTGCCCCTGCCGGTTTGTGTGCCGCGACTTATTCGCACGACCAGCAAAAGCATTACTGCTCCGGAAATCAGTCGGATCGTGGTAAAGCTCGCTGCGTCAATGGCGGTGTGTTTCAGGGCAACACGGCACAGCAGCGAATTGCACGCGAATGCAACCATGGCTAATGACGTCAGGATGGCTATACGTAGATATGACATATCATTTCTTTAGGCAGCATCCTGTGACGCCCAACGAATAGCGTTTATCCGCCGCAGCAGACGAAGCGGAACGAAGTGATCAGGCATAGCGGCGGATAAACCTCGTTGGACTGAACCACCACTCAAGGCGGTGACGATGGGGATTGTAAGACGGCGTAGCGTGTTGTCAATTGAGTTGCATAACGCGGGTCGCAGAGTGTGCGCTCAAAACGTGGCGCGCAGGGACCGCAATAGCGCTCGGCAGCGCGTAAATGAAGCGGTTGCCGCCTTGGTGGATCGTGTTTGATGTGGCAGACACGAATGCGGTTCTGGCGACCCTCGGCGCCATCATCAATAATCGTAATGCGAACCCCGCGCACAGCGGATTTCACGGCGGCTCGCGCGGGGGGCGCCATCGCGGCTGGGGTGAAACTGCCTGCACGACTTCGAAATGACCGCCCTGGCAATGTGGGCACGCCGCCCATTCGATCTTCGCCACGCGACGCATGAATTGCGCCACTGACTCGATGAGCATCGGCTGGGGTTGAGGTGCATGCAGTGCTGCCCGTGCTGCCGCCAAATGGGTTGCCTTGTGCGCCGGCCCGAGCAAGCCATAGTGACGAATGCGTTTGAATCCCTTGGGGAGCAGATGCAACAGAAAGCGGCCAATGAACGCCGCGCCATCGAGGCGAATCGTGCGCTTCTTTCCCGCTGCGCCATTGACTCGCACGCGAAACGCCACCTCGCCGTTGTGAACGCCGGCGATGCGTTCATTGGAGATCGCCACCCGATGCGTGTAGCGGCCCAGATACTCCAGCACCTGTGCCGGACCACCCAAGGGCTGCTTGGCATACACCACCCAGGCATGCGCATACAACTGCCGCTTCAGGTGCTGCCAGGCGTCTGCGCTGAGCGCCACGTCGTCCTGTAGTTTGCCGCTCTTCTGTTGCGCCTCCAGCACCGCGATGAACTTGCCGCGAAACACCTTCGACAGCGCCTTGACCGGAAACAGAAAGCCGCGCTTCGGACTCACCCAGTCCCCCGCCGCCGTCAGCGCCCCGCCCGCCACCAGCGCATGCAGATGCACATGCCGGCCCAAATCCTGCTGCCAGGTATGCAGCACCAGACTGAAACCCGGCGTACCGCCCAGATGACGCGGACTCGCGGCGAATTCGCACAGCGTTGCCGACACCGTAGCGAACAAGGCTTCGTAGATCATCCGCGCATGGCGACCGACCAGGCCGTTCAGTGCATGCGGCAAAGTGAATACCAGGTGGAAATACGGGACCGGCAACAGCTCACGCTGCCGTGCTGCGAGCCACGCCTCCTTGGCGCGCGTCTGGCATTGCGGACAATGCCGGTTGCGGCAGGAGTGATAGACATGGCGCATCACGCCGCATGCATCACAGCGATCAACATGCCCACCCAACGCAGCAGTACGACAAGCCACGATGGCACGCCACACCTTGGCTTGTGCGACGGTGAGCGCATGGGTGGCGAGATAAGCCGGGCCGCAGGTGGCGAGCACCTCGGCCAGCGCGCGAGCCACGTGGCCCTCAGTGCAGGGTGTCGAGCAATTCCAGCGGCGAGGTGGTACCCGTGAGGCGGCTTTGCGCCAGATGCAGATAGCGCATCGTGGTACTGATATGCCCATGCCCCAACAGACGCTGGATGGTGTGCAGATCAACACCGGACTCCAGTAAGTGCGTGGCGAAGGAATGGCGCAGGGTGTGGATGCCTGCCGCTTCTTTCAGGCCGGCCCGGTCGCGGGCCGCCCAATACATGCGTTGGGCGGTCTGGTCACCCATCGGGCCGTCGCCTGTCTTGTTGGGGAACAGCCATAGCAGAGGTCGCTGGGCACGATAGTACTGGCGCAAGAGGTCGAGCAGACGCGGCGAGAGCAGTGTGTAGCGATCCTGCCCGCCCTTGCCTTGGCGCACCTTCAGACACATGCGATCTGGCGCGCTCTCGATATCGGCGACTTGCAATGCGCACACTTCGCCCACGCGCAGACCCGCCGCATAGGTGGTCATCAGCACGGTGCGGGCACGCAGGTTGGCGCAAGCGGCAAACAGTCGTCCGATATCGTCGCGCGAGAGCACCACCGGCAAGCGCTTGGGCACTTTCGCCATCGGGATGTCGAGCCATATCTTGCGTTGCTGCAAAACATTCCCGAACAGGAAGCGGCAGGCGCAGGCGGCCTGATTGACGCTGGCATAGGCGAGCTTGCGTTCCCGGATCAGGTAGAGCAAATAGGCTTGTATCTGCTGCGCGTTGAGCCGTTCCGGCGAACAGCGGTAGTGTTTGGCCAGTGCGCTCACGCAGGCCAGGTAGGTTTCCCGTGTGCGCAGCGCAAACCCCCGCAGCACCATCGCATCGTCCATCCGCTGGCGCAGTTCAGTCATGTCGTTCTCCTCGTCAATGTCGGGAACATTCCCGAATGACAGGATCGGACATCCTCGCTTCCAGAAATACAAAACGCGGTGGTGATTCTTCCCACTACCGCGTCAGCGGTTTAGTTCAACGTGAATTCGACTTCCGAATTGCCGGATTATCCTGGCGATCGGCCAGCGGAGTGACGTGAATCCTTGATACAACGAACTTCCTTGATGAACGATTCCGAATAATGCTAACGGAATCCGGCACTGGTCAACCGGAACTTTCAGTCCGGCTATCTGGACAGGCTGCGTAACGCATTCAATTTCGCAAAAGGCCGTCCAATGGATCGGCAACCGGAAGCATCCAGAACCTGCTCCAATCCTGCTTCCCCAGAATCTATACCATTCACTCGCCCTGCCTCTGCGTCCTTTGCGCACTAAAAGCGTACTCCGACGTTGCTG
>JBKJUC010000011.1:0-14560 GCA_046590325.1 Burkholderiales bacterium | reverse complement strand
TCCCACAAGGTCGCCGAGTCTTCGTACACGAACCGGAAGCCGGGCTTGCTCTTCGCAATCACGTCCACGACCGTGCGCGCGACATCTTCCGCGCCCGCTCCACCCAGCGCCCAGTGCCTGGCCAACACCACCGGCGTGTCCTGGGTTGAGACCTTGCGTTTCAACAACGCAACTTCGGCTTCCGTGTCGGCGGTGAAATGGTTGATCGACACCACGCACGGCAGCCCGAATTGGTTGCGCACGTTGTCGACGTGGCGTGCCAGATTGGCGATGCCCTTCTCCAGCGCGGGAAGGTTCTCCTTGTTGAGTTCCTTCAGTTCGACCCCGCCGTGATACTTCAACGCGCGAATGGTCGCGACGATCACGCACGCATCCGGCCGCAGGCCCGACTTGCGGCATTTGATGTCGACGAATTTCTCGGCGCCGAGATCAGCCCCGAATCCGGCCTCGGTCACCACATAGTCGGCAAGCTTGAGTCCGGCGCGAGTGGCGATCACCGAATTGCAGCCGTGGGCGATATTGGCGAACGGACCGCCGTGAAGGATTGCCGGATTGTTCTCCAGGGTCTGCACCAGGTTCGGCTTCAGCGCATCCTTCAGCAATACCGTCATGGCGCCATGTACCTGCAGGTCGCGCGCGCGGACCGGTTTCTGGTCGCGCGTGTAGGCCACCACGATGTTGCCAAGCCGTTCCTTGAGGTCGGCAAGCGACCGCGCCAGGCAAAAGATCGCCATCACTTCTGAAGCCACGACGATGTCGAACCCATCCTGGCGCGGATAGCCGTTTCCGGGCCCACCCAGCGACACCGTGATGTCGCGCAGTGCGCGGTCGTTCATGTCCAGCACGCGCTTCCAGGTTACCCGGCGCACATCGATGCCGAGTTCGTTGCCGTGATGGATATGGTTGTCCAGCATCGCCGCCAGCAGGTTATTGGCGAGCTGGATGGCGTTGAAGTCGCCGGTGAAATGGAGGTTGATGTCTTCCATCGGCACGACCTGGGCATAGCCACCGCCGGCCGCACCGCCCTTCATGCCGAATACCGGGCCGAGGCTGGGCTCGCGCAGGCAGATCAGTGCCTTCTTGCCGATGCGGTTGAGCGCGTCGCCCAGGCCGACGGTTGTGGTGGTCTTGCCTTCGCCCGCCGGCGTCGGGCTGATCGCCGTGACCAGGATCAGCTTGCCGTCGGGACGGTCTTTGAGGCTGTCCAGGTAATCCAGAGACAGCTTGGCCTTGTAGTGGCCGTAGGGTTCGAGGTGTTCTTCGTCGATGCCCAGGCGTTCCCTGGCGAGGGGGACGATGCGTTTGAGGGTGGCCTGCTGGGCGATTTCAATGTCGGAGAGCACGGATGGGTCTCTTGTCGTTCTTTTTGTGGCGGGATGAACAAGAGCGGCAAAAAACTCTGCCGCTCCACGCGTTTTTAGGGTCCGAAGTTTAACCCGCGGCCGCCCGTGCCGCCATGTAGTCGAGCGTCAGGTGAGTCAACGAGCGGACACCGAGCACCAGCGCCGATTCATCCACGTAAAAACGCGGCGAATGGTTGGGCGCGCACTGTTTGCGGTCGGTGCCAGGCGGCGTGATGCCGACGAAATAGAAGAACCCGGGGATTTTCTGCTGGTAGTAGGAAAAGTCCTCGTAGCCGGTGATTTTCTGGCCCACGAAAACCTTGTCCTCGCCGGCCACCCGCTTCAGGGTCGGGACCATGCGTTCGGTGAGCGGCTCATCGTTGACGGTGACCGGATAGGCATTGTCGAAATGCACATGGGCCGTGGCGCCGGCGCTGCGCGCGATCATCTCCACGGTGTTGCGGATGCGCGCGTGGATGTCCTTGCGCATGTCCTCGTTGAAGGTGCGCACCGTGCCGAGCATTTCCACCGTGTCCGGGATGATGTTGTCGCGCACGCCGCCCTTGATGGCGCCGATACTGATCACCGCCGGCTCCAGCGAGACGTCCACCTGGCGGCTGATGATGGTCTGCAGGCCGAGCACGATCTGCGAGGAAATCACGATCGGGTCGACGCCCCGCCACGGCAGGGCGCCGTGGGTCTGGCGACCGCTCACCGTGACCTTGATGCGGTCGGAACTCGCCATTGCGGGACCCGGCCGGTAGGCGATCGTGCCCGCCTCCACGCCGGCGAATACATGCAGGCCGAAGATCACATCCGGCTTGGGATTCTCGAGTACGCCCTGCTTGATCATCAGCGCCGCGCCGCCCTCTTCCCCTGCCGGCGGCCCTTCCTCGGCGGGCTGGAAAATGAATTTGATGCGCCCCGACAATTGCCCTTTCATTCCGGCAAGCAGTTCGGCCACACCCATCAGGATCGCCACATGACAGTCGTGGCCGCAGGCGTGCATCACGCCGACATCCTGGCCGTTATAGGTGGCGCGCGCTTTCGACGCAAACGGCACATCCACCTCTTCTGCAACGGGCAGCGCGTCCATGTCGGCACGCAAGGCGACGACAGGCCCGGGCCGACCGCTGTCGAGCAGGGCAACCACACCGGTATGCGCGACGCCGGTCTGTACCGTCAGTCCGAGGGCGGCCAGGTGCTCGGCCACACGCTTCGAAGTGCGGGTTTCGCGATTGGAAAGCTCCGGGTGCTCATGAAAATCCCGGCGCCAGGCGATGACCTTCGACTCCAGTGCCGCAGCGGCGACATCGGCCCGGGTTCCTGCCTGCAGTGGATCGTTCATGCTCAGGGCTTGACGAATTTCAAAGTCATGCGGTCGGACTCTCCGATGGCGAGAAATTTCGGCTTGTCGGCTTCCGCTACGTTGCGCAGGTTGGGCGGCAGCGTCCAGACACCGCCAGGGTAGTCCTTGGTGTCCCTGGGATTGGCGTTGATCTCGGATTTGTTGTCCACCCTGAACCCTGCCTTTTGCGCCGCCTCGATGACGTAAGCCTCCGTCATGTAACCGGAATCGATCTGTTGCTGGAAGGGGGTGCCGGGCTTGGCCCGATGCTCGACCACGCCCAGGGCCCCGCCGGGTTTGAGCGCAGCGAAGAAAGCTTTGAACATGGCGTCGGCGGTACCCGCCTTGGCCCAGTTGTGCACATTTCGGAATGTCAGGACCAGGTCCGCCGAACCAGCCGGCGCCACCTGCATGTCCGGAGGCGTCATGACCGAGATCTGCGTCTTGCCATAGAGGTCGGGCGCTGCCGCCAGCATCCCCCGGTAATAGCTGTCGTTCTGCTTCGCAAAGTCAGGAGATTTTTCCGTTATCGCGCCAACGGCGGCGTAGTACTTCCCCTTATCCTTCAGCACCGGGGCCAGAATCTCCGTGTACCAGCCGCGGCCCGGCGTAATTTCCACAACCGTCATGGCGGGATCGAGGCCGAAAAACAGCAGGGTTTCCTTGGGATGGCGGTACTTGTCCCGCGCCTTGTTCGCCTCGGCCCGGTGGCCGCCTGTCATCGCCCTGTCGATCAGCGATGCGGCGTCCTGGGCAGAGGCCGGAACGGATAATAGGGCTGCCGCGAGACCCGTCAACAACGCGCGGATGGAAGTTTGGATGGCCGGTTTCATGGTTGATTCCTCCTTCATTTATTTTATTGGACGGCGCTGGTCATTCAAAAAAGTCGCCTTTAAACTATCTATTATCAATTAGATGGATACTATTCTTAATGTAAAGATTTAATATTTTTGGGGTGCGCCACACCTGCTACCGAAAGGAGGAGGGACGAGCCATGGTGAAGGTTGGCTTGTAGCACACTGTGGGAAAGTGTGAAGGCGATGGTCAATCGGGACGGCGCGCTCCTGTGATTCTCAGGCAGCCTGGTTCTTAATCGGCGCGGCGCTTTTCGGCTTGAGCATTCCCTGCGTTTCAATGAAACGGACGATCTCTTCCAGCCCCTGCCCCGTTTTCAGGTTGCTGAACTGGAATGGGCGCTCGCCGCGCATCTTCCGCGTATCGCGGTCCATGACTTCCAGCGAGGCTCCCACGTAGGGCGCCAGGTCGATCTTGTTGATGATCAGCAGGTCGGATTTCATGATCCCCGGTCCACCCTTGCGCGGAATCTTGTCGCCCGCCGCCACATCGATCACGTAGAGCGTCAGGTCCGACAACTCGGGACTGAAGGTCGCCGCCAGATTATCCCCGCCGCTTTCGACGAACACCACGTCCAGGTTCCCGAACGTCCGCGCCAGCCGGTTGACGGCCTCGAGGTTGATGGAAGCGTCTTCCCGAATCGCCGTATGCGGGCAGCCGCCGGTTTCGACGCCGATGATGCGCTCCGGCGGCAGGGCCTCGTTACGAACCAGGAACTGCGCGTCTTCCTGGGTGTAGATGTCGTTGGTCACGGCCGCGATTTCGTACTTGTCGCGCATCGCCTTGCACAGTGCCAGCGTCAGGGCCGTCTTCCCCGAACCCACCGGCCCGCCGATTCCCACTCTCAATGGTTGTGTTGTCATATTCACCTCAAAAGATCAAATGCATTAGCCACAGAGGGCACGGAGATCACAGAGAAAACCAGGCAAGGAGTATCAAGAACCAATTTAGATGGCATCCAGCAAGCAAGTGTCATCTCCATTTGCCGCTTGGTCTTTACTCTGTGCCCTCTGTGTCCTCTGTGGCAAAAAAAGGGTTATGACCTAAACAATCGCGTGTACTGGGTTTCATGCCGGCTGCTGGCGATGGCCAGACCTGGCGCGAAATTGCTCAGCGCGTCCTCGTCGCCTTCGAGTGCCCTGGCGGCAATGCCAGGCAACAGCCCGATCAGCTTTGCGAGGATGCGCTGGCCGGAGGATTGGCCCAGCGGCACCAGTTTCATGGCGGCGGAAACCTGGTTCTCGCCCCAGGCCCACAGGTAGCCGATCAGGCCTTCCTGCATCGGTATACCCAATCCATGCGCGGCAAAGCTGAACGCGGTCGGGAACGCCAGATGCTCGATGCGATCAAGGGGGCCCGAATCGATCTCGCCGGTCGCTTTCAGCACCAGTTTCAGGGCCTCGCCCATTTGCACGGTTTCCGACCGGAGTTCCGCGGTTTCGCGCACGGCCAGGAAACGTTCGTTCCAGCGTCCTGCAGATTCAGCATCGCCTGCGCTCCAGGCCTGGTACAGGCGCCGCCAGACGGGTGCTTCCAGGCTGCCGATGTTGAATGCCAGTGCATCGCCGATCCAGCGCAAAGCCGTCTGCTCGTCCCGCACAGCGCCTTCCTCGACCGCCCACTCCAGACCCTGCGAATAACTGTAAGCGCCGACGGGAAGCATCGGGCTGGCCAGTCGCAAAAGCTGCGCCAGCCCCGCGCCCGGCATTCCTGTCTCGATCACGAAGACGCCTTCGAAGTGTACTGGTGGATGATGCCGGGATACGCGGGCGCTTCACCCTGATGGCCATGGCCGCTGCCATAGGCGCCGGCTTCGGGTTCGAAGGGCGCTTCGATCGCCACCACCACGCCACCCAAACCTTCGACCATTTGCCGCAATACGTAGTCGTTGGCGATGCGCAGCCAGCCCTGCCCGACCTGCAACGGCACGTGGCGGTTGCCGAGGTGATAGGCGATGCGGGTCAGTTGCAATGCGTCGGAACCGCCGATCTGCAGGACCCGTTCAGGCTTGGCGGTTACCTTCACGCAGCGCCCATCCTCGGCCTGCAGAAAGTCGCCGTTGCGCAGGATCTCTCCCCGCGGCAGGAATAATCCGACTTCCTCTCCGGTTGTGCTTTGCGTGCGCAGCCTGCTTTTCTGCCGCAGCTCGAACGGGAGCAGCAATTCGACGTCGAAGCGTTCGCGCGATTCGGTACGGCTCTGGATGGTCAGCATGGCCTCGGTCAGAACAGGAAATAGCGCTGCGCCATCGGCAGGACCCTGGCCGGTTCGCAGGTGAGCAACTGGCCATCGGCGCGGACTTCATAGGTCTCGGGATCGACTTCGATCTGCGGGGTATAGCCGTTGAGCGGCAGATCGGACTTCTGCAACTTCCGCGTTCCCGAGACCGCCACCAGCGGCTTGGCCAGCCCGAGCTTGCGGCCCACGTCGCTTTCCAGTGCAGCCTTGGAAACGAAGGTCACCGACGATTGCGTCAACGAGCCTCCGTAGGCGCCGAACATCATCCTGTAATGCACGGGTTGCGGCGTCGGGATCGAGGCGTTCGGATCGCCCATTGCCGCGGCCGCGATGACGCCACTCTTCAGGATCATGGAGGGCTTGACGCCGAAGAACGCCGGCTTCCACAGCACCAGGTCGGCGAGCTTGCCCAGTTCGATCGAACCGACTTCGTGCGATACGCCATGGGTGATCGCCGGATTGATGGTGTATTTGGCGATGTAGCGCTTGACCCGGAAGTTGTCCGCGCCCGCCTTGTCCTCCGCCAGCGAGCCGCGCTGCTGCTTCATCTTGTGCGCGGTCTGCCAGGTGCGGATCACGACTTCGCCCACCCGTCCCATTGCCTGCGAATCGGACGAGATCATGCTGAACGCACCGAGGTCGTGCAGGATGTCCTCGGCCGCGATGGTTTCGCGCCGGATGCGTGATTCCGCGAAGGCCACGTCCTCGGCAATGCCCGCATCCAGGTGATGGCAGACCATCAGCATGTCGAGATGCTCGTCGATGGTATTGACCGTGTACGGCCGGGTCGGGTTGGTCGAGGACGGCAGTACATTGGACTCGCCGCAGGCGCGGATGATGTCGGGCGCATGGCCGCCACCCGCGCCCTCGGTGTGATACGTATGGATGGTACGGCCCTTGAATGCCGCCAGCGTGGTCTCGACGAAACCGGATTCGTTCAGCGTGTCGGTGTGGATCGCGACCTGCACGTCCATTTCATCCGCAACGGCCAGGCAATTGTCGATCGCCGCCGGCGTGGTGCCCCAGTCCTCATGCAGTTTGAGGCCTATAGCGCCCGCGGCGACCTGTTCGCGCAATGGCAGGCGCAGGCTCGCATTGCCCTTGCCCAGCAAGCCGAAGTTCATCGGAAAAGCGTCGAGCGATTGCAGCATGCGGCCGATGTGCCAGGGACCGGGGCTGCAGGTCGTCGCGGCCGTGCCGGTCGCCGGACCGGTGCCGCCGCCGATCATGGTGGTGACGCCGGACATCAAGGCTTCCTCGATCTGCTGTGGGCAGATGAAATGGATGTGGCTGTCGATTCCGCCCGCAGTCACGATCGAACCCTCGCCCGCGATGATTTCCGTTGCCGCGCCGATGATGATGTTCACGTTGGGCTGGATGTCGGGATTGCCCGCCTTGCCGATGCCGGTTATGCGCCCGTTCTTGATGCCGATGTCCGCCTTGACGATTCCCCAGTAGTCGACGATCAGGGCATTGGTGATGACAGTGTCCGCCACCTCGTGCGCCCGGCGCTGGCTCTGCCCCATGCCGTCCCGGATCACCTTGCCGCCGCCGAATTTCACTTCCTCGCCGTAGGTCGTGTGGTCTTTCTCCACTTCGATCCAGAGATCGGTGTCGGCAAGCCGGACACGGTCACCGGTGGTCGGGCCGAACATTTCGGCATAAGCCTGCCTTCCAATCGTGCGTGCCATCAGAGTTTCCCCATGACCTTGCCGAGAAAGCCATAGACAACCCTGGCTCCCGCGAGCTCAACCAGTTCCACCGTGCGCTCCTGCCCCGGTTCGAATCTCACTGCAGTTCCGGCCGCGATGTTGAGCCGGAATCCGCGCGCGACGGCGCGATCGAATAGCAGCGCCTCGTTGGTTTCAAAGAAGTGATAATGCGAGCCCACCTGGACCGGCCGGTCGCCGCTGTTGGCGACCTTGATCGTCACCGTCTTGCGACCGGCGTTGATCTCGATCTCGCCTTCTTTTGTTTTAATCTCACCTGGAATCATTTTTCCCCCTACCCCGATTTAGTTCTAACCGCAAAGGCGCAAAGGACGCAAAGAAAGACGCGCAAAGGAAAACCTGAAATCGCATACCAGACTCCGCATGCGCGAATCTTGCCCCAGTGATATTCGAACTTAGTTGCATTCCTTTGCGCCCCCTTTGCGTCTTTGCGCCTTTGCGGTGAAAGGGTTGCCTTAGACGATAGGATGGTGGACGGTGACGAGTTTGGTACCGTCCGGGAACGTCGCCTCGATCTGGATTTCCGGGATCATTTCCGCCACCCCGTCCATGACGTCCGCACGCGTCAGCAGCGTCGTGCCAAAGCTCATCAGCTCAGCAACTGTCCGGCCATCCCGCGCGCCTTCCATGATTGCCGCGGAAATAAACGCGATAGATTCCGGATAGTTGAGCTTCAATCCGCGCGCCTTGCGCCGCTCCGCCACCAGACCGGCGGTGAAGATCAGCAGCTTGTCTTTTTCTCTCGGTGTCAGTTCCATGGTTTGCTCTTGATTTTCCCTCGCCCCTCGTCCCTGAATTTCATGTCGCCCAGATCCGCAGCCGCTGCGCCTGCCGGTTGGCATACACGGGCCTCAACAATTCCCAGATGCGCGAGAAATAGTCCCGCACCTGCTCCGCCGACCGGCCAATGTAGCGCGCCACGAACACTTCAGGCAATGTCGTCACACCCCACCGACAGTTGTCGCCCGGCAGCACGGCACGGCATCCTTCCATCAGGGACGCATCGATCCGGCGGCCCGCCAGCAGGAGACTGCCGCACACGGGGAAGCCCGCCATCCCTGCCGGCGACTCCAGCACTGCGCTACCGCCTTGGATACATGCCAGTTCCTCGAACAAGGGACGCCCTTCCCGCTCAATCCGCAGCCGCTGCCGGATGCGGCCGTTGCGGAAACGTTCGCCGCTCGCGGTGCGCCCGAGGCACATGACATCCCAGCCGCAGAATGCGGCGCCGTGGCCCAGCCTGACCGAAATCGAGTTGTCGGCCTTGACCGACTCGAAGAAAATGTTTTCCTGCGGGAGCCATTCGCAGACCCCGTTGTCCCCGACGCTGATATCAATGCGCTGTCGGGACTCCAGGGACGCCGACCGGTACCACTTTGTCGCCCCCGGCGTCGCGAACACCGTGTGCGCCCGCGAATCGAGCGTGGCCGCGATGGTCAGATTATCGCCGCCCGCTATCCCGCCCGGCGGATGCAGCAGGATGGTGTGGCAGACTGCGGCGGATTCCGGATACAGCATCTTCTGGACGGCCAGGGGCCCGCGACTCGAGCGCCGCGCAAGGGTTGTGCGGCCAGCCCGGAACTCGTAGCCCAGAGTGAGCTCCGCGTCCCAGGTCCGCGGAGCCACCGCCTCGACCGGTTTCATACTGACAGATAGCTTCGCACATTATCCGCGTCCATGTCTGCACCGGCGCCGCTCTTGACCACTTCGCCCCGCTGCAGCACGACATAGCTGTCGGCGAGTTCGCGCGCGAAGTCGTAGTACTGCTCGACCAGCAGGATCGCCATGTCGCCGCGCTCGCGCAGCATGCGGATGACGCGTTCGATGTCCTTGATGATCGACGGCTGAATTCCCTCGGTGGGCTCGTCGAGGATGATCAGCTTGGGATCGGCCACCATCGCGCGCGCGATGGCGAGCTGCTGTTGCTGGCCGCCAGAGAGGTCGCCGCCGCGACGGCCGAGCATCTCCTTGAGGACCGGAAACAGCTGGAAAATATCGTCGCGAATACGCCTTGCATCGCGGGATGACTTGGTGGCCATGCCCATACGGATGTTCTCTTCCACCGTGAGGCGGGCAAAAATCTCGCGCCCCTGCGGCACGTAAGCGATGCCCAGCGCCGCGCGCCGATGGGGAGACAGGCGCGTGATGTCGCGGCCCTCGAACTCGACTTTGCCGCTTGCCACCGGCAGCACACCCATCAGGCAACGCAGCAGGGTCGTCTTGCCGACCCCGTTGCGGCCCAGCAAAGTGGTGCACGCTCCCTTGCGCGCTTCGAGGGAGATGCCACGCAGCGTGTGGCTGCCGCCGTAATATTGGTTGATGTCGGTGATGGTCAGCATACTGTCGGGCTCCTGCAGGGCCGCCCCAAGGGAGGCCGACGCCCCCGAAGGGCTGCGCCCGGACACGCAGCAGGCCCTGCGGCCTGATGCGTGCCTGGCGAAGCGGTCGGGCATGCAGGCCCGACCGTGGACCAGTGAACGTAGAGAGCGGGGGGGGGCATCTTCATTAGCGTCCCAGGTAGACTTCGATGACCCGGGCGTCGGCCTGCACGGCGTCCATGGTGCCCTGCGCCAGCACCGAACCCTCGTGCAACACGGTCACGATCCCGCCCTGGGCGATGCTGTCGACGAAATCCATGTCGTGCTCCACCACCATCAGCGAATGCTTGCCACGCAGCTCGTTGAGCAGTTCGCCGGTACGCTCGGTCTCGGCGTCCGTCATCCCGGCCACCGGCTCGTCGAGCAGCAGTAGCCTGGGTTCCTGCATGAGCAGCATGCCGATCTCGAGCCACTGTTTCTGGCCGTGCGACAGCAGACCCGCCGGCCGGAAGGCCTGCTCCTCGAGCCGGATGAGCGCCAGGGTCGCACCGATAGCATCCACCTGCTCGCCCTTGAGGCGCGCCATCAGCGTCGCGCGGACCCCCTTGTCCATCTTCATCGCCAGTTCGAGGTTCTCGAACACCGAATGGTTTTCGAACACGGTGGGACGCTGGAACTTGCGGCCGATACCCGCGTGGGCGATCTGCGGCTCGCTCATGCGGGTCAGGTCCATGGCCTGGCCGAAGAACGCCGTGCCGGTGTCGGGCCGCGTCTTGCCGGTGATCACGTCCATCATCGTGGTCTTGCCGGCGCCGTTGGGCCCGATCACGCAGCGCAACTCGCCGACGCCGATGTCGAGCGTGAGCTTGTTGAGTGCGCGGAAGCCGTCGAAGGACACCGTGATGTCCTCAAGGTACAGGATGGCGCCGTGGGACAGGTCAACACCGGCGGGCGCGACGTGGCCGTAACCGGCCGCGCCAGTCGGATTGGTTTGCGGATCGTTGTTATTCCCCATCGGGATTTCGGCACTCATGAAGCACCTCCCGTGGCCCGATCGGCCGCTGCGCGCCGGGTGGAGCGCCGCGTCCACAACTTGCGCACCAGGCCGGCGATGCCTTGCGGCAGGAACAGGGTCACCAGTACGAAGATGGCGCCCAGCACGAACAACCAGTATTGCGGCAGCGCCGAGGTAAACCAGGTCTTCATGCCGTTGACCACGCCCGCGCCGATGATCGGACCGATCAGCGTGCCGCGGCCGCCGGTGGCTACCCAGATCACCATCTCGATGGAGTTGGCGGGCGACATCTCACTTGGGTTGATGATGCCCACCTGCGGGACATACAGCGCGCCGGCTATGCCGCACAGCACCGCGGACAGTGTCCAGATGAACAGCTTGAACCACAGCGGATCGTAACCCACGAACATGAGCCTGCTTTCCGCATCACGGGTGCCGGTCAGCACCCGGCCAAACTTGGACTGGGTGATCCATCTCGCGAGCACCAGCGCACCCAGCAACGCGGCGAGTGTCACCAGATAAAGGACCGCCTTGGTGCCGGGCGCCGTGATCGTGAAACCCAGGATGCGTTTGAAATCGGTGAAGCCGTTGTTGCCGCCGAAACCTGTGTTGTTGCGGAAAAAGAGCAGCATCGCCGCGAACGTGAGCGCCTGGGTGATGATCGAGAAGTAGACGCCCTTGATGCGCGAACGGAACGCAAAAAAGCCGAATACGAAGGCGAGGATGCCCGGCACCAAAACCACCAGCAGCATGCAATACCAGAAATTATCCGTGAACGACCAGTACCAGGGATAGGCCTTCCAGTCGAGGAACACCATGAAGTCCGGCAGGTCGGACTGGTAGACACCGTCACGGCCGATGGCTCGCATCAGATACATGCCGTGGGCGTAGCCGCCCAGGGCAAAGAACAGGCCGTGGCCCAGGCTCAGGATCCCCGTGTAGCCCCATACGAGGTCGAGCGCGAGGGCGGCGATCGCGAAGCACATGAATTTGCCGATCAGTGCGATGGTAAAGCTCGACACGTGCAGCGCACTGCCATCGGGGAAAATCAGGTTGAGGATCGGCAGCATCGCCAGCAGAGCGGTGGCGACCAGGACACCGGTCCAGACGGCGGGCGGGAACAGCGATTGGCGTTTTGGCGCGGCGACGGCCATCAGTCGGCGCTCCTTCCCTTGAGGGCGAACAGACCCTGCGGACGTTTCTGGATGAACAGCACGATCAGCACCAGGATGGCGATTTTCGCCAGCACCGCGCCGGCGTACGGCTCGAGGAACTTGTTGAGTTCGCCCAGACCGAAGGAAGCGATGACGGTACCCGCGAGCTGGCCCACGCCGCCAAGCACCACTACCAGGAATGAGTCGACGATGTAACTCTGGCCAAGGTCCGGCCCGACGTTCCCCAGTTGCGAGAGCGCCACGCCGCCGAGACCGGCGATGCCCGAGCCGAGGCCGAAGGTCAGCATGTCCACCCTGCCGGTCGGCACGCCAACGCAATCGGCCATGCGCCGGTTCTGGGTCACCGCGCGCACGAACAGCCCGAGTCGCGTCTTGTTGAGCAGTGCCCAGACGATGACCACCACGAAGATCGCAAAGCCGATGATGACCATGCGGTTGTAGGTGAGTACCAGACCGCCGAGCACGGTCACGCCGCCGGACATCCAGCTCGGGTTGGCGACTTCCACGTTCTGGGCGCCGAAGATGGTGCGCACCGTCTGCATCAATACGAGACTGATGCCCCACGTCGCGAGCAGAGTTTCCAGAGGGCGTCCGTAGAGCCAGCGAATCACGGTACGCTCGAGCAGCATGCCGACCGCCGCCGTGATGACGAAGGCCGTCGGCACAGCGGCGACCACATACCAGTCGATCTGCGCGGGAAACCAGCGCCTGAATGCGAGCTGGACCAGGTAAGTCGAGTACGCGCCCACCATGAGCAATTCGCCGTGGGCCATGTTGATGATGCCCATCAAACCGAAGGTGATCGCCAGGCCGAGTGCGGCGAGCAACAGCACGCTGGCCAGGCTCAGGCCGTAAAAGAGATTGCCGGCCCACTCGATCACGGCAATGTGACGATCGATGCGGCTGAGGGTCTGGACGACGGCTGCGCGCACGCCGGCATCGGGTTCGGCGAACGTTCCGTCCGCCCTGGGTTCGATCATCGCCGCCAGCACGGGACGGATCGAGGAATTGGTCGTGTCGGCCAGGCGCTCCACCGCCAGCTTGCGCTTGGCGGCGTCGTCGCTCTTGAGATTGATTGTCGCCACGGCCATGTTCAGCACGCTGCTCACGCGCGGGTCGGTTTCCTTGTCGAGGGCGCGCTCCAGCATGGGCAGTTGCGCCGCGCCTGCATTCTGCTGCACTTCCTGCGCCGCCTTCAGCCGGACCTTGTAGTCATCGGCGAACAGGCGCAGGCCCGCCAGCGCGCTTTCGAGTTCGCGTCGCAGGCGGTTGTTGACGGTGACGGAATCGGTTCCTTCAGGCAGCTCAAGCTTCTCGCCGGTCAGCGGATCAGTGGCCTTGTCGTCTTCGACGATCAGCACACGTCCTTGCGCGGTGGCATAGAGCCGTTCTTCGTTCAGCGCATTGAGGATCGCAAAGGCTTCGGGAGTTCCCAGCGTACCGAGTTTAGTGATGGCTTCGACGCGGGCATCGGCATCTTCGCCGCCGAGCGGCTGGACCAGCGCCGGGTCCAGGGCGGCATAGGCTGGCGCGGAGATCACGGCCATCGCCCAGGCGAACAAAATCAGGATGCGACTCATCGTCGGGTATGGATCGTATTCTTGGAAAATGCGACCGCACGCGAGGGGCGGCCGCCGGAGTCAGGAGAGACGGCGGACCACCGCAACAGCGGTGATCCGCCTCGCTTCTTACATGCCTTCCGGCACGTCCTTCTTCTTGTCGTTACCCGCGATGAACGGGCTCCACGGCTGGGCGCGGACCGGACCCTTGGTCTTCCACACCACGTTGAACTGGCCGTCGGCCTTGATTTCGCCGATGAACACCGGCTTGTGCAGGTGGTGGTTCTTCTCGTCCATCTTGATGGTGAAGCCGGACGGTGCCTTGAAGGTCTGGCCGCCGACTGCTGCGATCACCTTGTCGACGTCGGTGGTCTTGGCCTTCTCGACCGCCTGCTTCCACATGTGGATGCCGATGTAGGTGGCTTCCATCGGGTCATTGGTCAGCGGCTTGTCCATGTGGCCCGGAATCTTCTTGGCCTTGGCGTACTCGCTCCACTGCTTGATGAAGGCGGTGTTGGTCGGGTTCTTGATCGACATGAAGTAGTTCCATGCAGCCAAGTGACCCACCAGCGGCTTGGTATCCACACCGCGCAGCTCTTCTTCACCCACCGAGAAAGCAACCACTGGCACATCGGTTGCCTTCAGGCCCTGGTTGCCCAATTCCTTGTAGAAGGGAACGTTCGAATCGCCGTTGATGGTCGAGACCACTGCGGTCTTCTTGCCTTCGGCGGAGAACTTCTTGATCTTCGCGATGATGCCCTGGTAGTCGGCGTGACCGAACGGGGTGTACTCCTCCATGATGTCGGCGTCGGCAACGCCTTTGGACGCCAGGAAGGCGCGCAGGATCTTGTTGGTGGTACGCGGGTAAACGTAGTCGGTACCCAGCAGCACCCAGCGCTTGGCCGAGCCGCCGTCCTTGCTCATCAGGTATTCAACGGCGGGAATGGCCTGCTGGTCCGGCGCGGCCCCGGTGTAGAAC
>JBKJUC010000138.1:0-9104 GCA_046590325.1 Burkholderiales bacterium | reverse complement strand
AGTACAGGGTCATCATCAGTGCACATCCTTCCAGTAAGCCTGCTTGAGCAGCCAGGTGAGTGCCAGCAGCACCGTCAGGAACAGAAGCACGACGACGCCGGTCTGGGTGCGCTTGGTGGCCTCGGGCTCGGCCATGAACGCCAGGTAATTCACCAGGTCGCGGGCCAGCTTGTCGTATTCCATGGGGGACAACGCGCCGGGCGCCGCCAGTTCCAGCTTCCGGTGTTCGACCTTGTGGCCGTCATGCTCCTCGACTTCGGTCTTCAGTATCTGCGTGCCCTGCAGCTGCCAGAGCGCATGCGGCATGCCGACATTCGGGAAGGCCAGGTTGTTCCAACCCGTCGGGCGGGAGTCGTCGCGATAAAAAGTGCGCAGGTAGGTATACAGCCAGTCCACGCCGCGGGCGCGCGCAATGACGGAAAGATCAGGTGGTTCGACGCCGAACCAGGCGCGACCCTCCTTCTTGCCGATCGGACCGGTCATGGTGTCGCCGACTTTTGCACTGGTGAGGATCAGGTTGTCCTTGATCTGCTTTTCGGTCAGCCCGACATCCATCAGGCGGTTGTAGCGCATGTATGCCGCCGAATGGCAGTTCAGGCAGTAGTTGACGAATGTCCTCGCCCCACGCTGGATCGAGATGGCGTCGTGGGCATCGATGTTAGCGCGGTCGAGCTGCATTTCGCCGCCGGCGGCGATCGCTGCCAGGGGCAGGCACAGCAACGCGAGCAGGAGTTTTCTCACGATGTCACCCTTTCCGGCTCCGGCCTGGTCTTGTCGATTCGCGTATACCAGGGCATCAGGATGAAGAACCCGAAGTAGATGACCGTGAAGATGCGCGCGACCACAGTGGCGCGCTCCGCCTGGCCCAGCCAGGCGCCGAACTGGCCCCAGACGTTGGTTGGCGCCGTGCCGAGGTAGCCGAGCACCAGGAAGGAAACCACGAACAGTGCCAGCGCGGTCTTGTAGATACCGCCGCGGTAGCGGATCGATTTCACGGCGCCGCGATCAAGCCAGGGCATTAGGAAGAAAATCATGACCGACAGTCCCATCGCCGCGACACCCGGGAACTGCGAGCCGAACAGCGGCGGCACTGCGCGCAGGATCGAGTAGAACGGCGTGAAATACCAGACCGGTGCGATGTGCACCGGGGTCTTCAAAGGATCTGCAGGGAGGAAGTTGTTGTGCTCGAGGAAGTAACCGCCCATTTCCGGCGCGAAGAACACGATCGCGCTGAACACCATCAGGAACACCACCACACCGACCAGGTCCTTGACGACGTAGTAGGGATAGAAGGGGATGCCGTCGAGCGGAATGCCGGTCTTCGGATCCTTCTTCTTCTTGATCTCGATGCCGTCGGGGTTGTTGGAGCCGACTTCGTGCAGGGCAAGCAGGTGTGCTGCCACCAGTCCAAGAAGCACCAACGGCACGGCGATGACATGGAAGGCGAAGAAGCGGTTCAGCGTCGCATCGGACACGACATAGTCACCGCGGATCCATACCGAAAGATCCGGACCGATGAAGGGAATCGCCGAGAACAGGTTGACGATCACCTGCGCGCCCCAGTACGACATCTGGCCCCAGGGCAGCAGATACCCGAAGAAAGCCTCGGCCATCAGGCACAGGTAGATCACCACGCCCACCAGCCACAGCAGTTCGCGCGGCTTGCGGTAGGAGCCGTAGAGCAGGGCGCGGAACATATGCAGGTAAATCACCACGAAGAACAGCGAGGCGCCGGTGGAGTGCATGTAGCGGATGGTGGAACCCCAGGTGACGTCGCGCATGATGTATTCGACGGAGGCGAAAGCCTGCGCCGCATCCGGCTTGTAATGCATGGTGAGGAAGATGCCGGTGATGATCTGCATCACCAGAACCAGCAGCGCCAGCGCACCAAAGTAGTACCAGAAGTTGAAATTCTTCGGCGCGTAGTACTCCGACATGTGCGCTTTCCAGTTGGCGGTAACCGGAAAACGCTCGTCGACCCAGTTGAGGAGTGCGGTCAGCTTGCCCATTGCATCAGGTTCCCTTGCTGTCCTGACCGATCAGCAGGCGCGTATCGCTCAGGTAGGTGTACGGCGGAACTTCGAGATTGGCGGGCGCCGGGGCGCCCTTGTAGACGCGGCCGGCCAGGTCGAACTTGGAACCGTGACACGGACAGAAAAAGCCGCCCTTCCAGCCTTCGCCGAGGCCGCTTTCAGTGCCGGCGGCGAGTTTCTGCGACGGCGAACAGCCGAGGTGGGTGCAGATGCCGACGAGAACCAGGTACTCCGGCTTGATCGCGCGATACTCGTTCTTCGCGTAGTCCGGCTGCATTTTCACCCTGGAATCGGGGTCGGCGACTTCCCGGTCGAGGTCCTTCAGGCTGTCGATCATTTCCTTGGTGCGACGGACGATCCAAACCGGTTTGCCGCGCCACTCCTCGGTGATCATCATGCCCGGCTCGATGCGGGAGATATCGATTTCCACTGGCGCGCCTGCTGCACGGGCCCGCGCGCTGGGGTTCATGCTCAGGACGAACGGCACGGCGACGGCAACACCCGCCACCCCGCCGGCCACGCCGGTTGCGATCGAGAGGAAGCGCCGCTTGCCTCGATCCACGTTGTTATCAGCCATGATCCGGTCCGTCAGGTTGCAAAAGCGTTGCATTCTACCGCAGATGCCCCGCAGAATCACAGTCTCACGGCATTAACGTCTTGTTAAATCTAGTGAAATCGTCCCTGTCTAATTCGACCCTCCGCAGTCGCCGAATTCGTCTGTCGGCGCCGCTTCGCGCCAGTGCTGGGGTTCGGCAGTGTTCGGCACAAACGCGGTCAAGTTCTATTTTCCGTATTAAAAACAAATGAGTATTGAATTCTGGACGACCAAGCTGGCTGCCGTGCTGGTGATGCCACCGCTCGGCCTGCTGTTGCTGGCAGCCCTGGGGCTGCTCATGGCACGCAGATGGCGACGGCTGGGGCTCGGCTTTACGGCGCTTTCCTTGGCCGGCCTGTGGCTGCTTTGCACGCCGATGATCGGCAGCAATCTGCTGGCTTTGGTCGAACCCCGGCAGACGCCGGACGTGAATGTCCTCAAGAACGCGCAGGCCATTGTCGTGCTCGGCGGCGGGACGTACTTCGACGCTCCCGAGTACGGCGGCGATACCGTCGGCAGCGTCACGCTCGAGCGCCTGCGCTGGGGCGCCCGCCTGCACCGTGAAACCGGACTGCCCGTCCTGGTCACCGGCGGACTGCCGTTTGGCAATACGACATCGGAAGCGGCTCAAATGAAGGATGCCCTGGCGCGCGATTTTCAGATACCGGTCAGGTGGCTGGAAGAGCGCTCCAACAACACGCAGGAGTCGGCGCTGTTCAGCCGCGAAATCCTGACACCTGACGGTGTCACCCGCATTGCGCTGGTGACTCATGCCCGTCACATGCGCCGTGCCCATCGCTTATTCGAACAGGCGGGCTTCACAGTGCTGGATGCGCCGACGGCGTTTTCGAACACGGGGCCGATGACGGCACTCAGCTTTTTGCCCAATGCTCACGGGCTCATGCAGAGCCGCCTCTTCTGCCACGAGGCGCTTGGACTCGGCTGGTACCATGTGCGGCGCATGCTGCATGGCAAGGATTGAGTTGATGAATACAGCGGAAGGACAGGGATGAAAGTCAGGGTGAAGTGGATCGAGAACGTCGCCTTCGTCGGCGAAACGGAAAGCAACCATTCGATCGTCATGGACGGCGCACCGGAAGGCGGCGGGCGCAACATCGGGCCGCGGCCGATGGAAACCGTGCTCGCCGGAACGGGCGGCTGCACCGCCTATGATGTCGTGGCCATTCTCAGGAAGGCGCGCCAGGACATCACCGATTGCGTGGTGGACGTCGAGGCAGACCGCGCGGCGGAAGATCCCAAGGTGTTCACCCGCATCCATTTCCACTTCACGATCAAGGGGCGCAACGTCAAGAAGGAACACGTCGAACGGGCGATCCATCTGTCGGCGGAAAAATACTGCTCCGCCTCGATCATGCTGGGAAAAACGGCAAAGATCTCGCACGATTACGAGATCGTGGAAAGTTAGCCTTCAGACCCAGTAAGTCGAACCGGTCATCGCCCTGGAAGCGAGGCGCATGGCGCGCTTCACCAGGTCTGGGAGTTCCGCTCCACCGTGATCGATCGCTGATGCTGCGTGACGGGCTTCGTCTTCCTTCATCTTGCTTACGATCGCACGGCTTTTCTCGTCCTGTCCGGGCAGCCGGTCAAGGTGACTGCCGAGATGACCTTCCACCTGGCGTTCCGTCTCGGCGAGAAATCCGAGGTTCCATTTATCGCCGCGCAGGCCCGACAAGGCACCCATCGCGAATGCGCCGGCGTAAAAAAGCGGGTTCAGCAGGCTGAGGCGCCCGCCCAACTGTTCGACGCGCTGAGCGGTCCAAGCCAGGTGTTCGACCTCTTCATCCGCTGCGCGTCCCAGCACGGCACGGGTGTTCAGATTGCGGGCAGTCAGCGCCTGGCCCTGGTACAAAGCCTGGGCGCAGATCTCACCGGTATGGTTGACCCGCATCAGGGCCGCGGCATGTCGCTTTTCCTGCTCGCTCAGATCGGCTTCCGGCAGTTGCTCGCCAGGCACAGGCCGGACCGACATCGCCGGCGCACACAGGGTACGCAGGGCCCGATCGAAGCTGGCGATGAGGCGATCCGGATCGGGCGCGGGGATGTTCATCTCTTGCGCATCAGAAACAGAAACTCGCCCTTGTCTTCCGTCGAGGACAGCAGCTGGTTACCGGTCTGCCTGGAAAAAGCCTGGAAGTCCCGGACCGAGCCGGGATCGGTGGCCATCACCTTGAGTACCTGGCCGGAAACCATGTCGTTCAGGGACTTCTTGGTCCGCAGGATGGGCAGCGGACAGTTCAGCCCCCGGGCGTCGAGTTCGCGGTCGATTTGAACCTGAGTTTCGATATCCATTCCGTTATCCATCAATTAAACGCCTGCGATCATCCGATCGCCGCTATCGGCAGCCCCCGGCCAACCCAGGCAACGATGCCGCCGCCCAGGTTGTAGACCTCACCCCAGCCCTGGCTCGCCAGGAAGTAGCTAGCCTGTGCCGAACGTGCGCCGGACTGGCAGTAGAACACGACCGGCCGGTCGCGCTCAATTTCCCCGAAGCGGGTAGCCAGGGTCTGCAGCGAAATGTGGCGCGCTCCGGGTATCACGCCCCGGCCGACCTCGGGGTCGCTGCGCACGTCGATCAGCACGAGATTGCCGTTGCGCTGCAGGTCTTGCAGTTGCGTGGCATCGATATTCGCGAAATCGCCCATTTGGTGAAGCAAGGGATCGGGACGGCCTAATGATACCTCGCGGCCGCCCGCGTCAGAAAATGCTGATGTTGCGGTCAAGCAGGAGCTGCGACAGGCGCGTATTCGCCGCTTCCAGGCGTCCGACCAGCAACTCCAGGAATGCGGCGTTGAACGCATGCTTGCAGCTTTCCGTGGCCTGCGCGAGCGAGTCGGCGGCAATTTCGATCACGGTAATGTCATTGACCGCGGAGACGCTGGCCGTGCGCTGGAACTGACGCTTGCCCAGATAGGCCATTTCGCCAAAGCATTCGCCGGTCTTCAGGATGTTGAGCAGTTTGCCCTGCTTTGTGATCTTGACCTCACCTGCCGCGATGACGAAGAAGGAGGTGCCGATGTCGCCTTCCTTGATGACGCTGTTGGTGCTGGAATACCTCACCCAGTTCGAGATTCGCATCACCTGCCACAGATCCACGTCGGAGAACGTATTGAAGAACTCCAGCCTGCGCAGGGTGTTGAATTTCTCGGTTTCCGGAACGATCTCTTCCGGCTTCTGCAGATTGTTGAACGTGTCCGCGAGCGCCTGGGCGAAATCCTCCCAGGTCTGGAAGCGCCGGGAGATGTCCTTTTCGAGCGCCTGCTTGACGATCGAGTCCACCGCCACCGGCACTTCCGGACGCAGCAGGCTCGGCGGCGGCGCATCCACGTTGATGATCTGGTACACCATGCTGTAGTTGTTCGTTGCCTTGAACGGCAGTGAACCGGTGAGCAGCTGGTACATGACCACGCCCAGCGAAAAGATGTCGGTCTGGTGGTTGAGCGTGGCTTCCTGCAACTGCTCCGGCGACATGTAGGCGGGCGAGCCGATTCCCGACACCTGCGTCGTCTCGGCAGCCAGCGTCAGAGCCGCGCCGAAATCCGAAATCTTGATGTCGGATTCCCCGCTCAGAAGGATGTTTGCGGGCTTGATGTCGCGATGGATGATTCCGTGCCGGTGCGCGTAGTCGAGCGCTTTGCAGCACTTGAATGTGAATTCGATGACGCGGTCGATCGGCAGCAGGCCAGCTGGCTGAGTGAACGGCTCCAGCGTGCCACCCGCCACGTACTCCATGACCAGATAGCTGCCCTGGTCGTCGGAGACGGCGTCGTATATCGCGGCAATGTGCGGGTGAGAGAGCTTGCCGGCCAGCGAAGCCTCTGTCAGGAACAGCTTATTGAAGCGCTTGCCGTATTCCTTGTTGCCCAGTGCATCGGCACGCACCAGCTTGATGGCCACCTGGCGGCTGGCGAACGCATCGTTCGCCAGGTAGACCGCACTGGTTGCCCCCCTGCCCAACTCCCTGATGATCTCGTATTTGCCGATCTTGTCCATGATCGTGACTTACGGAGCCCCGCCTATGCGGCGGCGGAGCGTGCCGTATGATAGGAAATTCAAGACGATAAGGCGAGGTTTTTAGGTGGATTCCGCGACCGGAACCGTACATCCGGGGGCAACCCGAGGCGGCCGGACATGCCGGCTCACGGCTTGGCACGCGCTTCCATGTCGAGGGAGACCAGCTCCTTGAGCCGGGCCTCGACGCTCGATTGCTGGTAAAAGTCGCCGTCCCCGGCCTTCTGGGCGATGTGCAATTGCTCGATTGCCCCCGGAATATTGCCGCGCAACGCGTAAGCCTCGGCCAGGGCGCGGTGCTGTTGCAGGCGTTTGCCGGTGGCGGCATATGCCCGCGCCTGCAGTTCGTAGAGCCTCGGGTCCGGACTGCGTGACTCCAGCTTCGAGGACAGGAACTCGACGGCCTCGTTCGCCCGTCTGGCATTGATCAACGCGTCCACGTAGCCGTAAGCCAGCGCCCGCCGGCCGGGGTTGGTGCGCAACGCTTCACGATACGCTGCCAGGCCCTTCTCGACCTCCCCGCCGGCTACCAACGTCTGCGCGGCCAGCGCATCGATCATCGGACTTCTGGCTTTCAGCGCCTGCAGCGTGGCAAGTTCCCGGCGCGCGCGCGGAAAGTCGCCGGCCCGCAGTAAGGCGACGACCAGGCCGTAGCGGGCGGCCGCTTCGCTGGAGACTTTGCGCTCGTTCAGGAGCCGCATGAAATTTGCCGCTCGATCCCGCGGATTTCCGTCCATTGCAGTCAGCCGCGCCCGCACCAGCTGGAAGTCGATGTCGTCGGGCACCTGCCGGAACGGCACGCCCTGGATGCGGCTCTGAACATCCGCGATGCGCTCGTAGGTCACCGGGTGGGTGCGCAGGTAGGAGGGCGCATTGCTCTCGTAGACGCGGGTAGCCTTCTGCAGACGCTCGAAGAAGACCGGCATCGCGTGCACGTCGAAACCCGATTTATCGAGGATCTGTAACCCGATGCGGTCCGCCTCGCGTTCATGCTCGCGCGTGAAATTGAGTTGCGACTGGATCATGCCAGCTTGAGCCCCGACGATCGCAGCCTGTGAAATGTCCGAATTCGAGCGCGCCGCCAGGATGGCGATCGCAAGCGCTGCCATGGAGGCGAGCCCGGCTTTCTGCTGCCCGGCGATTACGCGGGCGATGTGGTGCTGAGTCACGTGCGCGATCTCATGGGACAGCACGCTGGCCAGTTCGGATTCGCTTTGCGCCATGAGCAGCAAGCCGGAATGGACGCCGACGAAACCACCCGGCAGCGCGAAGGCATTGACTGAATTGTCAAGGACGCAGAAAAACTCGAAGGGACCGGCGGGGTCCAGGCTGCTGCCGACCAACCGGTAACCGACGGCATTCAGGTAATCGGACACTTCGGCGTCGTCCAGGTATGCCGGATCGGCCCGGATCTGCCGCATGATGCTTTCGCCCAGCCGCCGCTCCTGGGCCGGCGTAATCACGGCAGAGGAAACGTCGCCCAGATCGGGCAGCTCGTCGGCCATGGCGAAGGTGGAAGCAGCCAGGGCAGCGGCAAGCACAGATCGAATTTTCATGGTGCTATGATAGCGTCACACTTCATCAAGTTCCTCGTCTGCAACGACGGGTTCGCATACGGATACGGTTTTGGGCGAATTCACGCACTTCGATTCTCGCGGCAAGGCACACATGGTGGACGTGGTGGAGAAACAGGAAACCCACCGCGTGGCCGTTGCCGCGGGCAGCATTGTCATGCTCCCGCAGACGCTCGGGAAGATCGTCGACGGAAGCACGGCAAAGGGCGACGTGCTGGGCATTGCCCGTATCGCCGCAATCCAGGGATCGAAGCGCACCTCGGAACTGATTCCGTTGTGCCATCCCCTGGCCCTGACCAGGGTCAGCGTGGAATTCGAGGTGGACCGGGAAGGCAATTCGGTGCGGTGCGTGGCAACTGCGGAAACCCTGGGCCGGACTGGCGTCGAAATGGAAGCGCTCACAGCGGTAAGCGTGGGACTGCTTACCGTCTATGACATGTGCAAAGCGGTGGATCGCGGCATGCGGATCGAGGGCATTCACCTGATCGAGAAACGCGGCGGTAAGTCCGGGCACTGGCGGGCCGATGCCGGACATCCCTGATTTTCGCCGAACCGTTCGTATCGCCCAACCGCGCCTTTCGCCGAACCACGGCGTTCTGCGGCGGTCTGAACAGATGTGATATTCAATGCGATGAACAGGCGTGATCTTGCGGCAGGCGCCTTGCTGGCAATGCTAGCCGCACCGGTACCGTTGCAGGCCGAAATGACGTCCGATGAAACTGCGGGGCGCGCGCTGGCGATCGACATCGCCAAGGGCAATTGCCTCGCCTGTCACGCGGTGCCCGGCGATCCGCAGGCCGTCACGTCGGCAAACATCGGTCCTCCATTGGTCGGAATCCGCTCCCGTTTCCCGCAACGCGAGCGCCTGCGCGA
>JBKJUC010000002.1:0-6856 GCA_046590325.1 Burkholderiales bacterium | reverse complement strand
CAGCGACACGATGCTGTCGGTGGGGAAGTAAACATGGTTCTGCGGCGTGCCGGATTCGTAGAGCGCCCAGCCGAGTTCCAGGGGCACCCGCTCCAGATGCGGCAGCAGACGCTCGTACTCCGATGCCGGCAGCGCGGCAAGGAGATAGTTTTGATCCGGCGAGTGTGGTTCGAGCACGATGAACTGACGATCCAGGCCCCGAGGGTTAAAGAAGCGCCACGACCGCCCTGCAGCCCCGCAGCGAACGCAAGGCTAGATGGAAAGGAATGCACGGTATGTACGTTAACGCACAGAACCCCTAGTCCCGCCGGCTCACACTTCACGCGTCGATGAGCAGGGCCGATCGAATTGTGCCGGCATCGGATTGAATCCCCGATGATCTCTTTATGCCGGCCGCGTTCAGGCCTGCCTTGCGGCAACGCACGCGGCACCGGGGCAATCGTCCGTTAACCCTTTCACGAGCAGAGGCTCCTCATCAACACCCAAGACCTGCGACCGATGCTCGATGAGGTTCGATGCATCCGCCACGCCTGCGAACTCGACCTGCTGTTGTTCTTTGTCCGGCATTCCTGCGCACTGCTGGCCGCCGAGCAGATCTTTGCCCGTCTTGGATACGACTTCCAGCAGGCCGCAGTATCGCTCGAAGAGCTGGTCGATGCCGGCGTCCTCAAGCGATCCCGGGGCCGGACCGGCGCAGTCTGCCTGTACGCTCTGGAGGCAGGCAGCCTTGAAGGCGCTGCGCTGCGGTCGCTGCTGCGGATCGCTGCGACGCCGTCAGGTCGCCAGGACATGATGCGCCTGCTCAAATCCAGGTCCGGCGGCGGGCACGTTGCCAGCCTCGCACGCCGCGCGTCACCAGGCCAAAGCGCCGCCGCATGACTGCGCAGCGTCACTACCATGCAGCGGCCTGCCAGCGCAGCCCTATGACCACGCAGACGCAGGACCGCAGGGAGGTCGATCATGGACGCCCGTGAATCGCCCCATATCAAAACCGGCATCGAGGGGCTCGACGCGATCCTTTCCGGTGGCATTCCGCGCGGCAATGTCATCCTCCTCGAAGGCTCGATCGGCACCGGCAAGACAACGATGGGCCTGGAATTGATCTATCGCGGCATCACCGAGTTCGGCGAGTCCGGCCTCATCGTGGCATTCGAGGAGTCGCCGGAAAAGCTCACACGCGATGCGCTCAGCTTCGACTGGGACCTCGCCGCGCTGGAAAGCAGCGGCAAGCTGAAGATCATTTACACCACGCGCGAAGTCTTCCGCCAGGAATTGCAACAAACGGATAGCCTGCTGCTCGAGGAAGCGGCGAACATCGGCGCCCGGCGGATTTTCATTGACGGCGCCGCGGCCATGCTGCCGCAGGCGTCGCCGCGCGATGCCCGCGAGATCTTTCACATCCTGGTCCAGGGCTTGCAGCGGGAGAACCTGACCGCCATTTTCGCCCTCGAGGCCAGCGAACTGCACAGCGCGGATTTTCCCTCGCTGGCCGAGGAATCGATCGCCGATACGGTCATCCGGCTCAGGAAGGAGGACCTGCTGCGCGCCTCGTCCCGTTCGATCGAGATCGTCAAGTCGCGCGGGCATGACTCCCAGATGGGGCGCCATTCCTTCCGGATCGTGGATGGCAAGGGCATCGAGGTGTACCGGCGCGTCCAGGCGCCGCGCTCGCCAAACGGCGAGCGGCCCGCGGCGTCCTATTCGGCGACGCGGATAACGAGCGGGGTTCCCGGGCTCGACGTGCTCGTCAACGGCGGCTATTTCCTGGGCAGCACCACCGTGATGGCCGGGATATCGGGCGTCGGCAAAACCGTCATGGGGCTGCAATACATCGCCGAGGGGGCGCGGCTCGGCGAGCGCAGCGTGCTGCTGTCGCTGGACGAGCGGGTGCCCCAGTTGTTGCGCAATGCGACGAGCATCGGCATCGACCTGCAGCCGGCGATCGACAGCGGCGGCGTCATCATGGAGTACAACTCGCCGCAGGAAATCGACATCGACCACCATTTTTACAGGGTCGAGAAAATGGTGGAACAGTTCAGGCCCACGCGGGTCCTGATCGACAGTTTGTCCACTTACGGAATGGCTCTCGGTTCGCAAGGCCGCCTGTTCCGGGATTTCTTCCATGCGCTGGTCGCGCTCATGAAGGAGAACCAGGTTGCGGCTGTGTACAACCTGGAGAACCCGGAGATGCTGGGCATGTCCTCGATGATGGGCGTGTTCCACATGAGTTCCCTGGTCGACAACATCGTCCTCATGAACTTCATCGAACTCGGAGATACCTTCCGGCGCGGGATCACGATCGGCAAAATGCGCTCGAATCCTGTCAACCACGCGACCCACGAGTGCGAGGTGGTGAACGGCGCCGGCATGCGCGTATTGCCGCGGCATCTGCCTGCCTCTGCACCCCCGAGTGCGTTCTCCAGCTACCGCTCCCTCATCGCCCGTTCACCGGAGCGCAGCTCACCGCGAACGCTGCCGGAAGCGAAAAAATAGGCGCCCGCATGCCCGCCAGCCTGTTCGATTCTGAGCTCTGGAAACCGGCGCTGGACCGATTCGCCGAGGCAACCGGACTGGCGGTGGCATTGTTCGGCGCCGATGGCAAGCTCGGGCTAGGTCCGGTCGGCAGCTCGGCGCTGGTGAAGCTGTTCCGGCAGTACGGTTTCGAGCCGGGCCTGTTCGCCGAGTGCGCGCAGCGCTGCCTGCGGCAAAGTGGCGCCCGGCCCGCGATCGCCGTCGCCGGAGCGCACGGCCTGACGGTCGTCGGCAGCTCGCTGATGCTCGAAGGCCGTATCTTCGGCGCCGCGATCGCCGGATACGCGCTCGCCGGCTTCTCGCAGGTTGCCACGGTGCAGCGCTGGGCCACGTCGGCGGCCGTGCCGTTTGATCCCCTGTGGGACATCGTGCGGCAGCTGGCGCCGGTGCCGGAACGGCGCCTGCTGCTGAATGGCGAGTTGCTGCAAGTCCTTGGCGAAACCCTGCTGCGCGCGAACGAGCGCACGCGGCAGTACGAAGATTCAGTGGCCAGGCTGGAGGCGGTGGCGGCGGCCAGGGACGAGTTCCTGGCGGTCGTTTCCCACGAACTGCGTTCGCCGCTGGCGCCGATCCTGGGCTGGGCCGGGGTGCTGAAGAAGGACCAGAGTCCGGACCTGGTGCGCCGGGCGGCAGAGGCCATCGAGCGCAATGTCCTGCTGCAGGCACGGATGGTCGAAGACCTGCTGGACATGAACCTGTCCGGGCGCGGCATGATCAAACTCACTCCGGTGATTCTCGATCTGGGAGCCTGCGTGCGTGCGGTCCTCGAATCCAGCGGCCCGGACATCGAACGCAAGGGCCTGCGCCTCGAGTTCATCGACTCCCGCCAGCCGTTATTCGTCGAAGCCGACAGCGCCCGGCTGCAGCAGATTTTCAGCAACATCATTTCGAACGCGGTGAAATTCACGCCCGCCGGCGGCGGCATTCGCGTCGTGCTCACAACGCAAGCCGGTAATGCCAAGGCCGTCGTGACGGATACGGGCGTGGGCATTGCGCCCGCCTTCCTGCCGTTCGTATTCGATATGTTCCGGCAGCAGGAAAGCGGCACGCAGCGCGGGTATCAAGGTCTGGGCGTCGGACTTGCCCTGGTGAAGAGACTCACCGAACTGCAGAAGGGAACGGTGGCGGTGGCGAGCGCCGGAAGCGGCAGCGGCAGCGGAACAGAAGTCACAATCCGGTTTCCAATCGTTCGCGACACGGGCCTCCAGGAACCGGTGGCACGCACCACACAGCGCGCACCGGCGGCGCTTGGCGGACTTTCCATCCTGGTGGTGGACGACATGGAGGATGCCCGCGACACCATGCAGGCGCTGCTCCAGCATCTCGGGGCGACGGTCTCTGTCGCGGCGGATGGCAGCGAGGGCCTGGCCATGGTTCGCAAGGCGAGCCCCGACATTGTGCTCTGCGACCTGCGGATGCCGCGCATGGATGGCTACGAGTTCATCCGCGAATTGCGTCGGGAGGTCCTGCCCGCGCAGCCGCCCGTGCTCGCCCTCACGGCGCTGGCCAGCAGCGCCGACCGGGAGCGAACGCGGGAGGCCGGGTTCGATGGCCATCTCAGCAAGCCCTGCGACGAAGCGAGCCTTGTCGCGGCGGTGGATGCGGCCCTGCACCCCCGGCCGGATGCCGATCGCTCCGCGAAGACGGGTACCGAAGCCCATGCATAACAGGTTGCACACGCCGGCGGAACGGACGCACGGTCCGGAACGCGACGACCCGCTGCACCGCGTGAAAGCTCCGGGACCGCAGGCAGCGGAGCAGATCCTGATCGTCGACGACAACCAGGACATCCTCTGCTTCATGCGGGCGGCGCTTGAACCGGCGGGTTACTTGGTACGGACTGCATCGGAAGGTGAGCAGGCTCTAGAGCTGCTGTCGCAGCGCCAGGCCGCCCTGCTCATCACCGACATCTTCATGCCCGGGAGGGATGGGATCGAGACGCTGCGTGACTGCAAGACCCGCTTTCCGCAAACCCGGATCATCGTCATGTCGGCCGGCGGCGGTTCCGGACGCAAGCTGGACTATCTGCCCGCCGCGGCGCTCATCGGGGTCGACGCGACGCTGCGCAAGCCCTTCAACGTGGACCAGCTCCTCGATACCGTGCACGCCGTGCTGCAGGCCTGAACGGGGCGGATTCCACGGACCGCCGCGCCTTATGTGTACTAGTTGCGATTTGAGGTGACGGACACTGCCAGGTCTAAAGCTTCAAGACCGGCACTCACCGCGGAGGACGCGGAGGACGCGGAGGAAAGGCCGCAGAGAGCGAACCGATGTGCAATGCCGTTTTGGATGGTCCATTGCTCATTGCGCCCAACCGCGCAACCCCCACTGGGTCGGTCGCCGCCGGATCCAACCCAATTCCTGCTTTTTTTCCTCTGCGTCTTTCCTCCGCGTCCTCCGCGTCCTCCGCGGTGAGAGTTGGGTTTCGGGGCAGACAGTTGCTATCCGATCAAGTCCCGACTATTACACCTTATGTTCGGAAGCGTACGGAACATGCCGGGTCGCGGGCGGACAATTCAATCCGTAGTGTGACCCTGCGAGAGGCACCATGCACCACCATCCCGCGCGTGCGATGTACGACCAGCTCGAAAATACCTTGAGCTCGATTACCCTGCAGTTGCGCTCGGCGATCGAAGCCGACGCCGGCAAGCCCTCGCGTGAGACCGGGACAGCCCTGCCGGCGGGCGGTGCCCCGCAGCGGAGCAGCGGATGGGACCGGCAGGTCTCGGCCGAGATCGGATCGATCCTGCTTGAATCGCTGGGCCTGGCGGCGACCATCGAATGGCACGTACGCCAGTTCCAGAAATGCACCGGGATTCCCTGCGAGCTGACCATGGCGGCCATGGCCGGCGTCGAGCTGCCCGTGAACTGCGCCGATACGATCTTCGACATCTACAGCGAGGCCCTGAGCAACATCGCCCGCCATGCGAGGGCGAGCCGGGTCACGATCGCGCTCAGCATCACCTGGCGCGAAGTCACCCTGGTAGTCCGCGACAACGGCATCGGTCTTGGCAGCTACGGTGTTGGCGCGGACGCCTCGCGCCCGATCCGGGGCGGCATTGCCGGCATGCAGGCGCGCGCCAGAATCCACAAGGGGTTCTGCGAACTTGCCAGCGCGCAAAGCGGCGGCACCACGGTCACGGTGAGTCTGCCGATCCAGCGAGCCTGAACTTCCGCCACCCCATAATCGTTCCCGGGGAAGGCAGCGGATTCCGCGCCCCGCGGCCTCACGAGCGAGAGTGCTTGTGTCACTTGCCACACATACATCTTTCGCTTACTGGCGCAAACTGTGGGAGGATCGGGCTTACGCCTGCCTGTAAGCCGGCTGCTCTGTGCTATTTCCGCGAGTCTTTGCCGCGTAACCTGCCTCCAGGACCCTTCCGTTCCCTCCCGGTTCATGTAGCCCGGCGATGCCCGTGCGGCAGTTGTCCGGCCGGCAGTGGCGATGCAAGACTTGCAGTCAACCCATAATTAGAAAAGGATCTTCCAGTGGCAATTCTCACCGATGACGCTCTGCCGAACCCGGGTTCGGGAATGGGTAGCGGAGAAAGCCACGGCGGTACGGATGGCGGCATGGAATTCCGGCGTCAGGAAAACCTGCTGAAGACAGGCGCCCTGCAGGACGCCATTTTCAATAGCGCCTACTTCTCCAGCATCGCCACGGATGAGAAAGGCGTGATCCAGATATTCAACGTCGGCGCCGAGCGCATGCTCGGCTACACGGCCGCAGAGGTTGTGAATAAGATCACCCCGGCCGACATCTCTGACCCGCAGGAAGTCATCGCGCGCGCCAAGGCCCTGAGCCTGGAACTGGATACACCGATCACACCGGGATTCGAGGCGCTCGTATTCAAGGCGTCGCGTGGGATCGAGGATATTTATGAATTGACCTATATCCGCAAGGACGGCAGCCGGTTTGGGGCGGTCGTGTCGGTGACCGCGTTGCGCGATGAGCAGGAAGCGATCATCGGCTATCTGTTGATCGGCACCGACAACACCGCGCGCCAGGAGGCGGAAGAGGCGCTGCTCAAGGCCGGCGCGCTGCAGAGCGCAATATTCAACAGCGCCAATTTCTCCAGCATCGCTACCGACGCGAAGGGGGTGATCCAGATTTTCAACGTCGGCGCCGAACGCATGCTCGGCTACACGGCCGCCGAGGTGATGAACAAAATCACGCCGGCCGACATTTCCGACCCGCAGGAAGTCATCGCGCGCGCCAAAGTGCTCAGCGTCGAACTCGATACCGCGATTACGCCTGGATTCGAGGCGCTGGTGTTCAAGGCCTCGCGCGGCATCGAGGACATCTATGAGCTGACCTATATTC
>JBKJUC010000208.1:0-16926 GCA_046590325.1 Burkholderiales bacterium | reverse complement strand
GCTGAATGTGTAGTGATCCGACTGGCCAGCGTGATCGATGGCACCGCTGACGGTCGCGCCAAAGCTGAGCAGGGCGACATCGTCCGCGACCGGCTGAACGTTGAACGTATAGCCGTCGTTCCTGGCACCGTTGTAATAGCGGCCCTCGAGCAGCAGCGAATAGGCGCCGGTTGCTGGCGCCGTGAGCACGCCGACGTCGCTGCTCAGCGAATTCAGGAACAGTTGCACGCTGTCCGGGCTGATCAGCCGCCACGAGGCATCGCCGTTCTGCACCGAGCGCATGTCGAAGAAAAACTGCTCGCCTGCAATCGCACTGAAGCGGTAAAGGTCCGTTTCATTTCCAGGATCGAGCGCGGCCGACACTGGCGTACCCGGGACGATGGCGGGCGCCGTGACGAGATCGACCATTCGTGCGCTGTAATCGCCAACCGTATCGCCCGGCGCATCCACGGTGAGCAGGTAGTCTCCCGCGGTCAGGGTAATAATCGGATTCCCGCCAAAGTCCCAGGAATCCGAGCCGCGGAAGTCGCGGTTCGTGACGACGGCTCCCTGCGGCCCCGACAGGGACCAGGTCATGTTCACGTTGGACAGGGAATCGACATAGACCTGCTTGTCCTGGCTGACGGTGAACGCGTACTGGTCGACCTCGCCAGGCACCTGGATGCTGCCCACGATGTCCGCCGACATCAGTATCCGTTGTTCGAGGGCCTCGAAGAGCAGCGTGCGCTTGAAAGGCGGCTGCCGGCGGGCCCGGCCGGCCCAACTCTGGACGGCTTGCCGGGCGCGTCGCTGCGCGCCGGATGCCGACTGCCAAAGGCCGGTCAGCGACGGCACGGGGAATGTTCCAGGGAAATGGAGGCGAAGCGCGGGGCGGCAGTTCGTGCACGCCAGTCCTGGCCACCGGATGAGGAGCAAATCGCAAGCGATGGCAGACAACCGATCGATGCCGCGCAGTCCATGCGAAAAAGGACTCCGGGGTGGATCAGAGGGCGCAGGAATTCACCACAAACCTTACCGGCGAGCCAGGCCGGAAAAGCCGTCACGCATGGAACCATCCCGATCATGCGCATTTTTTGTTCAGCACTCACCCTTTCGCGCATGGGCTCCTCCCTTAGGATCCACTTGCTTGCCTAGTGTTCGCTATTGCTTTTGTTCAGGTTTACTACCCTGTTGCTTGTTTTGGTTCTAGTTTTGGGAACTCTTTGGCACCGCATCCTAGATCCAACGTCTCCGCGACAAGGCTGCGCCGCGCCGTTGGACTTGTCAATTGAGAAGGCGTCAGTCATCTAAATACCGAAGAGTCCGGCATAGGAAATCCATGCACGCGCCCGAAGTGGTGGCGAAGGTTGCGTTGCCGGCAGCGTCGTCGATGGGCAGGACACAACGGGCTTCCCATCCAGGTATGAACCCGGTTCGATCAGATTCGAGCATCTGAATGCTGCGAAAACAATGATCTGAGCAACAATGCTAATGCGGGCTGTCAATGAGCGTGCGGCATCGCCTGCTGCAGTTACGCCTGCGAAAAGTTTGCGGATTGAGTCATTGGCCTCAGGGGACAACGGACCGCGCCCTTCCGGCATCTGCTTGACACGCAGCACGCGGGTGCCCTTCGGCGAAGCGCGGTTCTTGCCGAAAACACGGCCCGTATAATGGCGCCACCATGAAGCCCGAAGCTCCTACAGGCCCGGCCCATACGCCGATGATGCAGCAATACCTCCGCATCAAGGCGCAACACCCGGACAAGCTGCTGTTCTACCGGATGGGCGATTTCTACGAGTTGTTCTTCGAAGACGCCGAGCGTGCCGCGAAGCTGATGGACATCACGCTCACGCAGCGGGGCGCATCCGCGGGCACGCCGATCAAGATGGCTGGTGTGCCTTACCACTCGGTCGAGCAGTACCTCGCCAAGCTGGTCAAGCTCGGCGAATCGGTCGCGATTTGCGAGCAAATCGGCGACCCCGCCACCTCGAAGGGTCCCGTCGAACGCCAGGTGGCGCGTATCGTCACGCCGGGCACGCTCACCGATGCGGCGCTGCTCGACGAAAAGCGGGACAACGTGCTCCTCGCGGTGCTGTTACACGAAAAAACCCTGGGCATCGCCTGGCTGTCGCTGGCGAGCGGACGATTCGTGGTGGAAGAAACGGACGCCGCCAACCTCGGCTCGGAACTGCAGCGCCTGCAGCCGTCGGAGATCCTGTGCACCGACGAGTTCCAGGATGAGATCCTGAAAGACATCGGCATTCCGGTCCGCCGCCTCGCAACCTGGCAGTTCGACCGCGACGCCGCAGTGCGAGCCCTGGTCCGGCATTTCGAAACCCGCGACCTTGCGGGGTTTGATGCTGATAGCCTGGGCCCGGCGCTGGGCGCCGCCGGCGCCCTGTTCGAATACGCGCGCGCCACCCAGGGCACTTCCATCGCACATGTTCGCGCGCTGGTCGTCGAACGCGATTCGCAATACGTCCGCATGGACGCCGCAACGCGCCGCAACCTGGAAATTTCAGAGACCTTGCGCGGTGAACCTGCACCGACCCTGCTGTCGCTGCTTGATACTTGCGCGACAGCGATGGGCTCACGCTGGCTGCGCCACGCCCTGCACCATCCGCTGCGCAACCGGGATGCGATCCGCTCTCGCCTGGACGCCGTCGCAACCCTGCTCGGCAAAGGCGTCCAGAGCCCCTGCTCCCGCATTCGGCAGGAGCTTGGAAAAATCGCCGACGTCGAACGCATCACTGCGCGCGTTGCGCTGAGGACGGCGCGACCGCGCGACCTTTCGGCGTTGCGCGATACGCTGGCGGCGTTGCCCGCCCTGGGCACGTTGCTGGCACCGCTTGCGAGTCCGCGGCTCGAAGCGCTGTGCGCCGATCTCTCGCCGGTGCCGGAAGTCGCCGACTTGCTCGTACGCGCCATCCTGCCGGAGCCCTCGACCATGCTGCGCGAGGGCGGAGTGATCAACGACGATCATGACGCGGAGCTCGACGAACTGCGGGGCATCCAGAACAACTGCGGTGAATACCTGATCGCCCTGGAAACCCGCGAACGCGAACGCACCGGCATCCCCAACCTTAAGGTCGAATACAACCGCGTTCACGGCTTTTATATCGAGGTCACCAACTCGAACTCGGCAAAAGTACCGGACGACTACCGGCGCCGGCAGACCCTGAAGAACGCCGAGCGTTACATCACGCCGGAGCTCAAAACGTTCGAAGACAAGGCATTGTCGGCCCAGGATCGCGCGCTGGCCCGGGAGAAATTTCTTTACGAGAAGCTGCTGGACGAGCTGGCCCCCGCCTTGCCCCGTCTGCAGCAACTGGCGGCAGCGCTGGCGGAACTGGACGGCATTGCCACCCTGGCCGAACGGGCGGCAACGCTCGACTACGCCGCGCCTGAATTCACCGATGAGGAAACAATCGACATCGAAGGCGGCCGCCATCCGGTGGTGGAGAAACAGATCGATGCCTTCATCGCCAATGGCGTCTGCCTCGCACCGGACCGCAGGTTGCTTCTGATCACCGGGCCGAACATGGGCGGCAAGTCCACGTACATGAGGCAGGCCGCGCTGATCGTCCTTCTTGCCCACGTCGGTTCTTTCGTTCCCGCGAAGCGCGCACTGATCGGCCCCGTGGATCGGATTTTCACCCGCATCGGCGCTTCCGACGATCTCGCCGGCGGACGCTCGACGTTCATGGTGGAAATGACCGAGGCCGCGAACATCCTGCACAACGCGACCCGCCACAGCGTCGTCCTGATGGACGAGGTCGGCCGCGGCACTTCAACGTTCGACGGCATGGCGCTGGCGTTCGCCATCGCGCGGCATCTGGTCGAGGACAATCAGAGCTACACCTTGTTCGCCACGCACTACTTCGAACTCACGCGCCTGGCAGACGAATACCGCCAGGTCGCCAATGTCCATCTCGACGCGGTCGAGCACAAGGACAAGATAGTATTTCTGCATGCCGTCGCGGATGGTCCGGCGTCGCAAAGCTATGGCATCCAGGTCGCTCAGCTCGCGGGTGTCCCGGCAACGGTAGTACGGGCGGCGAAGAAACATCTCGCGAAGCTTGAAGAAGAGGCGGCGAGTCGCAGTCCACAGGGGGATCTTTTCGCTGCCAACGCAAAGAAGCCGGACGCACCGGTGCACCCGGCTCTCGAAGCGTTGCGCGAGGTCGATCCCGACGGACTTTCGCCCAAGGAAGCGCTCGACGTGTTGTACCGGCTGAAGAAAATCCCCGGCACCGGGAGCTGATCAGGGCCGGGGACGGCTCAGGGATTGGCCGCGGAAACCGGCGGCGCGTTCTGTAGTTCGCGCTCGCGGGCGATAGCCTGCGCCAACTGGTGCACGGCCATCGCGTAGTTCTTGCTGCGGTTGTAACGGGTGATGACGTAGAAATTGTTCAGTGCCAGCCAGTATTCCTGACCCTGCTCGATATCCAGAGCGAACAGTCCCGCCGGAGTATCCGGCGATAGAATTTCCGTCGCTTCGACGCCCTTGGCCTGCATCTGCTGCAGCGACTGGTTTGGCTTCATTCCCGCATCCAGCACTTCCTTGAACTGCGTACCGCTGATGCGCGCCGGCACCACCGTGGGCTGGCCGTAGGTCCATCCGAAATGCCGGAGATAGTTGGCGACGCTGCCGATGGTGTCGGCGGTTCCTTCCCAGAGGTTCACCTTGCCGTCGCCGTCGAAGTCCACGGCGTAATTCCGATAGCTCGTCGGAATGAACTGCGGCATGCCCATGGCTCCGGCGAAGGAGCCCTTGATCGACAGGGGATCGAGGCCGTTTTCGCGCGCCATCAGCAGGAATTGCTCCAGTTCGCCGCGGAAGAAGGTCGCCCGCGTCGGAATTTCGAAACCCAGGGTGTAGAGCGCATCGACCACGCGGTAGGTTCCCATGCGCCGGCCGTAGATGGTCTCCACGCCAATGATCGCAACGATCAATTCCTCGGGCACGCCGTGCGTATCACGGGCGCGCTTCAACAATTCCTCGTTCTGCCGCCAGAACTCCACGCCGCCGCTGATGCGCGTGGGCGTGAGGAAAATGTTTTTGAATTCATGCCAGGGCTTGGCGGTGGCGGGTGCATTCACCGACTTGACCACGCCGTCATTGGTTTTCTGCTGCGAAAATATCTGCCGCAGTTCGGTCTCGTTGTACTGGTGCTTCTGCACCATCTGCGCGATGAACTCCTCGACCTCGGGCTTGAGCTTTACCTTTCCCGGCGCCTGGGCCATGGTCGAAAAAGTCGTGGCGAAGAGGACCACCCACAGCACGGTAAGGGCACGTATGAAGGTCATTCTCTTATTTCACCGTCTGGCTGATCGACACTTTGACTCCGCTGGCACCCGGTTTGATGACCGGACCGATTCCTTCGAGGTCCCCGCTGGAAGGCGTGGCGCTTCCCGATTTCGACACCCTGGCCCCGACAACGATCTGCGCAAAACCGGAAATTTTCAGCTCCGGCATCATCGCCATCGAATCGTCCAGTTCGAAATGGTACGGCAAGTCCTTCACCTTGACCCTGGCAATCGCCAGCGGCATGCGCGGCCCTTGCGCCGCGCGTGCGAAGACGAAAACCGCATCCTCCGGGCCAGCCTGGTCCTTCAACGCAGCGCTCAGGCTGACCACGCCGCTAACCCGGCCCGCAGCGGGCGGGACGGAAGGCTTGCGGCCTTCGGCCAGCGCCCGCGCTTCGATGATCCCGGTCTGCAGCGCCTGGGCCAGATCCGAGCCGATGTCCGGCTGCCTGAGCAACCGCTCCCAGTGGCGTATCGCCGCCTTGTAATCCTTGCGCTCCATCGCGGCGCTGCCGGCGAGTGCGAGGACCTTCGCACTGTCGGCATCGAGCTTGAGCGCGCGATCAAGCAATCTGGTCGGTTCTCCGGCGAGTTTCCGCCCTCGCGAAATGGCCAGGGATTCGGCCTGGTCCGCCAGCAATTCAGCATCGTCCGGTGTCAGGGCTGATGCTCTGGCAAACGCCTTGGCCGCTTCCTCGTGGCGGTCCGTCGCGCGATAGGCGCGGCCGAGCATCGTCCAGCCGACGACGTCATCAGGCTTTTCCTGCAAGCGCGCCGCCAGCTTCGCGGTCATTTGCTCGAACTGCTCCGGATTGATCGACGACAGGTTGCTGGCCGCGTGCGGCAGCGCGCTCAAGCCCTGAAGATTTCCGAGGTGCAGGTACAGCGCGATGGCCGCGATCGGCAGGGAAACGGCAATGACGGCGGGCAGCCCCCAGGTGCGAGCGGATCTGACCGGCGCTTCGGTCCTGCCCGTCACCTCCTCGAGTATCCGGCGTTCCAGTTCCTGCCTTGCCTGCACGGCCTGCGCCGGGTCCAGCACACCCGCGCGGACGTCGCTTTCGATGTCCTCGAACTGGTCGCGGAGGACGTCGCGGTTCATCTTTTCCCGGTCGATGCCGGCCGGAGCATTGGATTTGAGCAGCGGGCGCAGGACGATCGCCACCGCTATTGCAACGAACACCAGTGCCGCAATGAAGAATACGGTCATCGCCGATCCCCGCCACCGAGGAGGGCCTGCGCGCGCGCATGTTCGTCGGCGGTCAGTTCCGTCGTAACAATCCGCGCGCGCCGGCTGCGAAGGACCATCACCAGCGCCAACGCGCCTGCGATCAGCAGCACAAACGGGCCGGCCCAGAGCAGCGCGGTCGTCGGTTTCCAGGGTGGGCTGTAGAGAACGAAATCGCCATAACGCGCGACCATGTACTCCCGGATCTGCGCATCGCTCCGGCCTTCCCGGATCTGGCTGCGCACCTGGTTCTTGAGGTCGATGGCGAGATCGGCGTTCGAGTCCGCGAGCGACTGGTTCTGGCAGACCAGGCAACGCAACTCCGCCGCGAGTTTCATGGCGCGCTGTTCAAGGACAGGATCATCCACGGCCGGTGCGGCCTCCTTCGCAAATGCCGGAAGGCACGTAGTGAGCAGCAGCAACATCAGCAGAATCCTCATCCTTGCAGCCTTTTCACCAAGGGCAGGATCTGCTCGTCGAGCACCTTCGGGGTAACCGGGCCGATGCGCTTGAAGCGAATGATCCCTGTCTTGTCGATGACATAGGTTTCGGGCACGCCGTAAACGCCATAGTCGATGCCGACCCGCCCGTCCGCATCCTGTGCCGACAGCGTGTAGGGATCGCCTCGCTTCTGCAACCATTGCAATGCATCGGCGCGATTGTCCTTGTAGTTGAGCCCCACGATAGGAACCAGGTTGCGCTTCGACAGTTCCACCAGGAGCGGATGCTCCTCCAGACAGGCGACGCACCACGAGGCCCAGACATTGAATACCCACACCTTGCCCTTCATGTCCTGCGGTGTCAGCGTGCGCCCGGTGTCATGCAATTGCGGCAACTCGAAGGCCGGCGCTGCTTTGTCGATCAGCGGCGAAGGTACTTCACGGGGATTGAGGTTGAGGCCGACGGCAAGGAACACGGCCAATACCAGGAAAATGCCGAGGGGAAGCAGGAAGCGATTCATGAGATCCGTGACTATCGTGACTACGTGACTACCGTGACTTTCGTGACTCCGTGACTATCGTGTCTGTTGCAAGAGGAGTAACCATAGTGATTGTCGCAAGATTTCGGTCGATTGAGATCCACGGCAGTTATGGGCGCCAGCCCGGTATACCCGAAAGGGTGCACGATAGTCACGCAGTCACGACAGTCACGTTACTTGCAACTTCCCGCTCGGCTTTTCGGGCCAGCCTGTACCGCTTGTCGCTGACCGCAAAAATTCCTCCCAGCGCCATGAGGAGCGCGCCGCCCCAGATCCAGTCGACGAAGGGCTTGTAGTAGATGCGTACGACCCACGCGTCGCCGGCCACGGGCTCACCGAGGGAGACATACAGGTCGCGGGTGAAGCCGGTGTCGATCGCGGCTTCGGTCATCGGCATCTGCTGCACGTGATACAGGCGCTTTTCCGGAAACATCGTCCCCGCCGGGCGGCCGTTCTTCTGGACCGAAATCAGGCCGCGCGTGGCGTCGTAGTTCGCTCCGGGCACCTGCACGAATCCGTCCAGGCGAAAGGTATAGGCGCCGACCGCAACGGTATCGCCCGCCTGCATGCGCACATCCTTCTCGACTTCGTAACCCTTTACCAGGGTCACGCCGACGATGAATACGGCCACACCGAAATGGGCGAGCAGCATGCCGTAGTAACCGCGCGGCAGGCTGAAGAGCCGCTTGCCGAGGCTGGCACCGCCCGCGCTTAACTGCTGCAACCGCTGTTTCAGGTTCACGAAACCGGAAATCATCACCCAGAGCGCGAGCAGCAGACCGAAGCTGATCATCGGCGACCAGCGTCCGAGCGTGAACGGCAACAGCAATGCGGTGACCAGTGCTACGGCGAACGCCCATTTGAGCCGGTGCGCGAGTTCCGGCAATTCGGCCTGTTTCCATTTCGCCAGCGGGCCGATGCCCATCAGAAATAGGGCTGGCGTCATCAGCGGCACGAACACGGATTCAAAGTACGGCGGGCCGACGGATAACTTGCCGAGGCCCAGGGCGTCGAGGAACAACGGATACAGCGTACCCAGCATGACGGACGCGGCGGCGACGATGAGCAGGACGTTGTTCGCAAGCAACGCAGACTCCCGCGAGATCAGCTCGAAGCGGCCGCCGAGCCCGACTTTAGGCGCGCGCCACGCGAACAGCAGCAGTGAGGCGCCGATCACGATGACCAGGAAGGCGAGGATGAACACGCCGCGCGTAGGATCGGTGGCGAATGCGTGCACGGACGTCAGCACGCCCGAGCGCACCAGGAAAGTTCCAAGCAGCGACAGGGAGAAAGCCAGGATCGCCAGCAATACCGTCCAGATCTTGAATCCGCCCCGCTTCTCGGTCACGGACAGCGAATGGATCAGGGCCGTGCCGACCAGCCAGGGCATGAAGGAAGCGTTCTCCACCGGATCCCAGAACCACCAGCCGCCCCAACCCAGCTCGTAGTAGGCCCACCAGCTTCCCAGAGCGATACCGACGGTGAGGAACACCCACGCCATGGTGGTCCAGGGTCGGGACCAGCGCGCCCAGGTCGCATCGAGCCTGCCTCCGAGCAGCGCTGCGACCGCAAAGGAGAAGGCGACCGAGAAGCCGACGTAGCCCATGTAGAGCATCGGTGGATGGATCACCATGCCTGGATCCTGCAGCAACGGATTCAGGTCGCGCCCGTCCGCTGCTGCCGGCAGCAGGCGCTCGAAGGGATTCGAGGTGAACAGCATGAAGAGCAGGAAGCCGATGGAAATCAGGGCCATCACGCCGAGGATGCGCGCCACCATTTCCAGCGGCAGATGGCGGCTGAAGATCGTCACCGCGACCATCCATCCGCCGAGCATCAGCACCCACAGCAGCAGGGAGCCTTCATGGCTGCCCCAGGTCGCCGCAAAACGGTAATACCAGGGCAGGCTGGAATTGGAGTTGGAGGCAACGTTGAGGACCGAGAAATCATTGTTGACGAACGACCAGGCCAGGCAGGCAAAAGCGATCACCACGAAAACGAACTGGCCTTGCGCGGCGGGCCTGGCGACATTCATCCAGGCAAGATTGCCGCGCGCCGCGCCGGCAAGCGGCAGGATGGCCTGCGTCAACGCGATGCACAGCGCGACGATGAGGGCGAAGTTTCCGAGTTCGGGAATCATGGAGAAGTGACCAGTGAACGGTGAACGGTGAACGGCAAGGGTCCGGGCGAAGCGATGCCGCACTCGCTCAATGGCCGAGCAGCGCGAATTTCGCGGAATACAAGCAAGGCAGATCGGGTTCGTGGCATTTGCATTTACCGTTTACCGATCACTGTTCACGGCTTCTGCACCAACGTTTTCTTCGATTCCTGCATCGACTTCCTGGCACGCTCGACTGCGTCGGCGGCTTCCGGTGGCATGTAGTTCTCGTCGTGCTTGGCCAGCACTTCCGCAGCGGCAAATACGCCGTCGGCGTCCAGCTTGCCCTGGGCCACGACGCCTTTGCCTTCCCGGAACAAGTCCGGAAGGATGCCCTTGTAGGCAACCGGGACGCTTTTCACGGTGTCGGTCACCATGAAACGCACGGTGACCCCGTCCGGCTGACGCTTGAGGCTGCCCTCCTCCACCATCCCGCCGATGCGGAAGCTCTTTCCCTGCGGGACTTCGTGCGCCATCACCTGGGTGGGTGTGAAGAAAAACACCAGATTGCTCTGGAACGCATTGAGGATCAGGGTTGCCGCGATGCCGAGCGCGGCGAGCGCGCCGGCGATCAAAGCGATCCTTTTGTGGCGGGGTTTCATGGGATGCGATTTTCCGTTCCGGGGCTACGACCAGGGGCCACCCGCAGAGTTCGCCCACGCCGTGAAAGAATTAGCAGTTCCGCGGCAATCAGCGCCGCGGTAACGGCATACGCCCCCCACACGTAAAGGCCGTAACCGCCCATTGCGAAAAATTCCCCTATGCTATTCCACTGCATCGCTATCTCCTTGCCCCGCCCACCCAGGCCGCATGACGCTCGCGCTCCAGGATGATGTGACGCACACGCATCAGCACCGCGCCGATGCAATAAGACCAGAAGGCGAACACCATGACGAGCATGCCCCAGAGCATGATCGCCGCCATGCTCGGCGAGCGGGTGATGCTGACCGATGCGCCCTGGTGCAGCGTGTTCCACCATTGCACCGAGAAATAGATGATCGGCACGTTGATCACGCCCACCAGCGCGAGCACAGCCGAGGCCTTGTCGGCCTTGCGCGGATCGTCAATCGCGGCGGCAAGCGACATGTAACCGATGTAAAGAAATAGCAAAATCAGTTCGGAAGTCAGGCGCGCGTCCCATACCCACCAGGTACCCCAGGTGGGTTTTCCCCACAGCGCCCCGGTCCACAGCGCAATGAACGTCATCAACGCCCCGGTCGGCGCCAGCGCGTGGGCCATCATCGAGGACAACCGGGTATTGAACGCCAGTCCGAGTCCGGCCCAAAACGCCATCACGACATAAATGAGCATGGACATCCACGCAGCGGGAACGTGGATGAAGATGATCCGGTACGAATCGCCCTGCTGAAAATCGGTGGGTGCGGCGAAGAAGCCGATGTACAAGCCGGCCGCGCCCAGCAGCGCCGCCAGCGCCAGGAACCAGGGCGCCATTTTCCCCGCAAGCGGATAGAAAGCCGGGGGAGAAGCGTATTTGAACCAGTTTATTGCCACGTCCCTATTCCAGAGATATTTTCAATGCGGCCCCGATTGCCCAGGGCGCGAAGACCAGTGACAGCATCAGCATCGCCCCCAACAGGGACAGGTGGCCGCCCGCCCCGGTTCCATTCGCCGTCGCGGCAACGGCGCCGGCGCCGAAAATCAGAACCGGCACGTACAACGGCAGCACCAGCAACGACGTCAGGGCGCCGCCTCCGCGCACACCCAGCGTCAGGGCCGCGCCCACCGCGCCGATCATCGACAACGACGGCGTTCCGATCAGCAACGACAACACAAGAATCCATAGCGCATCGGCCGGCAGGTCGAACTGCAAACCCAGCAGCGGGCCAATCAGCACCAGCGGCAATCCCGTGGTGAGCCAATGCGCCGCCACCTTTGCCAGCACCAGCAGTGTCAGCGGCTGCGGCGTCAGCACCAGTTGCTCCAGCGTGCCGTCGGCAAAATCCCCAGAGAACATTCTCGCCAATGACAGCATCGCAGCCAGCAAAGCCGACACCCAGACCACGCCCGGCGCGATCTCGCGCAAGGTGCCGGGTTCCGGTCCGATCCCCAGCGGGAACAGGCTGACCACGATCACGAAGAAAAAAAACGTCGTGAGCACGTCCGCGCGGCGGCGCAACGCGATCAGCAGGTCGCGTTCCAGAACCGCCCCGAACGCCGCCGCCGTACCCGCGGCCATCAGGCCGCGTCCAGTTGCATGGAACGCACGGCCGCACCGGGCAATTCGACTTCCTGGTGGGTGGTGAACAACACCATTCCACCGCGTTGCAATTGCTTCGACAGGGTAGCGGCAAGCCGGGTCACCGCGGCGGCATCGAGCGCGGCGAAGGGCTCGTCCAGCAGCCACAGCGGCTTCTCCGCGCAGAACTCCAGCCGCGCCAGCGCGGCGCGCCGCTTCTGTCCCTGCGACAGCACTTTTACCGGCAGTTCCGCTGCCGATTCCAGACCCTGGCGTTCCAGCGCGCCCCGGAGTAAATCCCTTTCCGCATCGATTCCCGCCAGCGCCAGCGCCAGTTTCAGATTTTCCAGCGCGGTGAGATCGTCCTTGAGTCCATTGGCGTGGCCGAGAAACGCCAGTTGCCGCCGATAGTCCTCTCCCAATTCGCCGACTGACTTGCCACCCCAGGCGATATTCCCGGACTCGGCCGGCGCCAGCCCCGCGACAATCCTCAGCAGGCTGGTCTTGCCGGACCCGTTTTCACCGAGGATCCGCAGCGCCTGCTGCGGTTCGAGCCGGAAGGACAGATTGTCGAACAGGCAGCGACTGCCGCGGACACAAGTGATCTGGGTGACTTCGAGCATCAAGCAGCAAGCGGGCGCTTGTTGGATTCAGGAGTTTTCAAGGGCGCACAATTATAACCGACACCCCTGCGCTGCCTCGCAACTTGCTCCAGACCTTTGCGCCTGCGCGGTGAAGATCTGCAGGTTTAACCGACACCCGTTGCTAGCGGCCTGCCGCGCAAACCTGGCGCATGCTTTCCCCACCGGGCGCATCGGCATTTACCCACTCGAAACGGATCTCCGCATCGGGCGTGCGGTAAACATCGGTGACCTCCCCTTTCGCCATGTTCTCGCGATAAAGCGTGGTTTCGATGTTGGCGCGACCGCCTTTTGCGCAGTCGAAGCGGGTCAGGCGGGCTGCCGAGAGGTAAGGCTTCACGGGCCGCCGCGTCAGTTGCAGATTGGCGAAATCCCAGAGCAGCAGGGTTTCGACGATGTCTCCGTCGCGCTTCAGGCCGCCGCGATCGAAATAGATGGAGGATTCGTAGTCCGAGGAAATTTGTGCCCAGTCGTGGGCACAGGCGGAACCGCTAACAACGGCAAACACCAGCAGCAGGAATCTCATGAGTTGCAACGGCGCGACAAGTCGAATTCACCCAAGACTATCCGCGCGGCGGCGCCGGGGCAAGTACACCGCTGGTGTGGCTCCTTCCCTACCTTCCGCCCCGGCCAGTCCCGGCGCCTGAGTGTCGAAGCGCCGTGTCCGATCCGCTGAGGGCGTTGATTCGGAACTCCGGCGGGGTAACGATACTGTTGGCCCCGAACCCGCCGCGGAATCTCGCTTCAATGCTCTGAAATATCCGCATATTCCTGCATCAGATCAGCCACCTGTAAGTCAGTTCGCATAAACGTCATGCATTTTGTTGTTGCTATGCGGTATAATTTCTGAGATGATCGATTGATAGCCGGGTTACACCAAATCGGCGGAATAGCTGGAAAGCTTCTTTAGCATCTGATTCAAGAAGGATTAATTGCGGACCAGCAGGACGATCCGCAAGACGAACTAAGGAAGCATGACCGCTGTCGGAGGATGGTGCAAAGCATCATTTAAGTCAGTGGAGAGCAACATGAATGTCCTCGAAAAAGTGTTCGTTTCGATCGAGAATTTCTTCAGCGGCCTCGACGCCAAGCGTCGTGACGCCTACCTCGCTGAATCCCAGAACGTCGCTGACCTGGAACGCAGGCTGCGCGTCATGGACACCCGCAACAACAACCTGTGGTAAGACGGCCATGTTCTCAGCGTTAAGGGCAGTTATCAGCACCCGCCGCCCCGAAATCGTCACCCGCGCCAAGGTCAACCTGATCGGCAGCTTCGGCGGGACCGAACGCACGGATGGCGTAGTCGAAGCGGTGTACGGCGATCGCGCCTGCGTGGAGTGGCCGAACGGCGGCAAGTCGATCGAGAGCGTCAGAAGCCTGGTCCGGATCGTCGGCTAGGCAGCATCAGGAAAGCAAAAGCCCGGCAGGGGAAACTCTGCCGGGCTTTTCATCGTCCGCGACCCAGGAAATCCGGATCTGGGCCACAAATAAGAGGCCCCCGGCTCAAGGGAGGGAGAATCGGGGGCCGACGAGTCCGCTCGCGGCAACAGGGGCCACAAACAGATCGTCTGGTTGTAAGAAGCCGTTTTCGGGGAAAAGTTCCGCACGAAGGCGGCATTCCGCCTGCCCTGGAAGAATGGAACGACCTCCTGAAACAACCGTGGCCCGAGATTTCCTCCGTTATTGCCGATCCCGGTAAACGCGCCACACGAATGCGACAGTCCTCATGGAGGCCGATCTTTATCCCCGGTGACGGCCTGACCTTCCCGAACTGGTGGACGGCGCCATCGGAGAGGGATATTGCCAACCTGGAGAAGCTTTCGCGCAGCCCCGGCGCAATCGCCGACGCTCTGAGAAAACATCTTTATGCAATTATGTATACCCCTTTAGTCGTGCCCCCGTTAGTCGTTCGGCGGAGGATAGAAAGTTCTGATGCGCACGCATTTGGGCGCTCAAAGAGAGAACGTCATGGTTCGAATCGCGTACACGCTGATCGCATGGATAGCGCTGGCCCTGGCCGCCGCCGGCCCGGCGACGGCGCAGCTCACTCCCCAAGCGCAGGTAAAGATGATGGGACGGGGAGTCAATATTCTGGGCTACGACCCGATCTGGCGCGATCCCGCCCAGGCCCGCTTCCGGCTGGAACACCTCGCGAGAATCAAGAAGGCCGGCTTCGACACCGTTCGCGTGAACTTGCATGCCTTCGAGCACATGGACGCCGAAAACCGGATCAATCCCGCGTGGCTGGCCCTGCTGGATCGAGTGGTCTTCGCCGCCCTCGCACACAAGCTGACCGTAATTCTTGACGAGCACAATTTCAGCGCCTGCGGCGAGAAAGCCGACGCCTGCAAACCTCGTCTGATGGCGTTCTGGCGGCAAATCAGCCGGCACTACAAGGACGCCGACGAGGGTGTCGTGTTCGAGATCCTCAATGAACCGAACGGACAACTTGGCGCCGCGGTGTGGAACAGGTGGCTGGTCGAGGCCCTGGCCATAATCCGCCAGACCAATCCGACCCGGAACGTAGTCATCGGTCCGGTCTTCTGGAACAACATTGAATACCTGAACGCACTCGACCTCCCCAAAGCCGACCGCCACATCATCGCCACCGTCCACTACTACCTGCCGATGGAATTCACCCATCAGGGCGCGCCGTGGTTCTCGGGCGGGTCAAGGACCGGCGTCACCTGGGGAACGCCCGCCGAGCGCTCGAGCATGAAGAAAGATTTCGCACTGGTGCAGCGCTGGGCGAAAGCTCATGACCGGCCGATCCTGCTGGGAGAGTTCGGTGCCTATGACAAGGGCGACATGGCATCGCGGGTCGCCTATACCGCCGCCGCCGCCCGCGAAGCCGAGGCCCTGGGGTGGGCCTGGACCTACTGGCAGTTCGATGGCGATTTCATCGTCTTCGACATGAAGACCGACAACTGGGTGAAGCCGATCCACGACGCCCTTGTTCCCGGGAATTGAACTCCGCGCTGGCGCCCCTCAATCCCGTCAAGACGAGGCAGGAAGAAAAAGAAGGGCTGCAAGCGCCAAGAGATGGGCCAGTCATCGGGCTCCCAACCTTGCGCTATTTATTGTCGCTTGTTACGATAAATAGGTGGCAACTCCTGCAAAGATCGCCAAAACTCCACGTGGCCGCCCGCCGACTGGCAAGGCGCAGACCGCCTCGGAGCGCATGCGTCGCTATCGCATCCGCCAGCGCGCAGCAGGCGTGCGCACCGTTACCCGGCTCGAAACATCAACGCGACAATTGTCTGCAGGCGCGCTCAAGCACCGTATTCTCGACGCACGCAGCCTGGCCATGCACTGCGTAGCGGCCGCAAAGATCGAACGCAATCGCATGCTTCTGAAGCAGGTCAGGAAGATTCTTGCGAATTGGCTGGCACGCTATGAAGACGACGTACCGCCAGCCCTGCAGGAGTGGAGGCAGATGCTGGAACGTCCGTGGCCAGAAATTTCCGCGGTCATCACGGATCCAGGCGAAGGCGCCACACGCATGCGGCAATCCTCGCCTTTCTCCAGCGTACTCAGCACAAAAGAGCGGGAACGGATCTATGCGGCGTTCGGATCTTGAGCACCTGATTCGTGCCGCGGGCAAGATTGCCGGCGAGCCCGAACTCGTAATCATCGGCAGTCAATCCATTCTTGGCCAGTTTCCGCAAGCGCCTGCGGCATTGCTACGCTCCATGGACGCCGACCTTTACCCTCTGAAACACCCGGAGTTGGCCGACAAAGTAGACGGCGCAATCGGCGAAGGGTCGCGGTTTCACCAAACCCACGGTTATTACGCCCAGGGCGTAGGCCCCGACACCGCCACCCTTCCCGCCGGTTGGAAGAAACGTCTGGTTCGCATCGAGAATCCCAATACCGGCGGCGCAGCCGGCCTTTGCCTGGAAGCAAACGATCTCGCCATTTCCAAGTACACCGCCGGTCGCGAGAAGGATCTCGAATTCACCCGGGAACTGGCGCGACACAAAATGACAAGCAAGGAAGTTCTGCTGGTTCGTCTGACGGTTACGAAACTTGATCCCGCGACAAGCAGCCTTGTTAAAGGCAGGATCGAGAGAGACTTTCCCGGGCCCAGGTAAACACGCTGGTTCTGCATACGTTTTCTTTACCGCTCCCGCCCCGCCTCCAATACCGTCTTCTGCACCGGCGACAGTAGATACTCCATCACCGTGCGGCTGCCGAGATTGACCTCGGCGGAAACCAACATGCCTGCGTTCAAGGCGTATTTTCTGCCGTCACGTTCGAGATAAGGCGTGTCCAGAGAAACCAGAGCGCGAAACCCTGACGGAGGCATGACGTGTTCCTGGCCGTCTTTGCGGTCGCGCTCGCGAACGTCGGGGAGCACGTGATGCCTCCGTCAGGCTTTCGCGCTCTCGTTTCCCTGGACACACCGTATCTCGAACGTGACGGCAGAAAATACGC
>JBKJUC010000156.1:0-8597 GCA_046590325.1 Burkholderiales bacterium | reverse complement strand
CCGCCCAGCCAGACGCCCTGGCAGGAAATCCAGCGCGGCATGGTCGATGAACTTTCCAACGGCATGGTACTCAAGCCTGCGGTGAAGTATCAGCGGATCGACAAGAGCAAGGGTGTGCCGCGGGACAATCACTGAGTCAATGGTGACACCGGAAGACGGGTAGTTCTGGTCAAACCGGACCAGCAAGAAGCGAAAGATAGGGCCCGGGCCGCCAGGCACGGGCCTTTTTCATGGCTTTCGGCCTGATGTTCGGCGACCCTTTTGGGGATGCCGAAGTGCTAGCATGGCGGCGTCAGGCGAGACAGCAGGGGGCATTCCATGGTTTCAGTGTGTCAAAGGCGAGGAACCTTCCGCGGTAATTCGACCGTTGCATCCTCGTTTTCGGGCCTTGGATTGCGAACGGCGGGCGCCAGCCAGTTATGCTGATCGGCCAGCGCAAGCTACTGGAGTTGATCGCATCGGACGCTACCCTTGTCGAATCGCTGGAGGCGATCGCCGGACTGGTTGAGGGCCAGGCGCCGGAAATTCTTGTCTCGATCCAGCTTGTCGATGAAACCGGGACCTGCCTGATCAGTGCGGCTGCACCAAGCCTCCCGTCAGAATACAGCGCAGCGATCGATCGCGCGCCCATCGGACCGCGCGCAGCCTCTTGCGGCACGGCAGCCTGGCGCAAGGAACTGGTCGTGGTGAAGGAGATCGCCACCGATCCTCTGTGGGAGGACTATCGGGAGTTGGCTCTGCGCCATGGCCTGCAGGCCTGCTGGTCATATCCGATCATCGCCAATGACGCAAGGCTGCTGGGTACGCTGGCGATGTACTACCGCCAGCCACGGGAGCCGGATGCAGGCGAACTGGAGTTGATCCAGACCGCCGCCTCGCTCGCTGGCATCGCCATCGAGCGCAGGCAGACGCGGGAAAAGCTGCTGGGTACTCTCGAACGCTTCCAGATCGTTGCCCGGGCAACCAACGACATCGTGTGGGACTGGAATCTGGTCAGCGACAAGATCTGGTGGAACGAGGCTTATCGGACCCTGTTCTGCGACCTGCCTGACGGAAGCGAACCCGGAATCGAATCCTGGTACGAGCCCATTCATCCGCAAGACCGGGAGCGCATCGTCAGCGGGATTCACACGCTGATCGATTCCGGAGGGCAGTCCTGGTACGACGAATACCGCTTCCGCCGTCGCGACGGGACTTACGCTTTGATTCTGGACCGGGGGTTCGTGATCCGCGATGCCGCCGGTAAAGCTGTTCGCATGATCGGTGCGATGCAAGACATCACGGAGCGCAAAAAGGGCGAAGACGCGCTGCACGAAGCGGAGGACCGTTACCGGCGCCTGGTGGAACTTTCGCCGGAACCGATTTTCGTGCACCAGGACATGAAGTACGTCTATGTCAACCTCGCGGGGGTAAAACTTTTCGGGGCGGCGGATGCGCAGGAGTTGCTGGGCCGGTCGGTCTTTAACTTCGTTCATCCCGATCTGAGGGACATAACCCGCGAGCGGATACGTCTTCAGCTGGAACAGGGCAGGGCAGCGCCGGTGATGGTGCAGACTTACCTGCGCAAAGATGGTTCGAGTGTCGAGGTGGAAGTTTCATCCGCCCCATTCCAGTTCCACGGCAGGCCCGCGGTCCAGGTCATTGCGCGCGATATCAGCGGCCGCAGACGCGCCGAGCTGGCGATGGCGGAGCTGCAGGAACGCTACCGGCAGTTAGTGGAACTGTCCCCCGATTGCATCTACATCCACCAGGAAGGAAAGATCGTTTTCGTCAACAGCGCCTGTGTGCGGATGTTCGGCGCGGCGTCGGCGGAGCAGCTGATCGGAATGCCGTTGCTCGATTTGCTGCACCCTGACTACCGGGAAGTCGTGCAGCAACGCATACGCATCCTTAATGACGAGAAGAAGCATGTCCCGGCAATGGTGCAGAAGGTGCTGCGCCTGGATGGAACGGCCGTGGACGTGGAAAGCACGGCAGCCCCCTTTACATTTGAGGGACGGCCTGCGGTGCAGACCGTGGTGCGCGACATCACGGAGCGCATTCGCGCTGACGAATCGCTGCGGCAATTCCGCGCAGCCATGGACCTTTCGCCGGACTTGATCCTGCTCATCGACCGCGCCAGCATGCGGTTCGTTGATGTCAACGAAACTGCGTGCAAGCTTTTGGGCTATACGCCTGAGGAACTCCTGGAACGGGGGCCCCAGGACGTGGCGCCGCTGTCGCGCGCGGATCTGGCCAAGGCCTATGACCGGATCATCGAAGGGGATTCCCTGGGCACCACCCTGGAGATGCATCACCGCCGCAAGGATGGCTCCTTGCTTCCGGTCGAGGTGGTGCGGCGGGCGGTCGCAAGCCGGGACGGACACATTATCGTTGTCATCGCGCGCGACATCAGCGAGCGCAAGCAGGCCGAAGCGGAGCTGCGCAACAGCCATGAGCGGTTCCGGCAGATTGCAGAGAACATCCGGGAAGTGTTCTGGGTCACCGATCCCGACCAGACCGAGATGCTGTACATCAGCCCTGCGTACGAGGAAATCTGGCAGCGCAGTTGCGAAAGCCTGTATGCGTCACCACAGTCTTGGGTGGAGGCCATTCATGTCGACGACCGGGAGCGGATCGTGGAGGCGGCGCGGCATAAGCAGCTCAAGGGCGAATACGACGAGGAATATCGCATCGTGCGACCGGATGGCTCCATCCGCTGGATCCATGACAAATCCTTTCCGATCCTCAACGAGGAGGGTCGGATCTATCGCATGGTCGGGACCGCCGACGACATTACCGAACGGCGGCAGGCCGAGGAGCAGTTCCGCAAGGCGGCGGAACAAGGCCGAAACATCCTCTCCAGCATTACCGACGCATTTTTCGCGTTGGACAAGGACTGGCGTTTCACCTACCTGAATGCGACCGCGGAGCATCTGCTTCAGCGGAACGCGGGCGAGTTACTCGGACGTGTCATCTGGGATGAGTTTCCGGAGGCGCGGGGCTCGATATTCGAACTCAACTACCGAAAAGTGGTCGCCGCGAAGTTGCCTGCCGAGTTTGAAGACTACTACGCGCCGCTGCAGACCTGGTTCGAGGTGCATGCTTATCCCTATGAGGAAGGATTGTCTGTGTACTTCCGCGACGTCACCGAGCGCAAACGCACGGAGGAAAGGCTTTCCTACCTGGCCCAGTACGACCAACTCACTGGACTTCCCAATCGCACGCTGTTCCGCGACCGGCTTGAACGGGCGGTGGCCCGCGCCAAGCGGGACGGGCATCTTGTCGGCGTATTGTTTCTCGATCTCGACCGGTTCAAGGACATCAACGACAACCTGGGGCACTCGGTGGGAGACGAAGTCCTGATCCAGGTGGCGGCACGCCTCAAGGAGCAATTGCGCGACATTGACACCATCTCCAGGCTGGCCGGGGACGAGTTCACGTTCATCATCGAAGGCGCTATCCGCGTCGACCAGGTGACAGCAGTTGCCGATAAGATTCTGAAGATTTTTTCCCAACCGATGAATGCCGGCGCGAGCGAGGTTTATGTAACCGCGAGCATTGGGGTCGCGCTTTCCGTCACCGGCATGGAAACCGTCGAAGAACTTCTGAAGCAAGCCGACATCGCGATGTACGACGCCAAGCAGGAGGGGCGCAACAACTACCAGCTCTATTCCGATGCCATCCATGCCAAATCATCGGAAAAGATGAGTTTGGAAACCAAACTGCGGCGCGCACTGGAACGAGAGGAATTCGTCCTCGCGTATCAACCGCAACTCGACATTCGCAGCGGACGCATCGTGGGTGCAGAAGCGCTGATCCGCTGGCAAAGCGCCGAATTGGGGCTGGTCGCGCCCAACCGTTTCATCCCGCTGGCGGAAGAGACCGGGTTGATCGTCCCCATCGGCGAATGGGTGCTGCGCACTGCCTGTCGCCAGAATCGAGCATGGCAGGACGCCGGGTTCGCGCCGATCGTCGTAGCGGTGAACCTGTCGCCGCGCCAGTTCAGGCAGCGGGACCTCCTGGCAACCATGGTCAAAATCATGGAAGAGTCCCGCCTCGAGGCGCGATACCTCGAACTGGAAATCACTGAAACCACGGTCATGCACCAAGCCGAGGAGGTTACAGGGATGCTGGACAGGTTAACGGAAGTTGGCGTACGCCTGTCAATCGACGATTTTGGCACCGGCTACTCCAGCCTCAGTTACCTCAAGCGCTTTCCGGTGCACAAACTCAAGATCGACCAGTCCTTCGTGCGCGATATAACGACTGACGGCGACGACGCGGCGATCGTTGGTGCGATCGTCGCGATGGCTCGGAGCCTGAAGTTGCGGGTCATCGCGGAAGGCGTGGAGACGGCGGAACAGCTCGACTTCCTAAGAGGTCTGGATTGCGACGAATATCAGGGCTATCTGTTCAGCAAACCGATACCCGCCGCCGATTTCGTGCGCCTGCTCGATCTTAGTCCCGTTGTTCGCAATGCTGCACCGCTGGACGGGCTTTCAGGTATTCAGAAACCGAAACGAAGTGCAAAGCGCTAGGCGGCACGCTTGCCTCAGGAATGCCGGAACTTCGTGCCTTTGCGGCAACGAATCGGAAGGAGCGGGCGGTCGCCCCCGTTACGCCAGCAGCTTGTCTGCCAGTTCTGCAAAGTTGCGCGCCGACACGTCGACGGGAACCTTCGCTGCCCGTTCGCCAGTCCCAGGCCCAAACTCGTCGGGTTGCGAAACGAACCCGGTGCGCAGCCCGGCCTGCGCTGCAAACTTCAGATCGTTACTATGGGCGGCGACCATCATGCATTCGCCGTGTGCGATGCCCAGAGATTCGGCGGCCACCTGGTACACCCGGAGCTTGGGTTTATAGTCGCCGGCGATCTCGGCGCCTAGGATCGCGTCCCACGGGAATTCATTACGCCGTGCAAGGTCGATCATCAGCGAAATATTGCCGTTGGAGCATGGCGCCAGCAGGTAGCGGCTGCGCAGCCGCATCAGCCCTTCGGCTACACCCGGCCAGGCGTCAAGCTTGTGCCAGGCCATGTTCAACTCGCCAAGTACGCTTTCGTCTACATTGTCCAGACCGAATCGCGGCCGGATACGATCGAGCATGCGGCGATGGATGACATCGAGTCTTGAGAACGGAATACGTCCGGAGCGGATTTCCTCCATTCCCGGTTGATACTCCGCGCGCCAGGCGTCGGCGAACGCGATCCAGTCGAGCTTGTGGCCCAGCGGTTCAAGCAGTACCCGGGACTCGCGGGCTACCCCGGTACGCCAATCGACCAGTGTGCCGAAAACATCGAAAACAAGCGCTTTGACGCCAGCCGCCGCTGTAGCAGCGGCCTTGCCTGGGCGGGATACCGCAAATCCGCCGCCAGTCAGTACACCGGCCATGACGGGCAACGCAAAGCGACGAAAAAATTCGCGGCGTTCACGGTTCATTGTGTTAACGGGCTTCATGCTTTCAGTAGACTCCTGCCGAGACGGGGAACAAGGGTATCCGCGTAAGGTGCTGCATTGCGAGTGCGCATTACCGCTGATAGCGTAGCACGAGATCCGTGAAATTCCAGCGCACGAGGCGCTCCACTACCGGCCTGTTCATGGTTACGAGTACAAGACGTATCTGTCAGCAAGCCGATTCCCGCCACGGCAATGTTTCCTGCGCCGCCGTGCGTTTTCTATCCGGCCGCGCCCCGGTGGACCTGGAACGGCGAAAACGACTGGTTCACGGGCATCATCTCGATGCGGTTGATGTTCATATGCGCAGGCAGGGTGGCGATCCAGAACAGCGTGTCCGCGATGTTCTCGGCGGTCATGGGATTGGCGCCCTGATACAGCTTGTCCGAAGCTTCCTGGTTGCCCTTGGTGCGCACCAGCGTGAATTCGGTTTCAGCCATCCCCGGTTCCACCGAGGTTACCCGCACCCCGGTGCCATGCAGGTCTGAACGCAGGCCAAGTGAGAACTGGGCGACGAATGCCTTGGTGCCGCCGTAGACGTTGCCGCCGGGATAGGGGTAGCTTGCCGCCACCGAACTGATGTTGATGATCGCGCCCTTGCGCGCGATCAATGTGGCCAGCAGCTTGTGCGTCATGGTCGCAAGGCCGGTTATGTTGGTCTCGATCATCTCGTTCCACTGATCCAGGTCCGCTTTCTGCGCCGGCGCCGTGCCCAGGGCCAGGCCGGCGTTGTTGATCAGCAGGTCGACATCGCGGAATGCTGCGGGCAGGCTTGCAAGTGCCGCATCGATCGCCTCGGGCTTTCTCATGTCGAATGCTGCGGCACATACCTTGTCCGCACCGAGTTCGTCCACAAGCTTTTTCAGCCGGTCAGCGCGGCGCCCGGTGGCGATGACGCGCCAGCCTGCTTTCGTGAAGCGGCGGACGGCTGCCGCGCCGAATCCGGAAGTCGCGCCCGTAATCATTGCCGTTTGGGTCATGAAAGCCTCTCGTCGAGAAGGTTGATCCAGTGCCTTACCTGCAGCGCCGTCCCGCCCTGAATGTGGGTGAGACAACCAATGTTCGCCGTGGCCACGATCGCCGGGCCGCCCGCCTCGAGCGCGTCCACCTTGTTCTTCAGGAGCCGTTGCGACAGGTCCGGCTGCAGGATCGAATAAGTCCCGGCGGAACCGCAGCAAAGATGGGAGTCCTCGACCGGTGTCAGCTCGAATCCTGCTGAAACCAGGATCGACTCGACCGCACCGCGGATCTGAAGTCCGTGCTGGAGGGAGCAGGGAGAATGAAACGCTACGCGCGGCTTTGTCGCGCTCGCAGGGATGCCCGACTTCGCTGGATACCGGGCTTCGCCCATAAGGGGCGAGGGGTGCCCGACTTCGCTGGACAAGGGAACACTTGTGCCGCTTGCGGCGACCGGGCTTTGCCCATAAGGGGCGAGGGAAGGATTCAAAAGCTCCTCCAACTTGTCTTGCTCCGCGACGATCACTTCGCTGATGTCCCGGCAGAGACCGGAAATCCGTGCCGATTTTTCGGCGTATTGCGGATCATGGGCGAGTTGGTGTCCATACTCCTTGACCATCGTGCCGCAGCCGCTGGCGGTAATGACGACGGCCTCCACGCCCGACTCAACGTGAGGCCACCAGGCGTCGATGTTACGGCGCATGTAATCCCGGCCGTCATCCTGGCGGTTGAGGTGGAACGTAACAGCACCGCAGCACCCGGCCATCTCTTCCTTGACCAGCGAGATTCCCAGCCGGTCGAGGACGCGGGCCGTTGCCGGATTGATGCCGGGCGCCAGGGTGGGCTGCACGCAGCCGTCGAGCACCAGCATCTTCCTGGCGTGACTGGCTGCGGGCCACTCGATACTCTGGCTATCAGCCTTCGGGATTTTTCTCCTGAGCGCAGAGGGCAACAGCGGGCGCATCGCCCTTGCCACCGTGAGCAGCGGCTTGAAGATGGCGGGGCGCGGCAGGACGGCGCGCAATGCGACGCGCTGGAGGGCTGCTACCGGCGATCGCGGCACATGCTGCTCGACGATGTTGCGGCCGATGTCCACCAGTTTTCCGTATTCCACGCCGGACGGGCAGGTGGTTTCACAGGCGCGGCAGGTCAGGCAGCGGTCCAGGTGCAACTGGGTTTTGGCAGTGACCTGGTTTCCCTCCAGCACTTCCTTGATGAGATAGATGCGCCCGCGCGGACTGTCCAGCTCATCTCCGAGCAACTGATACGTCGGACAGGTGGCCGTGCAGAAACCGCAGTGCACGCAGGTGCGCAGGATCTTGTCCGCCTCCTTGCCTTCCGGCGTGGACTTGATGAACTCGGCGAGGTTTGTTTTCATCTAACGGCGCCAACCGCAAAGGCGCGAAGGCGCAAAGGAAACGCGAAGAAAGGCAAGAGAAAAAGAGCTATTTAGATTGATTGTCCGGCAAGTGTAAGCGAGCTGGGGTGCGTCAGTTATTTCCAACAGGCACTTTTTTCTCACAGTCCGGTTTTCTTTGCGCTTCCTTTGCGCCTTCGCGCCTTTGCGGTTAATGGTTTGCATTAGAAATCGGCGTGGATGCGGCCCGGGCCGAGGATGCCCTGGGGGTCGAAGGCGCGCTTGAGCTTCTTGTGCACGGCCAGCATGCCGGCGGAGAGTTTCTGGATGCCGTGGCGTTTGTCGTTGCCGCGGAACAGCGTCGCATGGCCGCCGGCCCGGTCTGCCGCAGCGTGCGCCTGTGCCGCCACCAATGGGGCGGCGATCCAGCGCAGGCTGCCGTTCCATTCGAACAGTTGCGGACCGAGATTCAGAGGCGCGCTCGTAGCCTTGATAGAGAGCCGCCATAAGGTCGGCGCGTTGGCAAAGAAGGTGTGGGCTTGGTCACGGATCGTTCTCCAGTAGTTGGCGCTGTCGGAGACGCTCTCGCCGCCAAGCTTGATTACCGCGGAGGCGACCGCCGGCGCAGCTCCGGAAAGTCGCACGTGCAGCACGCCGTCCGCATGACAGGATGCGGACAGGGGCAGCGGTCTTGCCGCCCAGAGATTGATCGATTCAAGGGCGCGACTTTCGTCCATCTCGAAGCGCAACGTGCGTTCTTCCTCCGGAACGGGCAGCACTTTCAGGGAGACTTCCGCAATCAATCCCAGTGTGCCGAAGGAACCCGCAAGAAGCCGCGAGACGTCATAGCC
>JBKJUC010000232.1:0-14663 GCA_046590325.1 Burkholderiales bacterium | reverse complement strand
CAGCATGATCACAGCCAGGCCGCGCAAAGCCGTGGTGATGAACAGATGGCGGCGGCTCAGGCTGGTACGTGTGCGCGCGCTCAACCACCACAGCAGGGGTATCAGCAGCAACAGCAGCAGCGGCCAGGCGCTCCGGATCGCGATCGGCAGGCTCATAGCGTGACCCGCCGGTTCCAGCTCCACCATTCAAAAGCGAGCAGCAGCACAGCGGCCAGCAACAGCAGCAGCCAGGGATCAAGGCGCATTGGGGGCGGTGCCGACAGCGCGGCGGATGCCTCGACCACCATGGGTTTGAGCGTGGACCTGTTCACCTCCGTGGTCTTGCGGTCGAGGACGTTGACAGCGATACGCAGGCGCTGCTGCGCCGAGACCGCGGTATAGAAACCGGGTTCAGTCATTTCCACGAGGCTGCCACCCGGAATCGGCCGCGCGGGAAGTTCCGCGCCGTCCACCGCGATGACCCGCGCCCCGGCCAGCGGCAGTTCCATCGTGCCCAGGCCGGACTTGATCAGCGTCGGTTCGCTCACCATCCAGTTGAGTGCGTTATTCAGGAATACGGGGAAGGCCGCGTGCAGCGCAAAATTGGATTGTTCCAGCGAAAAACCGAACGACACGCGGCGCGTGCCCTGCTCATGCACCCAGGCCAGCGGCAGGTTGCCGGCTGCAGCAATCAAGATGGTCTCCCCGCTGTCCTTGCGTGCAACGGTCTTCTGCGCGCGCTCCACGAACAGGTCGCTCAGGGAGATGTTTTCCAGCAGCGGATGCGCGGTATCCCAGGCGCTGACGACAGGATTGGCCAGTTCGCCGGCCTGCACTGGCAGCCAATCCGCTTTGACTGGATGAAACAGCAATGCGGGCGCAACGGGAGGCGTGCCTGGCGCATAGCGATCGAAGACCCAGACATCCGCATCGCGGCTGTCAGCGTAGCGCGCCGGCGTCATCACCTTGAGGAGCACTCGCGGCTGAGCGCGCAACGCTTTCTCCAGCCAAGGGCTGCCCTCGCTGACCAGGTTGACCCGGATCACCCTGCGCATCGGCAGCCATGCATAGGCAACATCGTCATCGGCAAGGCCGTCGCCGGCCATGACCAGCGACGCGCGCACCGGACCGCCGTCGAAATCGGAAACCTCGATCAGTTCGGCTCGCGCGCCGCCCGCGGGAACCTCGAACCTTCTGGCTACGCTGCGCCCGCCCATGCCTGTCAGCGCAAGCGCCATTTCCTTGGTGGTGCCGCCGCCGTTCGTGATTTCGACGAAGGCCTGGACGCGCCGCGGGTCGGCCGGCAGCGGGCGCAGTTCGAAGGCGGTGATGCCGGCATTCTGGACGGGATCAAATACCGACTCGATCCGCGCTTCGCGTGGCACCCCGGTGATCTGTACGCCGTCGCTGATGACCACAATTTCAGGCTCACCGGCACCCTCCTGGCCCCCGGGGGGCGGCAGCGGCACGCGGGGCGCGCCGCCATGGGCAATGCGCAGCGTGGCAAGTCGTTCGATTGCGGCGTCGCGGTCTTCGAAGCCCGGCGTCGAAATCCGCCGCATGGTGTCCGCCAGCCAGACCCGCGTGCCCGCGGACTGTGATTTCAGGATCTCTTGGGCGCGGGCGACGGCATGATCCCAGCGGCTAATGCCGTCGGTGGTACGCGTCGCCATGGTCGAGGAATTGTCGAGCACCAGGACCACTTTTCCGCCGGCGGCGCCCGTCTGAATCAGTTGCGGCCGCGTGATCGCCAGGATGGTCGCCGCAGCGATCACGGCGGCAAGCAGAACCGACAGCCACCAGCGCAGACGGTCCTTGCCCGCATGGGTCTGCTTCAGCACGCGGTCCCAGATCAGGCTGGAAGGCACAATGAAGCGGCGCAGCGGCGGCTTGAGCAAATACAGCAGGACGACCAGGGCCACGCCCAGGAGCGCCGCGGCGACGGCCCCGCTTGCGGAGAGGGCCAGCGGATTCATCTCAGCAGGCCCTGCTCGCGCAAGGCCTTGAGCATCAGTTCCTCGAACGGCACGCTCGTCAGGGTGCGCAGATAGCCCCAGCCGTGGCTGCGGCAGAAGCCTTCGATCTCGGCACAATAACTCTGGAAGGTTATGCGGTAGGCGCGCACGACTTCCGGCGTTACGCGCAGCTGTGTGGCGCCGCCGATCTCGGAGTCGACCAGCAGCACTTCCTCGCCAGGCGCCGGATCGGCTTCCTCGGGGCTGGTGACATGGAGCGCGAACACGTCATGGCGGAACTGGCGGATGACCTGGAAGCTCTGTTCGTAGCCCTCGCGGTCAAGGAAGTCGGAAATTACGATGACCAGGCCACGCGTGCGCTTGCCGCCGAAGAAAGCGCGGAATGCCGCCTGCAGGCTGGTGCCGCCCTGCGGCTTCACGCGCTCGAGGAAATGCAGTGAGCGCCAGACCTGGTTCTTGCCGCGCCGCGCCGGCATCTCCTCCACGACCCCGTCAGCGAAGGCGATAATGCTCACCCGGTCGTGGTTGATGAGCCCGATGTAGGACAGCGCGGCGGCGAATTTGCGCGCCAAATCGAATTTGGACGGCGAGCCGAAATCCATCGAGCGGCTGACGTCGAGGAATATGTAGACCGGAAGATCTGCCTCTTCCTCGAACAGGCGCAGGATCAGGCGGTCGAGGCGCAGGTAGGTGCCCCAGTCGAGGTTGCGGGTGTCGTCGCCGACGGAATACGGGCGATAGTCCGTGAAGATCATGCCCGTGCCAGTGCGGCGCGAGCGGTGGTGGCCGCGCAGGTGCCCGGCCACCGGCCCGCGCGTTAGCATGGTCAAGTGTTCGAGCTGGCGAAGAAACTCTTCGCTGAACAGCAGGCTTTCCTGGGTCAAGGGGCTACCTCGCGGGCCGCGCGTTGCTGCAACTATTCTTTCGGCTCGGGTACCCAGTCGAGGATCCGTTGCAGGATCGTGTCGGCATCGACGCGCCCCGCTTCGGCTTCGAAGTTCAGCAGGATGCGGTGCCGCAGCGCCGGCAGCGTCACCGCGCGCACATCCTCGCAGGACACATGGACGCGGTCGTTCATGAGCGCATGCACCTTGGCGCCCAGAATCAGCGCCTGGGAACCGCGCGGGCTGGAGCCGAAGCGCACGTACTTCTTTGTCATTTCGTGCCCCTGGGCTGATTCCGGATGGGTGGCCAGCGTGATCTTGATCGCATACTCCTGCACCGGCCGGGCAACGGGAATGGCCCGCGCGGTCTCGCGCATTTCCAGGATCTGGCCCTGCTGCAGCACGCGCCTCACAGCCGGTTCCTTCTCGCGGGTGGTGCGGTCGATGATCAGGTGCAGCTGCTCTACGTCGGGAAAATCCAGCCTGAGTTTGAAGAAGAAACGGTCCATCTGCGCTTCGGGCAGCGGATAGGTGCCTTCCATCTCGATCGGGTTCTGGGTCGCCAGCACGAAGAAGGGCTGGTCGAGCGCATGCGTGCGTCCGGCCGCGGAAACGCTGTTTTCCTGCATCGCTTCCAGCAGCGCGGACTGGGTCTTCGGCGTGGCGCGGTTGATTTCGTCTGCCAGCACCATGTTGGCGAAAATCGGCCCCTGCTGGAACTCGAAGTTCTTGCGGCCCGATTCGTCCTCGCGAACGATATTGGTGCCGATGATGTCGCCCGGCATCAGGTCCGGGGTGAACTGGATGCGCGAGAACTTCAAGTGCAGGACGTCGGCCATGGTCTGCACCAGCTTGGTCTTGCCGACGCCGGGAATGCCCTCGAGCAGCACGTGGCCGCGCGCGAGCAGGCAGGTCAGGACTCCGGAGACGATGTCGTCGTTGCCGACAATGATGCGCGATATTTCTTCGCGGACCGACACGAACTGTTCGCGGAATGCCTGGATCTGGCGGTCAACGACGGTGTTCATTTTTTCTCGCTTTCATGCAGATTCAGAAAATAGTTTTTGACGACCTGCTTCTGCCGGACCGGAATCCGGTCGTGCTGCCCGGCGGCCTCGCGGTCGAATCCGCCGCGGGCCCGCACGTCCTCGAAGTCCAGGGCCGAAGCCTGCTGCTGGCTGCCGGTGTAGATCCAGCCCTTGCCGTCCTTGTCGTCGTCCCCGCCCTTTTCGTCCTGGCGCTGGATTGCTTCGAGCTTGAGCTGGGCTTCGAGCCGCTGCGTGGCCTTGCCTGCCAGCGCCATCGACGGCGACTCGCCGGAAGCACTGCCCGTGCGGCTGCCTTCGCGTGCGCCGTCGGCGTCCTCTTCCCGGTTCGCTGAGTCCCGGCGGAACGTGCTGGCGCCCTGCATGTCAGCATTGCCGCTGTCCGGCGAGGGCTCGGGATTAGCCACGTCCTGCCGGTTGCTGCCGAATTCGTTGTGGGGTGCGGCACTGCGCTGTGCGGTCGCGACCATGTTCTCGCGGGCGCGGCGCTGGACCTGGTTCACCCGGTTCTGCGCATCCATCTCCCGGGCCGCCTGGTCGAGCGTCTTCATCAGATTGTCGAGCGCCGGGGCGTTGATGTTCGGCGTGCCGGACAGGTCGCGGCCGGCCTGATCCAGTTGTTCGGCGAGATTACCTTGGTGCTGCTTGGCTACCGCCGCATCGGGAAATTGCTCTCCGCCGGTGTTGTCCTGTTGTGCCGCCGCGTCGCGGCGGACTTCTTCCAGCAACTCCATCGCTTCCTTGTTGTTGCCGGCCTGTATCGCCTCCGCGACCTTCTCCAGTTTTGGATTGGCCTTCATGACCTCTGCCAGGCGCGCCAGTCCTTCGCGCGCCGCGGCGGCTTCCATGTTGGTCTGCTCGGCGATGTCGCGCATGTCTTCCATGGCGCGGCGCTTCTGTTCGGCTGTCGCATCGGAGCGCTGCATGGTTTCCAGCGCCTGGTCGAGCTTTTCGATCCGGGCGTCACGTGGAATGTCCTGCAGCAGCGCACGCAAGTCCTGTTGCTGAGCCTGCGAAGGCGCGGGCGCAGCGCTGGCATCCCAGTGAGGGGACATCTGCGGGGCCAGCCAGGTGACGAAGGCAAACGTGGCGCCGAGGCCGGCCGCGGCCCATAGGCTGCGTGGCGGGCGACCGGGAACTAACGTGCGCGGATCGAGCCTGCCGGCGGTCGCGGCGGCGCGCGCCACCTGCGTGTCGATGAACGGGGAGTGCTCGGAATGGGAAACAAACCAGTAGGCGGATTTGAGCTCATCGCGCAATGCAGCACGCGCGTCAGCCTGGGCCGCTGCCTGCGGCAATGTGACGCGGCGCGACAAACGCCACGCCAAATAAGCGACGAACGCCGCAACGGCTGCGCCGACCGGGAGCCAGACCGGGATTCCGGTAGCCGGAATGCCGGAGGGCTGAACCGCCCCGGCCAATCTGAATGCGATGAGGAAAAACAGCAGGACACACAATCCGAAGAAGGCTTCCTGCAGCGCCCGACCCACCCACAACCGCCGTCCGATCCCGCTCAATACTCCGAGAATGATTTCGCTATCCTTCATGACGGGGGCGATTGTAGCGCAGCCACCTGGTCATTTGCGGGAGCTTTTCCCGGCTGGCCATTACCTTTCAGCCCGGGAAACTCGGGTAACATGGCCCTCTAACAACGGAGCAGAACATGTTCTCAGGGCGGATCGCCGTAGCGTGCATCCTGTGTTTGATCGCAGGCGCTGCAGCGGCGCAGCCGCCCAACATCGTCTACATCCTCGCCGACGACCTGGGCTGGAAGGACGTCGGCTTTCACGGCGGCGGCGCGAAAACTCCCAACCTCGACAAGCTTGCGCGAGAAGGCATGCGCCTCGAGAAGTTTTACACCCTGCCTTGGTCCACTCCCACTCGCGCGGCCCTGATGACGGGTCGCTACCCCATGCGCTACGGACTACAGACTCTGTCCCTGCTGCCGTGGAGTCAGTACGGCCTGCCGGTGGAGGAAAAAACGCTGGCGCAGATGCTCAGGGAGGCCGGCTACCGCACGGCGATGCTGGGCAAATGGCAACTCGGACATCACAGCAGGGACCTGTGGCCCACCCGCCGCGGCTTCGATTATTTCTATGGCAGCTTCAACGGCGAGGTCGACTACTTCAGGAAAACCAACCAGGGCGGCGAACCGGACTGGCACCGCAACGAGCAGAAAGTCGCGGAAACCGGATACGCGACGGCGCTCATTGGCCGCGACGCCGCCCGGCTCATTGCAAGTTACGATCCCGGTCGGCCGCTGTTCCTTTACCTGTCCTTCCAGGCGCCACAGGTTCCGCTTCAGGCCCCAAAGAAATATCTCGATCTGTACAAGGATATCGGGGACGAGAACCGGCGCACCTACTACGCGATGATCAGCGCGCTGGACGACGCTGTCGGCGCGGTGGCCACCGCCTTGCAGAAGAAAGGCATGACCGGCAACACGCTGATCGTTTTCCACAGCGACAACGGCGGTGCGTTGCCGAACAAGTATCCAACCGGCGATGGCGACGTAAAAAAGCACGCCGCCGACAACGGACCTTACGCGGACGGGAAGGGCGGCATGCACGAGGGTTCGGTGCGGGTCGTTGCATTCGCCACGTGGCCGGGGAAGATCCCTTCCGGCATCGTGACAGAGCGCATCCATGTCACGGACATGTATCCCACGCTGGCAGCCATCGCCGGCGCCACCCCGGACCAGACGCGGCCGCTCGACGGCGTCAATCAGTGGGACACCATCGCCTCGGGAAAGCTCAGCCCGCGCAAGGAGGTCCTGCTGAACATGGAGGATTCCCGTGGTGCCCTGCTCCGGGAAAACTGGAAACTGATCGTGTACTCGCGACTGCCGGTGCGCTACGAGCTCTACAACATCCAGGACGATCCTTCGGAAGAGGAAAACCGCGCCGAACGGGAACCGCAGCGCGTGCAGGAGATGCTTCTGCGATTTAACGAACTGGCCTGGGAGATGGCACCGTCGTTGTATCTCGAAGACGCACAGAAGCCGCGCAGGTTTCCAACGCCGATTTTTTTTGGTGAAAACCCAATTCGCCCTTAAGGCGAATTGGGTTTCAGTGAAGACTAACCTGTCCACGGCAGTATCGTGGTCAGGTTATGTCGGAACTAAAACACCGTTCGACTTTAAGGAGAATCAGGCCAACATTGCATTCGAATTGTCGAGCTTGGCCTCTCGATCCTCGATCCCCGATCCTCGAACACATCGACATCGCGTAAACTGAAGACCAGCCTTCGCCGCTTTTTCTTTTTCGCCGGGCAGAACAATAATGAAAGCGATCAACATCGACGACCTGCGCAGCGCGGCCCGGCGGCGCCTGCCCAAGGCCATGTTCGAGTTCATGGACGGCGGAGCACAGGACGAGACCACGCTGCGCGCCAACCGCGAAGACTTCCAGAAATGGCGGTTCCGGACCCGGGTGCTCACCGACGTTTCCAGGCGAGACCAGTCCATCACCCTGTTTGGCCAGCGCTGCGCCTCGCCGCTGATCCTGGCGCCGACCGGCCTCGCCGGCCTGTTCTCGCGCCAGGGCGAACTCGCGGCGGCCCGCGCCGCCGAGAAATACGGCGTGCCCTATTGCCTTTCGACCATGGCCACGTGCACGATCGAGGAAATCACCCGTGAAACCGTGCCGCCAAAGTGGTTCCAGTTGTACGTGCTGCGCGACCGCGGACTTACGAAAGCCTTCATAGACCGGGCCATAGCCGCGAACTGCACGGCGCTGGTGCTGACAGTGGACACCAAGGTGCAGGGCCCGCGAGAACGCGACATGCGCAACGGCTTCACCGTGCCGCCGCGCTTTTCGGCAGCCACCCTGTTTGACTTTGCACGCCACTTTGGGTGGCTGTTCGACGTAGCGCTGGGGCCGAAGGTGACTTTCAAGAACTTCGTCGGCACTGAATTGGCGTCAAATGATGCGATCACCATCACCCAGTTCATTGCCGGTCAGTACGACCTGTCAGTCAACTGGCGTGACCTGGAATGGTTCAAGGCGAACTGGGGCGGGCCGGTGATGCTCAAGGGCATCCTGACCGCCGAGGACGCAAAAATGGCAGTTGATCACGGCGCGGACGGAGTGATCGTGTCCAATCATGGCGGCCGCCAACTCGATGGCGCGATTTCTGCGGTGCATGCCCTGCCGTCGATCGCCGATGCCGTCGGCGACAAACTCGAAATTGTCCTCGACGGCGGCATTCGGCGGGGCGCCGACGTGGTTCGCGCCGTTGCGCTGGGCGCCAAAGCTTGCATGATTGGCCGAGCCTGGCTCTACGGACTGGCCGCCGGCGGGCAGTCCGGCGTGGAAAGGGCACTGGAAATCCTGCGCGACGAGATCGACATCGCCCTGACACTGTTGGGCCGTCCAACGCTGGCGGATGTGGATCGAAATTCTGTTGAAAGGGTCGGCTAAACGACAGCACACGCATCGGCCGCGAAGTTCGGCATGACAATTGCTCTGCTTCCTGCCGCAGTCAGTACACGCGAAAATCGCACGCACCGGTAAATATTTCAGCAAAAGTTCGGTATCCTTTCGCACGGCACTCTTGATCGAAACATGGACTCCAAACTCTCCATTACCTATACCGCTTCGCGAGACCTCCTGGGCGTGGTCTCGGAAGAGGAATATCAGCGATTCAGGGATCAACTGCTCGAGGCGTTCCAGGCGGAATGGCCCGACGCCACAGTGGCCATCGAGGATGACGAGGAAGCTTTCCTCGATCTCGACGGCATCAGCGGCCAGGCCGCCCAGGATGTGCGCGACCGCGTCGAGGACATCGTCACCGACATCGTCGAGACCGCGGACTGGCAGGACGAGGAAGACGATTTCCAGGACGAGGCGGACGAACTCGACGGCGAGGAAGAAGAAGACGAGTACTGAATGAAGGAGGAGACCATGAACCAACCCGTTCTTACTCAAGCCGAACTCGATCATTTCCGCGAGCACGGTTTCGTCATTCCGCGCTACCGCTTGCCCGTTACGCTGTTGGCCGAACTGCGCTCTGCACTCGACGGCCTGCTCGCAGGCTATACCGACGTCCAGCAGGAAGACCTCGCCAATCCGCACATGCTGCCGCCCACCGCAGGTCCGCATGCGAACCCCTTCATGCGCGCCGCGCGCCAGCCAGAAATCCTCTCGATGCTCGAGCAAGTGCTAGGCCCGGATCTGGTGCTGTGGATTACCCGCGTTCTGTGCAAGCCGGCGGCGAAGGGACGCGAAGTACCCTGGCACCAGGACGGCGAGTACTGGCCCATGCGGCCGCTCTCGACCTGCTCGGCCTGGATTGCGCTCGATCCGGTGTCCACGGCGAACGGGTGCATGCGCTTCATCCCCGATTCGCACAAGAAACAGGAACCGTACCGGCATCACGTGAGCAACCGCGAGAACATCGTGCTGAACCTGGAACTCGACCAGGACCAGTTCGACGAATCAAAAGCCTTCAACGTGGAACTGGAGCCGGGCCAGATGTCCCTGCACGATGTACGGCTGATCCATGGTTCGCTGGCAAACACCTCCGGACAAAGGCGCGCGGCGCTGATCATGCGCTACATGTCCTCGACGTCGTATTACGATCGCTCCCTGGTCGACAAGCGCCGCGACAACAGCCCGTTCAACATCTACGAGCAGCCGTTGTGGCTGGTTAAAGGAGAGGATCGCAGTGGCCGCAATGATTTCGTGCGTGGCCATGCGCAGTGGAGCGAGCGCTACGCTAAGGGACTGGCGCCGGTGATGGAGAGCGAAGGCTGGGAGGGATTCAAGCCGGACGTGGCATCACTTCCGGCTTGAGCGCCGGTAATCCGGATCGACTTCATCCTTTTTCCTGCGAAATGGCCGCTTTAACGCGTCGACGCTGAGGGCAGCCATCTTGCCCACGAAATGCCAGGCAAGGAACAACAACACCACCGCAACGATCCACAGTCCGAAGGACAGGAACAGCGACAACGGCCCGCTGAACTTGCCCGCGGATAATTCAAAGAATTTTGCCAGGCCCGGCGCTTTCGTGATGGCCAGGTAGATAAGCCCGTCGCCCGGCCAGAAATACAGCCATTCGATCCAGAGCCAGACATCGGAAACGGTGACCGTCCCGTTGCCCGTCATGTCGGCTACGAATTTCCATTGGCGCATGTGCGATTTCCCAAAGGCAGGCCTGACGGCATTCTATGCCGTGATGCGGCTGCTCGGGGGGTTGAGTGGGATGGTGGGCCCGGTCGGACTTGAACCGACGACCAAAGGATTATGAGTCCTCTGCTCTAACCAGCTGAGCTACAGGCCCACCTGTAAACCGGTACGAAAAAACGGCACAAAAAATGGCCGGGTGATGAACCCGGCCATTCTATTTCCCCTGACCGCTATCTCCTAGTGCAGCGGGGCATTCCTGTTAGTTGTTATCCAGGAAACTGCGCAAGCGTTCGGACCGGGACGGATGGCGCAGCTTGCGCAGGGCTTTCGCCTCAATCTGGCGTATTCGCTCGCGGGTGACATCGAACTGCTTGCCGACTTCCTCCAGCGTGTGGTCGGTGTTCATCTCGATGCCGAAGCGCATGCGCAGCACCTTCGCTTCGCGCGGCGTCAGGGTGTCGAGCACTTCCTTGGTCGCATCGCGCAGGCTGGTGTACACCGCCGCATCCGACGGCGCCATGGTGGCCTGGTCCTCGATGAAATCGCCGAGATGGGAGTCGTCGTCGTCCCCGATCGGCGTTTCCATGGAGATCGGTTCCTTGGAAATCTTCAGGATCTTGCGGATCTTCTCCTCGGGCATTTCCATCTTCACCGCCAGGGTCGCGGGATCCGGTTCCGACCCGGTTTCCTGCAGGATCTGGCGCGAGATGCGGTTCATCTTGTTGATGGTTTCGATCATGTGCACCGGAATGCGGATGGTGCGCGCCTGGTCCGCGATGGAGCGGGTGATCGCCTGGCGGATCCACCACGTGGCGTAGGTCGAGAACTTGTAGCCGCGGCGGTATTCGAACTTGTCCACCGCTTTCATCAGGCCGATATTGCCTTCCTGGATAAGGTCGAGGAACTGCAGACCGCGGTTGGTGTACTTCTTGGCGATCGAAATCACCAGGCGCAAGTTGGCCTCGGTCATTTCGCGCTTGGCGCGGCGCGCCTTGGCTTCGCCGGTGGACATCTGGCGGTTGATTTCCTTCAGATCCTTGACAGGGATGCCAACCCGCTTCTGCAGGTCGATCAGGGACTGCTGGTGTTCCACGATCGCCGGGGCGAATCGGCTGAGGACTTCGCTGTACGCCTTGCGCCCCGTGACTTCGCGGCCTACCCAGTTCAGGTCTTCCTCGTTGCCCGGGAAATTCTTGATGAAGTAAGCGCGAGGCATGCCGGACTTTTCGACGCACAGTTCCATGATCGCGCGTTCGTAAGAACGCACTTCTTCGACCAGCCGGCGCAATCCGTCGCACAGGGCCTCGACCTGCTTCGCGGAGAAGCGGATCAGCATCAGCTCGGCGGAAATGTCTTCCTGCGCTTTCACGTAAGGACGGCTGCGCGAGCCGTTCTTGGCCAGCGACTTCATCATCTTGGTGTAGAGCACGCGGATCTTGGAGAAGCGCTCCATCGAATCGGATTTCAGCTGCAGCATACTGGCGGTGAGTGCGGCGGCGGCGCCCTCCTCGTCTTCTTCCTCGTCCTCGAGGTCGTCCTCCATTTCCTCCTCGGAGACTTCTTCGGCCAGTTCGGCGCCTGCGGGCGCGTTGGGGTCGACCAGTCCGTCGACAACTTCATCGATGCGCATTTCGTCGCGCTCGATCTTCTGGGACAGGGAAAGGATTTCGGCGATGGTGGTCGGGCAGGCGGAAATGGCCTGGATCATGTGTTTCAGGCCGTCTTCGATGCGCTTGGCGATCTCGATTTCGCCTTCGCGGGTCAGCAGCTCGACCGAGCCCATCTCGCGCATGTACATGCGTACCGGATCGGTGGTTCGGCCGAATTCGGAATCGACCGTGGACAGGGCCTGCTCGGCTTCCTCCACCACGTCTTCGTCGGGAACAACGGCCGGGGTGGTTTCGTTCATCAGCAACGTCTCGGCGTCAGGGGCTTCGTCGTACACCTGAATGCCCATGTCGTTGATCATGCTGATGATGTTCTCGATCTGCTCAGCATCGAGCATGTCATCGGGAAGATGGTCGTTGATTTCGGCGTAAGTCAGGTAGCCACGCTCCTTGCCAAGGACGATCAGGTTCTTCAGGCGCATGCGCCGGGCTTCAGCATCGATCGGCTGAACCAGGGCCTGCGCTTTTTCCTCTTTCCGTCTTTCCCTTGCCATGTTCCTTAGCCCTTTTAAAACAATTTCTTAGGAATTGTCGCGCAAAAAAGAACCGCGCATTATACCGGAGCCGTTCCTTCAGCAGCAGCTGTCTCCAGGCGGATCTGGACCAGCTCCTTGAATCGCTGCTTCTCTTCGTCGGTCAGCGGCGTCCGCTTGCTCTTCTCCTTCAACGCCTTCAATTCGGCGCTCTTGGTCAGCAGCTGGAATTTGGTCCAGGTCTGTTCGAATTCGGTCTTCAACCCCGCTTCATCCAGCTCTTCCCACCTCAGGCAGACCAGCTCGACCTCGCGCACCAGCGGTTCAAGCGGTCCATCGCGGAAATGCTCCGTAACCGCCCGTATGTCCGGCCGGCTCAGGCACAAGCCATGCAAGCTGGAAAGGAGCTGCATTTCAGAGGGCGACGAATCGCCGGCGGTGCTGTCGGTATGCCCGGACAGCTGGACGGGATCGACCAGGGCGGCAAGGGCGGGGCGGAATACCAGCATCTCGGACAACTGCCTGGCGAGCGATGGTTTGACCGCATTACGCCGCTCCGAAACATGGCCGCGACTGAAGACTTTGATCTCGAAACTGCGATCGAGTTCGGATTGCGCAATACCCGCCAGTTCGGCGATCTGCTTGCGCAACATCAGCGATAACATGGGGGCGGCCACCTGCTTCACCAGGGGCTTGGCGTCCTGCAGGAACTTCGCCCTACCCTCGGCGGTGCGCATGTCCACCCGGGATGTCAACTCCGTCGCCAGGAACTCCGAAAGCGCCGAGGCCTTGCCCAGTAGCGCCTCGAAGGCCTCCTTGCCGTGGGCGCGGACGTAGCTGTCCGGATCATGCTCCGTGGGCAGGAACAGGAAGCGCACCTGCTTGCCGTCCTGAAGCTGCGCAAGGCTGTTCTCCAGCGCCCGCCACGCGGCCTTGCGGCCGGCTACGTCGCCATCGAAGCAATAGATCACGTTCTCGGACTGGCGCAGCAGCTTCTGTACCTGCCAGGGCGTGGTGGCGGTGCCAAGCGTGGCGACCGCATAGCCGACGCCGTACTGCGCGAGGGCCACTACGTCCATGTAGCCCTCGACCACGATGACTTTTCCGGCGTCGCGAATGGCGGTCCGGGCCTGGAACAATCCGTAGAGCTCACGGCCCTTCTCGAACAACGGCGTTTCCGGGGAATTCAGGTACTTGGGCTCGCCCTGGTCGATCACTCGTCCTCCAAAACCGATGATCACGCCGCGCTGGTTGTGGATCGGAAACATCACGCGGTCGCGGAAGCGGTCGTAGCGCCGGCCTTCCTCGCTCAGAATCACCAGGCCTGCTTCGTTCAGCGCCGTCGCCTGATAGTCGGGAAACACCGCCTCCAGGCCCTGCCAGCCGTCGGGCGCGTAACCCAGCCCATAGCGCGCGGCGATGTCGCCGGTCAGGCCGCGATTCTTCAGATAGGCAATTGCCTTCTCGGACGTTTTGAGCTGCGCTTTGTAGAACTGCGCGGCCTTGAGCGTGACTTCAGTCAGGTCTTCCGCCGCCTCGACCTTTTCCTGGCGCCGCGGATCGGGCGCCTGCTCAGGCACCGTCATTCCCACCCTGCCAGCCAGGTCCTCGACGGCGTCAATGAAGCCCATGCCCTGATGCTCCATCAGAAAGCTGATGGCCGTGCCGTGCGCGCCGCAACCGAAGCAGTGATAGAACTGCTTGGTCTGACTCACGGTGAACGACGGTGACTTCTCGGTATGAAAGGGGCAGCGCGCGGCGAAGTTGGACCCGGCCCGTTTCAGCGGCACGTAGGACTCGACGACGTCCACGATGTCCACCCGGTTGAGAAGATCCTGAATGAAGGACTGCGGGATCATTGGTCTGAATCGTTTTTGGTCATATCCCCGCCGGCCGAGTTCGAAAAACGCCGGATCGAAATACGCCCGATCGAAAAACCCGGTGCAACTCCGGCCTTCGAGGAATTATAGGTCACTTTCCATAGATTTCCGGGGAAGCAAAAACCGCCACGATAGGGCAATTTCACCTTGATTCAGATCGACTAATTTCCGCAGCAGCCTGCGGACCGCGACTATCCCGCGAGCTTGGCTTTCACCAAGGCCGAGACCTTGCCCATGTCGGCCTTGCCGGCGAGTTGCGGCTTGAGGACGGCCATCAGCTTGCCCATGTCGGCCATGCCCTTCGCACCGCTGGTGGCGAGGGCCGCGACGATCGTCGCGTCGACTTCCGCTTCCGACATCGCCTTGGGCATGTAGCCGAGAAGGAGGACGATCTCTGCCTGCTCGACGTCCGCCAGGTCCTGGCGGTTGCCCTTGGTGTACTGGTCGACCGAATCGCGGCGCTGCTTGATCATCTTCTCGATGACCGTGACGATGTCCGCGTCGGTGAGATCTTTGCGTTCGTCGACCTCGCGCTGCTTCACTGCGGCAAGCAGGAGGCGAATCGTTGATAGGCGCGGCGCATCCTTCGCACGCATCGCGGTCTTCATGTCTTCGGTAACGGTGGCTTTG
>JBKJUC010000177.1:0-15025 GCA_046590325.1 Burkholderiales bacterium | reverse complement strand
CTGCTGGCGGGGGTGATGTACTCGCTGGTGGCGCTCGGCTTCGTGCTGATCTACAAGGCGTCCGGCGTGTTCAATTTCGCCCAGGGGGCGATGGTGTTCTTCGCGGCGCTGACCTTCGTCGGCCTGCAGGAAAAATTCGCGCTGCCGTTTTGGGCGGCCTTCGGGCTGGCGCTCGCCGCCATGGTGGTGCTCGGCATCCTTACCGAACGCATCGTGCTGCGTCCGCTGGTCAACCAGCCGCAGATCACGCTGTTCATGGCCACCATTGGCCTGGCGTTTTTCATCGAAGGCCTGGCCCAGCTGATCTGGGGCACGAACGTTCGCAGGCTGGACCTCGGCATCAAGGATGAACCGATCCCGTTCCTGCTGGAGCGCTTCGACATGGCAATCAGCGGCTTCGACCTGATCGCGGCCGTGGTGGCGGGCGTGCTCGTCACCGTGCTTGCCGTGTTCTTCCAGGTCACCCGCGTAGGCCGTGCCCTGCGCGCGGTTGCGGACGATCACCAGGCTGCTCTGGCCGTCGGCATTCCGCTCAAACAGATCTGGGCCATCGTCTGGTCGGTGGCGGGATTCGTCGCGCTGGTCGCAGGCCTGATGTGGGGTGCGCGCAACGGCGTACAGTTCGCTTTGACTTTCGTCGCCCTCAAGGCCCTGCCCGTGCTGATCATCGGCGGCTTTGAATCCGTCACGGGCGCAATCGTCGGCGGCCTGATCATTGGTGCGTCGGAAAAACTGGCCGAGGTGTATATCGGCCCGCACATCGGCGGCGGCATCGAAGGCTGGTTCGCCTACGTCATGGCCCTCCTGTTCCTGCTCGTCCGCCCCGAGGGCCTGTTCGGCGAAAAACGCATCGACCGAGTGTAGAACAAGATCATTTGCCACAGAGGTCACAGAGGTCACAGAGAAGTACAGAAGCAAACATATTAGGCGCATCTGTGATCTCCCATAGTCGAGCATCCTAGAAGTTCATAATTCGATGACGTTCTTGCCCTCCTCTGTGTTCTCTGTGACCTCTGTGGCAAAAAGGAACTAGATGTTTTATCGCGAAGCAGGACAATTCAAGACGACTTACGCCGCGGACCAGGCGCTGCTGCCGATCCGCCAGGACCGCTACGGGATGTTCATCCTGCTGGCGATCGCGTTTGTCGGCCTGCCGCTATTCGCCAGCGACTATTGGCTGACCGCCATCCTCATTCCCTTCCTGGTGTTTTCGCTGGCGGCGCTGGGGCTGAACATCCTGACCGGCTACGCCGGCCAGCTTTCCCTGGGCACCGCTGCTTTCATGGCGGTCGGCGCGGTGGCGACGTACAACTTCGAGTTGCGCGTGCCGGGAATGCCGGTTCTGATCAGCTTCATCCTCGGCGGCCTTTCGGCCGCGGCGGTCGGGGTCCTGTTCGGATTGCCCAGCTTGCGCATCAAGGGCTTCTATCTGGCTGTTGCGACGTTGGCTGCGCAGTTTTTTATCCCCTGGCTGATCACCAAGGTGGGCTGGTTCTCGAATTACAGCGCTTCCGGCGTCATTACCGCGCAACCTATTGAGATACTCGGAATTCAGTTCGATACGCCGATGCGCAAGTACCTGCTGGTACTGGCGATCGTCGTCGTGCTCGCCCTGCTGGCCAAGAACCTGGTGCGCAGCCGCATCGGCCGCGCCTGGATGGCGGTGCGGGACATGGACGTGGCCGCGGAAGTGATCGGCATCCGCATCCTGCGCACCAAACTTACGGCCTTTGCGGTCAGCTCTTTCTATTGCGGCATAGCCGGGGCGTTATACGCCTACGCTTACCTCGGCAGCGTGGAACCCGACGGCTTCAACCTGGACCTGTCGTTCCGCATCCTGTTCATGGTCATCGTCGGCGGGGTGGGCAGCATCATGGGTTCCTTCCTGGGCGCGGCCTTCATCACACTGCTGCCGATTTTCCTGGAGGTTGCCTTGACTGAGGCCAATACCGCGTTCAACCTGAACCTGGGCCCGGGCGTTACTTCCATGTCGCAACTGGTGGTCTTCGGCGGACTGATCATTTTCTTCCTGATCGTCGAGCCCCATGGACTGGCGCGACTGTGGCAGATTGCAAAAGAAAAACTGCGGTTATGGCCGTTTCCCCACTGACATTCCCCACTGGAACGCAGCACAACAAGCACCGGAGGAATACATGAAGACCTGGATAAAAACATTGACCGTACTGCTCGCCCTGACCGGCGGCCTGGCGGTCGTTCAGCCCGTCGCGGCACAGCAGGCGGGCACGCAGTTCATGGGTATCCTCGGATATCGCGTCGGACCGTACGGAGCCAACGGGGCTGCCTTTTTCACCGGCATGATCGACTACCTCAACCTGGTGAACGAGAAGGACGGGGGCATCAACGGCGTCAAACTGTCCTGGGAAGAATGCGAGACCGAATACAACAACGCCAAAGGCGTCGAGTGTTATGAGCGCCTGAAAACCCGCACTACGACCGGGCCGACCGCCATCCATCCGATGTCCACCGGCATCACCTACGGCCTGATCGACAAGGCCCCCGTCGACAAGATTCCGCTGATCACACTGGGCTATGGCCGCACCGACGCCACCGACGGCCGCGTGTTTCCCTGGGTATTTCCGATCCTCTCGAATTACTGGGACGGCGCCACCGGCATCGTGAAATTCATCGACGACCAGGAGCAAGGCTCGCTCAAGGGCAAGAAGATCGTGCTGCTGTATCACGATTCCGCCTACGGCAAGGAGCCCCAACCCGTGCTTGAAGCCGAAGCCGCCAAGCTCGGCTTCGAACTGAAGATGATTCCCGTACCCCATCCGGGCAACGAGCAGCAGTCGCAGTGGCTGCAGATCCGCCAGTACAAACCGGACTGGGTGATCCTTTGGGGTTGGGGCGTGATGAGTGCAACCGCGCTGTCCACTGCGCAGAAAGTCGGCTACCCGCGCGACAAGATGGTCGGCATCTGGTGGGCGGGTTCCGAAATCGACACTGAAGCCGCAGGGCCTGCCGCCGAGGGCTACTACGCGGCGAGCCTGAACCTCGCAGGCAAGGATTTCCAGGTGGTCAAGGACGTCGAGAAGTTCGTCTATGGCAAGGGCAAGGGCGGCGATCCGAAACTGGTTGGCACCGTGCTCTGGAATCGCGGTCTTGCGGCTGCGATGATCACGGTCGAAGCGGTGCGCACTGCACAGGGCAAGTACGGGAAGAAACCGGTCAACGGCGAACAGACCCGCTGGGGCATCGAGAACCTTAGCATCGACCAGAAGCGCCTCGACCAGCTCGGCTTCGGCAGCATGGTGCCGCCGCTGAAGCTGTCGTGCGCGGATCACAGCGGCAGCGGCCTGGTGCGCTTCCAGAAATGGGAAGGCGGAAAATGGAAATCGGCCTCTGACTGGATGAGCGGCGACCGGGCACTCATTCGCAAGATGGTCGAAGAATCGGCCGGCAAGTATGCGAAGGAAAAGAGCATCACGCCCGGTTGCATGAAGGGGTAAGCCCGGAAGGGCGTGAAGGCGTGAAGGGTGAATGGGTGAAGGGTGTAGTGCTCCAGTACTGGTTCTTGCCCCTTCACGCATTCACCCTTCACGCCTTCACGCATTTGTCTCTCGAATAGCAACCACAAGCCATGGACGCGACAACGCAACAATCCGCACTGCTGACGGTCAACAACATCGAGGTCATCTACGACCACGTGATCCTGGTGCTCAAGGGCGTTTCGCTGCAGGTGCAGGAAGGGTCGATCGTTGCGCTACTGGGCGCCAACGGCGCGGGCAAGACAACTACGCTGAAGGCGGTTTCCAACCTGCTTGCTTCGGAGCGTGGCGACGTGACCAAGGGATCGGTCGAATTTCGCGGCAAGCGCGTCGACAAGGCCACGCCCTGGGAACTGGTGAAGCTCGGCGTGGTGCAGGTCATGGAAGGCCGACATTGCTTCCAGCATCTGACGGTGGAAGAAAACCTCCTGACCGGCGCTTTCACCCGCAGCGCCAGCCGCGCGGCGATTCGACACGACCTGGAAATGGTCTATCAGTATTTTCCGCGCCTCAAGGAAAGGCGCAAGAGCCAGTCGGGTTACACCTCCGGCGGGGAACAGCAGATGACGGCCATCGGGCGCGCATTGATGGCGCGGCCGACCATGATTCTCCTGGACGAGCCTTCCATGGGACTCGCGCCGCAGATCGTCGAGGAAATATTCGAGATCGTGCGCGGCCTCAATGAAAAGGAGAAAGTAAGTTTCCTGCTGGCCGAGCAGAACACCAACGTCGCGTTGCGGCACGCGGACTACGGCTACATCCTCGAGAACGGCCGGGTCGTCATGGATGGTCCCGCCGCGGACCTTGCGAGCAACGAGGACGTGAAGGAGTTCTATCTGGGACTCTCGACCGCGGGGCGCAAGAGCTTCCGCGATTCGAAACACTATCGCCGGCGCAAGCGCTGGCTTGCTTAAGTTTTTTTGCCACAGAGGTCACAGAGGACACAGAGAACGGCAAAGATCCCCAAAATGACTCGATACTGGGGGGCCAGGCAATTGCAGCGGCCACATCGTGTGCATCCATCCTGGCCGGGCGACATTTAAACTGGGCATCCGTTTTTCTCTGTGCCCTCTGTGACCTCTGTGGCTAACAAGGTTTCCCAATGACTGAGTTCTATGATGATTTTGAGACTCGCGATCCCGGGGATCGCGAGCGCGAGCAGTTTGCAGCGGTGTCGATGCAGGTTGCGCACGCAAAGGCTAAGGCGCCCTATTTCACCGCGCTGCTGAAGGACATCGACCCAAAGGATATTCGCGACCGCAAATCACTTGTGACCCTGCCGGTCACACGCAAATCCGACCTGATCGGCCTGCAGAAACTGACACCGCCGTTCGCCGGCATGACAGCCGTGCCGAACGGCGCGTTGGGGCGCATCTTTTCCTCGCCGGGCCCGATTTACGATCCGCAAGGGCCGCGGGGCGATTTCTGGCGCATGGGCCGGGCGCTGTTCGCCGCAGGATTCCGCCGCGGCGACGTCGTGCACAACACCTTCTCCTACCACTTCACGCCGGCCGGTTTCATGATGGATCTTGGCGCACAGGCCATCGGTTGCGCGGTGTTTCCTGCCGGCATTGGCCAGACCGAATTGCAGGTTGCAGCCATCGCCGACCTCAAGCCGAACGCCTACGCCGGCACGCCCTCGTTCCTGAAGATCATCCTGGAGAAAGCGGACGAACTGAACTTCGACGCATCCAGCCTTAAGAAGGCCATGGTTTCCGGCGAGGCTCTGCTGCCGCCGGTGCGCGACTGGCTGAAGGCGCGTGGCATCGAAGTTCGACAAAGCTACGGCACCGCAGATCTTGGTCTCGTGGCTTATGAAACGATACCAACGGCGGGACTGATCGTCGACGAAGGCGTGATTGTGGAGATTGTTCGCCCCGGAACCGGAGATCCGGTTGGGGATGGTCAGGTCGGCGAGGTTGTCGTCACCCTACTGTCCGTCGAGTATCCGCTCATCCGCTTCGCCACCGGCGACCTTTCCGCTGTCGCGGCCGGCGCCAGCGCGTGCGGCCGGACCAACATGCGCATCAAGGGCTGGATGGGCCGCGCCGACCAGACTACGAAAGTGAAGGGAATGTTCGTTCACCCTTCGCAGGTGGACCAGGCGGTCAGGCGACACCCGGAAATCCTGAAGGCGCGGCTTGTGGTGAACCACGATGCCGGCAGGAATGACGTCATGACCCTGCGTTGCGAATCGAAGACCCGAAGCGACGATCTGTCGCGGACGATTTCGGATACCCTGCGCGAAGTATGCAAGCTTCGCGGCGAAGTCGAGTTCGTCGATGCCGGCTCCCTGCCGAACGACGGCAAAGTCATCGAGGACCTTCGCAAGTACGACTGACCCTTTAACCACCAACCGCAAAGGCGCGAAGGCGCAAAGAACAGCACGCAAAGGAGTTCATTACCGGATATCGAGAATGGTCGCTGCTAAAGTGGCAAACGTGCCCGGTTTTTCGCTATTGTTGTTCTTGCTTTCCTTCGCGTCCCCTTTGCGCCTTCGCGCCTTTGCGCCTTTGCGGTTCAGTCCTAGATTTCCAGAAGGTATTCATGTCCAGCCACCCCATCAGCAAGTACCCAGTCCCGAAACTCGAAGCCCTGCCCGAGGACATCCGCACCAAGATGCTGGAGGTGCAGCAGAAGGCCGGGTTCATTCCAAACGTTTTCGTCACGTTGGCCCACCGGCCCGATGAGTTCCGCGCCTTCTTCGCCTATCACGATGCACTCATGCTCCGGCAATCCGGTGTGACGAAGGCGGAGAAGGAGATGATCGTGGTCGCCACCAGCGGCCTCAATCAGTGCCCCTACTGCGTGATCGCGCACGGTGCGATCCTGCGCATCTACGCAAAGAATCCGCAGATCGCCGACCAGGTTGCCGTCCATCACGGCAAGGCCGACCTCACGCCGCGGCAGAAGGCCATGCTTGATTTCGCCTGCAAGCTCTCGCGCACGCCTGAGGCGATGACGGATGCCGACCACGAAACGCTACGAGTCCACGGCTTCAGCGACGAGGACATCTGGGACATCGGCGGGATTACCGCTTTTTTCGCCCTCTCCAACCGGATGGCGCACCTGATCAGCATGCGCGCCAACGACGAGTTCTACCTCATGGGCCGGGTGCCGCCAACGCCGAAATGACGCACTGCAGCGCGACTCCCGGCGGGGCGTGAAGCGTGACTGCAGTGCTATAATTTTTATCATTGCCGGCTGGGTGTCACGAACGCCGCAACGCCGCGAGACCAACCTTACCAAGGGTAGAAACCATGGCAGCACTTCCGGATGACGATCCGCAGGAAACAAACGAGTGGCTGGATGCCCTCGACGGCGTGCTGCAGCACGAAGGTCCCGAACGCGCCCATTACATCCTCGAACAACTGATCGAGAAGGCACGCCGTTCCGGCGCCTACCTGCCTTACAGCGCCAACACGGCGTACATCAACACCATCCCGCCCGGCCAGGAGGAACGCTCCCCGGGAGATCACGAGCTGGAGCATCGCATCCGCTCCTACGTGCGCTGGAACGCCGCCGCCATGGTTTTGCGTGCCAACAAGCAATCTTCCGAGCTGGGCGGTCATATCGCCAGCTTTGCCTCAGCCGCGACGCTGTATGACGTCGGCTTCAACCATTTCTGGCATACCGCATCCGATAAGCACGGCGGGGACCTGATTTTCGTCCAGGGCCATTCGGCGCCAGGCGTTTATGCCCGCGCATTCATGCTCGGCCGGCTGAAGAAGGAGCAGATGGACAACTTCCGCCAGGAAGTGGACGGCAAGGGGCTCTCCTCCTATCCGCATCCCTGGCTGATGCCGGATTTCTGGCAGTTCCCCACGGTATCGATGGGCCTGGGCCCGATCATGGCCATTTACCAGGCGCGGTTCATGAAGTACCTGCAGGACCGCGGCATCGCCAACACCGAGGGTCGCAAGGTCTGGTGTTTCCTTGGCGACGGCGAAATCGACGAGCCGGAATCCATGGGTGCGATCGGCATCGCCGCGCGCGAGAAGCTCGACAATCTTATTTTCGTGGTGAACTGCAACCTGCAGCGCCTGGACGGCCCGGTGCGCGGCAACGGCAAGATCATCCAGGAACTCGAAGCCGATTTCCGCGGCGCCGGCTGGAACGTGATCAAGGTGATCTGGGGTTCGTATTGGGATCCGCTGCTGGCGCGCGACCACAACGGCCTGCTGGCGCGCCGCATGGAAGAGGCGGTGGACGGCGAGTACCAGACCTTCAAGTCGAAGGACGGCGCCTATGTGCGCAAGCACTTCTTCGGCAAATACCCCGAGCTGCTGGAAATGGTCGCCAACATGTCGGACGACGACATCTGGCGCCTGAACCGAGGCGGCCACGACCCGCACAAGCTCTATGCCGCTTACGCTTCGGCCGTGAAAACGCAGGGACAGCCCACCGTCATCCTGGCCAAGACCATCAAGGGTTACGGCATGGGCGAGGCCGGCGAAGCCCAGAACATCACGCACCAGCAGAAGAAAATGGGCACCACGTCGCTCAAGGCCTTCCGCGACCGCTTCGACCTGCCAGTGCCGGACGACAAGCTCGACGAAGTGCCTTACCTCCTGTTCGAGGAGGGCTCGCCCGAACTCGATTACATGCGCAAGCATCGCGAGGCACTCGGCGGCTATCTCCCGCAGCGGCGGCAGAAGGGCGACACGCTGGAGATTCCGGCGCTCGGAGCGTTCGAACCGCTGCTGAAAAGCTCCGAGGAACGCGAATCGTCCACCACCATGGCGTTCGTGCGCATTCTCAACATCCTTGTAAAGGACAAGAACGTCGGCAAGCGCGTCGTGCCGATCGTGCCCGACGAATCGCGCACTTTCGGCATGGAAGGCATGTTCCGCCAGCTCGGCATCTGGTCTTCGGTCGGCCAGCTCTACACGCCGCAGGACGCCGACCAGCTCATGTTCTATAAGGAAGACAAGAACGGCCAAATCCTGCAGGAAGGCATCAACGAGCCGGGCGCCATGTCTTCGTGGATCGCCGCAGCAACGTCGTACTCAACGCACGGCGTATCGATGATCCCGTTCTACATCTACTACTCGATGTTCGGTTTCCAGCGCGTCGGCGACCTGGCCTGGGCGGCCGGCGACCAGCGCGCACGCGGGTTCATGCTCGGCGGCACTTCGGGACGCACCACATTGAATGGCGAAGGCCTGCAGCACGAGGACGGCCACAGCCACATCCTGGCCTCGACCATCCCGAACTGCATTTCCTACGATCCGACCTTCGCCTACGAAGTCGCGGTGATCATCCAGGACGGCCTGCGCCGGATGTTCACCAACCAGGAAGACGTTTTTTATTACATCACCCTGCTCAACGAAAATTATTCCCAGCCCGCACTGCCCAAGGGCGCGGAGGAAGGCATCCTCAAGGGCCTGTACCGGCTATCGGAAGGCAAGGGCAAGAAGGACGCGCCGCGCGTGCAACTGCTCGGCAGCGGCTCGATCCTGCGCGAAGTCATCGCCGCGCAAGGCCTGCTGGAAAAAGATTTCGGCGTGGCGGCCGACGTATGGAGCGCCACCAGCTTCAACGAACTGCGTCGCGAGGGCCTGGACGCTGAACGCTGGAACCTCTTGCATCCGGAAGACAAGCCGCGCGAATCCTACGCAGGCCAATGCCTCAACCACGCCCCCGGTCCGGTGGTCGCGGCAACCGATTACATGAAACTGTTCGCCGATCAGATCCGGCCATTCCTCGACAAGACCTACGTGGTGCTCGGCACGGACGGCTACGGCCGTTCCGACTATCGGCGGCAGCTGCGCAAGTTCTTCGAAGTGGACCGCTACTACGTAACGGTCGCTGCGCTCAAGGCGCTCGCCCAGGATGGCAAGGTGCCGGCTTCCGTGGTCGCCAGCGCAATCAAGAAGTACGGCATCGATCCGGCGAAGCCGAATCCCGTGACGGTCTGAACTCCGGTCCGTTACCAATCACCAATTACTATTTCACCAATCACGAACCACACATGGGCAGCCTCAGAGACGTTCTCGTTCCAGACATCGGTGATTTCAAGAACATTCCGGTGATCGAAGTCCTGGTCAAGCCGGGCGATTCGGTCAAGGCGGAAGACGCGCTGATCTCGCTCGAATCCGACAAGGCCACGATGGAAGTGCCGGCGCCGTTCGCCGGCGTGGTCAAGGAAATGAAGATCAAGCTGGGCGACAAGGTGTCCCAGGGCACTGCGATCCTGAGCCTGGAAACAGGCGAAGGCGCTGCCGCGCCGGCTGCCGAATCGCCAAAGGCCGCCGCACCAGCGCCGGCTGCACCGGCGCCAGCCGCGAAGGTAGCCGAATCAAAACCGGCGGCACCCGCTCCCGCCGCGGTACCCGCACCGGCTGCTGCACCGGTCAATGAAGAGAGCTTTTCGCGTGCGCATGCCAGTCCTTCGGTGCGCCGTTTCGCGCGAGAGTTGGGCGTAGACCTGGGCCGCGTCAAGGGCAGCGGACCGAAGGGCCGCATCCTCAAGGATGACATTACCGGTTTCGTGAAATCGGCGCTTGCGCAACCCGCCGGCGGCGGTGGCGCCGGATTCGCGCCCGGCCTGCCGGCCTGGCCCCAGGTCGACTTCGCGAAATTCGGCCCGGTCGAGAACCAGCCGATGTCTCGCATCAAGAAAATATCCGGCCCGTTCCTGCACCGCAACTGGCTGTCGATCCCGCACGTTACCCAGAACGACGAAGCCGACATCACCGAACTCGAAGCCTTTCGCAAGGGCATGGCCGACGAGGCGCAGAAGCAGGGCGTCAAGCTCACGCCGCTGGCACTGATCATGAAAGCCGTGGTGGCCGCGCTCAAGCATCATCCCGAGTTCAACTCCTCCCTTGCGCCATCCGGCGATGCACTGGTCCTCAAGCGCTACTACCACATCGGCGTTGCCGTCGATACGCCGGGCGGGCTGGTGGTGCCGGTGATCCGCGACGTCGACCAGAAGGGCGTGTTGCAACTGGCGAAGGAACTCGCCGAAGCCGGCGCCAAAGCGCGCGACGGCAAGCTCGGCCCGGCGGACATGCAGGGTGGCACATTCTCGATTTCCAGCCTGGGTGGCATTGGCGGCACGCATTTCACGCCGATCATCAACGCACCCGAAGTGGCGATCCTCGGCGTCTCGAAGTCGGCCATGAAACCGGTGTGGAAAGACGGCCAGTTCGTGCCGCGCCTGATCCTGCCACTGTCACTTTCGTACGATCACCGCGCTGTCGACGGCGCACAGGGCGCGCGTTTCATCACCCAGCTCGCGGCAACGCTGTCCGACATCCGCCGCGTACTTCTGTGATCGGTGGATGGAAAAAAGTGACCGCTAAACAGTGAACAGTGAACGGCAAGAAATGAATGCCACAGGTAGCGAAGCGAAGCGGCCGGGACTCGGCCGTTTGCTGCTTACCGTTCACCGTTGCCTGTTCACCATTCACTGTTTACCGTTCACCGTTCACCGTTCCTTGTTCGCCAGCATTTGAATTCCGCAGCACCAGTTGGCATCCTCGGCGGCACGTTCAATCCGGTCCATGTCGCGCACCTGCGCCTCGCCCAGGAACTGGCCCAGGAACTGGGCCTCGGCAGGGTTCGTTTCATTCCGACCGGAACCCCACCCCACCGCGACGCTCCAAGGGTTGATGGCCGACACCGGCTGGAGATGGTGCGCCTGGCCATCGCCGCTAATCCGCTGTTCGAGGTCGACGACCGGGAAATCCGCCGCCAGGGCATCTGCTATACCTTCGACACGCTGACGGAATTGCGCGCCCAGTTCGGCGGCCTTCCGCTGTGCCTGCTCATGGGGGCGGACGCGTTTTCGGCGCTGACCACCTGGCACCGGTGGGCGGAACTGTTCGATCTGGCGCACGTGGTCATCGCCCACCGCCCCGGCTATCCGCTGGAGCAAATGCGGGCTTCCCTGCCTGCGCCGCTGCGTCAGGTTTACCTGCAGCGCCAGGCACCCGATTCGGGGGTATTGCGAATCAGTGCCGCCGGCTCCATCTTGACACGGGAGATCACCGCGCTGGACATATCGGCAACGGGGATCCGCGAACAACTGGCCCGGGGCGCCAGCCCCCGGTATTTGGTGCCCGACCCGGTTCTCGACTACATTGATCGCAATTATCTTTACAAGGAAAAAGATGCAGGTTGAAGCCATAAAGGATGCCGCCATAGAGGCGCTCGAGGACATCAAGGCAAGGGATATCACGGTCCTTGATGTCAGGAAAATGACCTCCCTGTTCGATTACATGATCGTTGCCAGCGCCGAATCCACACGGCAGACCAAGGCACTCGCGAACAACGTGCAGGACAAGCTGAAGGAAATCGGCGCCCGGGTGCATGGCGTGGAGGGGGAGCAGTCGGGAGAATGGGTCCTGGTCGACCTTGGCGATATCATCGTCCACGTCATGCAGCCCGCGGTGCGGGCCTACTACAACCTGGAACAGCTTTGGGGTGGCAAGCCGCCGGCCCCCCACCCCACCGCCTGGCGCAGCCCCCCCGCCGAACCGCCAGCCGCATTCTGAGGCGGCCCCGGGCGTGAAGCTGCGGATCGTGGTGGTCGGGCACAAAGCGCCCGACTGGATTGCGGCCGGGTTCGAGGACTATGCGCGGCGGATGCCGCGCGAGGCCCGCATCGAACTCTCCGAGATCAAGCCGGCAGCCCGCAGCCGCCAGGCCCAGTCCGGGGCCTCGATCGCCCAGATCCTCGCCTCGGAAAAAGCCCGTATCCTTGCCGCCATCCCCACCGACAGTGTAAAAATAGCGCTGGACGAGCGGGGCAAGTCCCTGTCCACTGCCGATCTGGCCCGAAAACTGGCCGAATGGCTGCAGTTGGGGCGGGACGTGAGCTTCATAATTGGCAGCGCAGACGGGCTGGACCGGGACCTGAAAAAAGACGCCGACCTGCTGCTTTCGCTGTCGGCCATGACGCTGCCTCACGCAATGGTGCGGGTCATGCTGGCCGAACAGCTTTACCGGGCGATGTCGCTGATCCAGAACCACCCGTACCACAGGGAATAGCGGCCCCAGCATTCGGGGCCCGGGGACAACCGAAGAACAAACATGCCGTCGCTGGAAAAACACATTTACCTGGCCTCGCGCAGCGCGCGGCGCCGCGATCTGCTCAAGCAGATGGGCGTCAACTTCGAGATGCTGCTGCTGCGCGAAGGCCCAGGGCGCGGTGCGGATTTCGACGAAGCCCAGTTGCCCGGTGAGACGCCACGCGACTACGTCGTGCGCGTCGCCCGCCTCAAGGCCGACGCCGGCTGGGTGCGGCTGGAACAACGCCGCCTGATGCGCCATCCCGTGCTCGCCGCAGATACGACCGTGGCACTGGGAAACTCCATTCTCTCCAAGCCCGTGGACCGGGAAGATGCCGTGGCAATGCTCAAGCAACTATCCGGCAGTACGCATCAAGTCTATACCGCCGTCGCGGTCAAGTTTTACGACTCGGTCAAGGAAACACTGTCAGTCACAGAAGTGCGCATCCGCGAACTGACCGACGACGAGATCCGCCGCTATGTGTCCAGCGGCGATCCCCTGGACAAGGCCGGCGCCTATGGCATCCAGGGCAAGGCTTCCATGTTCATCGAATCCATCAATGGCAGCTACAGCGGCGTGGTCGGCCTGCCGATGTTCGAGACCGCGCAACTGTTGGGGAATTTCGGGTTCCAGTTGCCGTGAACGAAGAAATCCTGATCAACGTCACGCCGCAGGAAACGCGCGTGGCGGTGATGCAGCAGGGTGTCGCCCAGGAATTGCACGTCGAGCGCAACGGTGGCCGCGGTCTTGTCGGCAACATCTACGTTGGCCAGGTAAGCCGCGTGCTTCCCGGCATGCAGTCGGCCTTCATCCAGATCGGCCTCGACCGCGCCGCCTTCCTCCATGTCGCCGATATCTGGGGGCACCGTCAAAACCATGAGGAAACCCGGCCCATCGAGCGCATCCTCCACGACGGCCAGAACCTGCTGGTGCAGGTCATCAAGGATCCGATCGGCACCAAGGGTGCGAGGCTTTCCACTCAGATCAGCATCGCCGGGCGCCTGCTGGTCTATCTGCCGCAGGAATCGCACATCGGCATTTCCCAGCGCATCGGTGACGAAGCCGAGCGCGCCCTGCTGCGTGAAAAATTACAACACCTGATCCCCGCGGACGAGACCGGCGGCTACATCATCCGCACCATGGCGGAGGCCGCCAGCGACAAGGAATTGGGCGCGGACATCGAGTACCTGCGCAAGCTCTGGTCCGACATCCGCGACAAGGCGGCCACCGTCGCCGCGCCCGCGCTGCTGTACCAGGACCTGTCGCTGTCGCTGCGCGTCCTGCGCGATTTCGTCAACGACGAAAGTAACCGCATCCTGGTGGATTCGCGCGAGACTTTCCTGCGCATGCAAGGTTTCGCCAACAACTACACGGTGTCGTTCGCCGACCGCATCCATCACTACTCCGGTGACCGGCCGTTATTCGATCTGTACGGCGTGGAAGACGAGATCGAGCGCGCCCTGGCGCGCCGCGTGCCCCTCAAATCGGGCGGATACCTGATCATCGACCAGACCGAGGCGCTCACGACCGTCGATGTGAACACCGGGGGCTTCGTCGGCGGGCGCACGTTCGACGACACGATCTTCAAGACCAACCTTGAAGCGGCGCAAGTGATCGCACGACAGTTGCGGTTGCGCAACCTCGGCGGCATCATCATCATCGACTTCATCGACATGGACAACGAAGTGCACCGCGACGCAGTGCTGTCGGAGTTTAATAAGGCACTGCTGCCGGACCGCACGCGTATGACGGTCAACGGATTCACTCAACTGGGTCTGGTCGAAATGACCCGGAAGCGCACGCGCGAAAGCCTCGCGCACATCCTCTGCGAGCCCTGCCCGACCTGCCAGGGTCGCGGCCAGGTCAAGACCCCGCAGACGATCTGCTATGAAATCTTGCGTGACCTCGTACGCGAGTCGCGTCAGTTCGAAGCGCGCGAGTACCGGGTGCTGGCATCGCAGAAAGTCATCGACATGTTCCTCGACGAGGAATCACAAAGCCTGGCGATGCTCGAGGAATTCATCGGCAAGCCGATCTCCATGCAAGTGGAAAGCATCTACACGCAGGAACAGTACGACATAGTCCTCATGTGAGGACTAGGCACTAGGCACGAGGCGCGAGGCTCTAGGCACGAGGCAGGAAAAGCATTTAACCTTTCTCCGAGGTTGAAGCATTGAAACCCTGGCGCCTAGTGCCTCGTGCCTAGCGCCTCAGCTACGGAGAATCCGATGCGTTATGAACTCTACTACTGGCCCTCGATCCAGGGCCGCGGCGAATTCGTCCGTCTCGCGCTGGAAGAGGCGGGAGCGGACTACATCGACATCGCGCGCCGTTCCGGCAAGGGCCTGGGCGTGCCGGCGATGAGCCGCTTTCTGGACGGCGGGAAAATTCCTTCGCCGCCGTTCGCGCCTCCGTTTCTGAAAGCCGGCAGGTTGGTGATCGGTCAGACCGCGAACATCCTTGCCTATCTGGGACCGCGCCACGGCCTGGCGCCG
>JBKJUC010000152.1:0-24911 GCA_046590325.1 Burkholderiales bacterium | reverse complement strand
CATACGCAACTGATGCGGGTGGCCGGCGTCGGCGGCTACGAACTTCTCGGGGAAACCGTCGACGATGCCGCCGGCGAGGCTTTCGACAAGACCGCAAAGCTGCTGGGCCTGCCCTATCCTGGCGGTCCGGCGCTTTCGAAGCTTGCCGACAGCGGCAAACCGAATCGTTTCCGGCTGCCGCGGCCCATGCTGGCCAGCGGCGACCTCAACTTCAGTTTTGCCGGTCTCAAGACCGCCGTGCTCACGCTGACCCGTAACAATGAGATGGACGCGCAAACCAAAGCGGATATCGCGGCCGCGTTCCAGCAAGCCGCGGTGGACGTGCTCGCTGGCAAGGCCAAACAGGCCTTGGCGCGCACCGGCCTCGATCAACTGGTCGTGGCGGGCGGCGTCGGTGCAAACCGCCAGTTGCGCGAAGCCCTGTCGGCGCGCGCGAAAAAAGAGGGCTTCACGGTGTTCTATCCGCCGCTGGACCTTTGCACCGACAACGGCGCGATGATTGCGTTTGCCGGTGCGCTGCGCCTGCAGGAACCGGGATCGAAACATGCGGGCCTTGCTCTGAAGCCCTTCGGCGCCCGCGCGCGCTGGGACCTCGAAGAGCTTACGAGCGTCTCGACAACCTGATGCGGCTTTCACCGCCGCTCACCAGGCGTGAAATGTTGGCGCGGTGCCGCCAGACGAGCATCAGTGCCATCACCAGGACCACCCAGGTCAGCGGCCCCCAGCCGAGGAAGTAGAGACTGGCCAGCGGCGACAGGATCGCCGCGACGATCGCCGCGAGCGACGAGTAGCGCGACACCAGCGCCACCACCACCCAGGTTACCAGCACCGACAGGCCGATTCGCCAGTCGATGGCCAGCAGGATGCCTGCGGCGGTCGCCACGCCCTTGCCGCCCTTGAACCTGAAATAAAGCGGATAGAGGTGTCCGAAAAACGCCGCCAGCGCAACGGCGGCGAGCGTCGCTTCTCCAACACCGAACTCGCGCGCGAAATAACGCGCCAGGCAGAAAGCGGCCGCCCCCTTCGCCGCATCTCCGGCGAGAGTAAGCACGGCGGCAAGCTTGCGGCCCGTTCGCAATACATTGGTCGCGCCGGGATTGCCGGATCCGTAGGTGTGCGGATCCGGCAGCCCGAATAACCAGCTGATCACGACAGCAAAGGAAATCGAGCCGATCAGATAGGAGATCAAAATGAAGATTGCAGTAGCCATATTCGAATTCTATGTTCTGTCGAGGTGCTATCCCCGCGGATGATGCTTCGCGTGCAACTGCTTCAGGCGCTCGCGCGCCACGTGCGTGTAGATCTGGGTCGTCGAAATGTCGGCATGCCCGAGCAGCATCTGCACCACGCGCAGGTCCGCGCCGTGGTTGAGGAGGTGCGTGGCAAACGCATGCCGCAGGGTGTGCGGCGATATCGGCTTGTTCAGCGCCGCCCGGGCGGAATAACGCCGGATCAGGTGCCAGAATGCCTGCCGGCTCATGGATTCGCCGCGTGCAGTGACGAACAGGGCATCGGTACGCTTGCCGTCCAGGATTATCGGACGGGCTTCGACCAGATAGCGCCGGATCCACGACAAGGCCTCTTCGCCCAGGGGCACCAGCCTTTCCTTGCTGCCTTTCCCGATGATGCGCACCACGCCCATATCCTGACTCACTTGTGCGACGTTCATGGTCACCAGTTCGGTTACCCGCAGGCCACTGGCGTAAAGCGTCTCGAGCATTGCCTTGTCGCGCAGGCCCAGCAAAACATGCACGTCCGGCGCGGCGAGCAGGGATTCGACGTCTTCCTCGGTCAGGCTTTTCGGCAGGCTGCGTGGCAGTTTCGGCGATTCCACCTCCAGGGTCGGGTCGGCGCTGATGCAGCCTTCGCGCAGCAGATACCGGTAGTAACGCTTCAGGCTCGACAACAGGCGCGCCGCCGAACGCGGCTTGGCGTGGTGATGGAACCTGTGCGCGAGATAGGCGAGCAGGTCGGCGCGCTCGGCGCTGACCAGCGTCCTGGCACGGCTTGCGGAAAGCCAGGCGTCGAACAGGCGCAGGTCGCGCCGGTAGCTATCCAGTGTATTGCGCGACAGCCCGTCTTCCAGCCACAGCGCATCACAAAATTCGTCGAGCCTGTTGTCATTCGTCGACATCAATACGCGCCCGGCTTCTCGTGATGCAGCAACCAGCGCTTGATCTCGATCGGCGCACCACGTCTGGCGTTCATGAAACCGCCGATGCTTTGGCTGGCAACGACACGATGACAGGGAATCAGGATCGGAATGAGGTTTGCGCCGCAAGCGGTGCCGACGGGGCGCGGCGCCGAGCCGATTCTCTTCGCCACCTCCTTGTAGGAGAGGACGGATCCTGGCGAAATCGCGTGCACCGCTTTCCACACCCTCTTCTGGAAGTCCGTGCCATCGTAGTCGAATGGCAGGTCGAATTCGAACGATGGCTTCTTCAAATAGGCGGCCAGCTGCCGGCAGACTTCGCGGGCGAAGGCGGTCTGCGGTTTCAGCGTCGCCACCGCGCGCGGCAGATACTCGATTCCAGTGACGCGTTCGCCGATCGTGCGGATCCCGAGCACGGCGAAAGGCGCCGCCAGCTTCGCCTGATAGGACTCAAGCAGCGAGTTCACGGCGCAGTTTCTGCCCGACCGCCACGACGACGATCAACACCAGTCCCAACCCGTCCGTGATCGCTCCTGGATAGACCAGCAGCAACCCGGACGCGATCAGCAGATAACGCTCGATGCGCGTGGTCGCCCTGAGAAACCAGCCCTGCACGCCGGACGCCAGGGCGATAATGCCCACCGCCGCCGTTGCGACAGTCAGCACGGTCTGCCAGAGCGTGCCCTTCAGCAACAGGCCCACACCAGCCGGATCCAGCACGAACATGAACGGAACCAGAAATGCGGGCAACGTGTATTTCCAGGATTGCAGCGTCGTCTTGTAGGGATCGCCGCCAGTGATGGCCGCGGCGGCAAAAGGCGACAACGCGGTCGGTGGCGATACCTCAGACAGCACCGCGTAATAGAACACGAACATGTGCGCCGCGTAGTCGGGCACGCCGACGTGAATCAGCGCGGGCGCCGCAATGACCGCGCAAATGATGTAAGAGGCGGTGACCGGAACCGCCAGCCCGACGACCCACACCACCAGGGCGGTGTAAACCGCCGTCAGGAACAGGCTGCCGCCGGCAAAACCGACCACGATCGCACTGAACTTGAGTCCCAGCCCCGTCAACGTGACCACACCGACGATAAGCCCGGCCGCCGCGCAGGTCGCGGCCACATTGAGCACGCCGGTGGAACCGGCCGCGAGCGCGGCGACCAGTTTGCGCGGAACCAGCGCGGATTCACGCCTGATGAAACTCGCCGCGAAAGCGACCACGGTTGCCCAGAATACGGCCATCACCGGGGAAAAACCCACGAGCAGCAGCGCGACAATTGCGACCAAAGGCAGGAAATAATGCGCCCCCCGTCGCAGCAGGGAAACGTAGCTCTCGGTCCGCGCCACAGCCTCCGCCGCGCCGAACTTGCGCCCGTCGAACTCCACCATCAGGAACAGCGACATGTAGTACAGACAGGCGGGGATGATCGCCATCATCACCACGTCGAGATAGGAGATCTTGAGGAACTCGGCGATCAGGAACGCCGCTGCGCCCATCACCGGCGGACACATGATGGCCCCAAGGCCGCTGGCCGCCAGCAGACCGCCCGCGTTGTTTTTTCCGTAGCCGGCCTTTGACAGCATAGGATAAGCCACCGTGCCGAGGGTCACCGTGGTCGCCACGCCGCTGCCCGATACCCCGCCCAGGAGAAACGAAGCCAGTACTACGCTGCGTCCCGCGCCATTGCGCCGGCGTCCCATCAGCGCCACGGAAAAATCGATGAAGTACTTGCCCGCGCCCGATTGCGCGAGGAACGCGCCGAAAATCGTGAACAGGATGATCAGCGTCGAGGAAACATCTACGGCCGGTCCGAAAATGCCTTCGAGCGTGAGCACCATGTGGCCGACCAGCCGGAATACGTCGTAGCCACGATGCGTCCAGGGCGGCGGCAGCCAGGACCCGAGCATCGCATAGGCGATGAACGCCAGCACCACTGCCGGCATGATCCAACCGGAGGCGCGGCGCACCGCTTCGAGCACCAGCAGGATGAGGACGAGGCCAACCACCAGGTCCGCATGGTTCGGCGAAGTTGCCCGGTCGGCCAACTCATCGCCGCCGGCGATGATGTAAACAATCGAAGCGGCGGAGATCGCGGCGAACACCCAGTCCCACCAGCCGATCCGGTCCCGCAAGCGCGCAATTATCGGAAAGCTGAGGAATGAGAGTACGAGCACGAAACCGACGTGCACCGGCCGCAGGATGTTCGCCGGAACGATTCCGTAGGCGGCGTAAAGATGGAACAGGGACATGACCACGGCCAGCACCGTGATCAGCATCGCAACCGGGCCGATCAACCTGTGGGTCGCGCCTTCTTCCTCTTCCACGAACTTCGCCGCCTGCGCGGCGCCTGCCGCAGCCTTGCCTGGCTCCAAGTGCCCTCCGCTGCGCGGCGTTTCGCCGCCGCCTATTCGATCTGCATGCCTTTTTCGCGATAGTAGCGCAGCGCACCTGGGTGAAACGGCACGGGCGAAAATTTCCCGGACTGGTTCGACAGGTTGATGTGGCCGGCTTCCTTGTGGACCGCAACCAGCGCCTGCTTATGCTCGAACAGCACCTTGACGATGTCGTAGGCCAGCGCTTCAGGCATGCTCTCCGCCACAACAAGGATGTTCCAGACGGTCAGATTGCGGTTCTCGCGAAGCATGCCCGTGTAGACGTCTTTGGGGATCACGGTTTCGCTGTACATCGGTCCGTATGCCGCATTCAATTTTCCGGCGACGTCGGCGTGGTCGAGGAAACGGATCGTGGTACCGGGTGTGGCCGCGAGATCGCTCACCGCCGCGGTGGGCAGTCCGCCAACCCAGAAAAAGGCATCGATCTTGCGGTCTTTCATCGCGTTGACCGACTCCGCGACGGACAAGCGTTCGCGCACCACGGCATCGAGCAGGCCGTAACTTTGCAGGACGCGCAGCGCCAATACCTCGGACGCACTGCCCGGAGAGCCGAGCGAGACTCGTTTGCCTTTCAGGTCCTGCATGCTTTTAATTCCTGTCCCGTCCACGGTGACGACATGCGTGCGGTTGGGATAGAGCACCGCGAGCGTGCGAACCGCCAGCTTGCCGTCCCGGAACCGGTCCTTACCGCTATGGGCGTCCCAGGCAACATCCACCATGGAAAACGCGATATCGGTGCGATTGCTGCCGACCAGCTTGAGATTATCGATGGATCCGCCGGTAACTTCGGACGTCACTTGGTAACCGGACAGGTTCTGGCTGAGGATGTTCGCGAATCCGCCGCCCAGCGGGTAATAGACACCGCCCGTGCCCCCGGATGCGATCGAAAGCATCTTCTTTTGCTCGCCACACCCGGAAAACAGCGAGAACGCACAGGCACCGGCCAGCAGCAGCGCGGCTGCGCGCGAAAACGCAAATCGCAGGGAAGAGGGCACCGTAAGCAAAGGCATTCTGGGAAAAGGGACGCGGCATTGTAGCAACGATGCCGGCTGCAGGCTGGGGCGTGACGCGGCTATACTTGGCGCGCCGCCGCATTGGCCAGAATCGCCACATCTAATCGCCACATCTACCTGAATCCCTGCCACCCGGTTCCGAGATCAACGTGCCCGATCCCAATCCTCCCGCAATATCCCTGGGAACACTGGACCAGCTCCAGCCGCACGTGGGTGACCGCCTGCAACTCGAGCTGCTGGCGGATGTTGCGCGCGGCGGCCCGTATTTCACGCTACTGATCGGCTACGTCCCCGGCCACAGCGTGCTGGTGCGAACGCCGCTGATGCAGAATGTGCCGGTGCCGATTCGCGAAGGCGATCCGGTACTGGTGCGCACTTTCTCGGGACAGCACGCATCGTCCTTCGAGTCGACGGTGACGCGCGCCTGCCGTTCGCCGTTCCCTTACCTGCACCTCGCGTATCCGCAAACCGTCAGACAGACATTGATCCGCGGCGCAATCAGGGTGCGCGTAAACCTTGCCGGGACCGCACTCAATCCGGACTACACGGATTCCGACCTGCCCAACCCAATCACGATTGCCGATCTGAGCGTATCGGGGGCGCTGCTCCAATCGCATACGGCGCTCGGCGAAACCGGAAACAAGATCGAACTGGCCTTCAAGTTCCTGGTGCAGCCGAACAATTACGAGGTCCGGCTAACAACTTCTGCCGATATCCAGAGTTTGCGCAAGTCGCGCCAGGGTAACGACGACACTTTTGTGCATGGCGTGCGCTTCCAGCATCTGCACACCACGGAATCCCTGCTGCTGCAGAGCTTCATCCAGCAGATCGTGCTTGCCGACCGCTCCAGCGTGGTATGAGCCGCGTCTGACGGCGAAAACGAGCGCCCAACAAAGTAAAAAAGGCGGCCAATGGCCGCCTTTTCGTTTTACGCTGGAACTGCTTATTCCGCTGCGGTCTCGGCAGCAGTAGCGACTTCGAGCTTTTCGCGGATACGCGCCGACTTGCCCGAACGATCGCGCAAGTAATAAAGCTTGGCGCGGCGCACATCGCCGCGGCGCTTCAGTTCGATGCTGGCGATCAGCGGCGAGTAAGTCTGGAAAGTCCGCTCGACGCCTTCTCCCGAGGAGATCTTGCGCACGATGAAGGATGAGTTCAGTCCGCGATTGCGCTTCGCGATCACTACACCTTCATAGGCCTGGACGCGCTTGCGGTCGCCTTCGACCACGCTCACGTTCACGATCAACGTATCGCCCGGCGCGAAGTTGGGGATGGTCTTGCCCAGGCGGGCGATTTCTTCCTGCTCGATTTTTTGTATGAGGTTCATTTCATCATCTCCTGCGTTTCTTTCGATTCCGTTGTGTCTTCCCGCCTGGTGTCTTCCCGCTTGTATTCTTCCAGCAGCCTTGCCTGATCCGGTGTGAGCCGGATTTTTTCCAGCAGCTCCGGCCGCCGCTGCCAGGTCCGTCCCAGTGCCTGCTTCATCCGCCAGGTTTCGATCTCGGCATGATGTCCGGACATCAGCACCGCCGGAACGGCTTTGCCACCATATACCTCGGGCCGCGTGTAGTGCTGACAGTCCAGCAGCCCTGCAACGAATGAATCCTGCTGCGCCGATTCGGCGTCGTTTAACACGCCCGGAATGCGCCGGATCAAGGCATCCATCAGCACCATCGCCGGCAGTTCACCCCCGGACAGGACGTAATCCCCGATCGAGATTTCGTCCTGCACTTCGGCTTGCAGAAGGCGCTCATCCACGCCTTCATAACGCCCGGCCAGCAACACCAGTCCTTCGTAACTGCCCAGTTCCTCGGCGACCTTTTGCGTCAGCGGCCGTCCCTGCGGCGACAGGTAGATCGTCCGCGAGCTTTTGATACCACTGCTTGCCTGCCTCTGCCGCGCCGCCCGCATCGCCTTGGCCAGCGGCTCCGCCGCCATCACCATGCCGGGACCGCCGCCGTAAGGCCGGTCGTCCACACTGCGATAGGCGTTGGTGCTGAAATCCCGCGGATTCCACAGCACCAGCTGATAAAACCCCTTGTCGCGCGCCCTCTGCGTGATGCCGCTGTCCGTGAGGGCAACGAACATTTCCGGGAACAGCGTGACGACGTCGAAATTGATCATCGCCCCATCCCCTCAGTAATCCGTTTCCCACTCCACGACCAGCCGCCTTCCAGCAATGTCGACTTCGACGATCACACTGGAGATGAACGGGATCAACCGCTCCCTGTCGCCTTCCAGCACCAGCACCTGGTTGGCGCCGGTATCCAGCAGGCTGGCCACCTTGCCCAGTTTTTCCCCGCGCGGGTTCGAAACTTCCGCGCCCAGGAGATCGCGCCAGTAAAACTCGTTCTCGCCGGTTTCGGGCAACTCGGACCGCGGTATCGCAATGTCCGAGCCTTTGAAGGCTGCCGCGCCTTCGCGGTCGTCACAGCCTTCCAATCTTGCGATCACGGTCATGCCGTGAACCGCCATTTCCGCCACCCGCCGGGGTTTCCACTCCCCATCGCGGCCCACCCACCATTCGGGATAGTCGAGCAGTCCTTCAGTTTCGTGGGTGAACGGCTGAACCTTGACCCAGCCCTTGATGCCATGCGGGACGCGTATGCGCCCCATCACCACCATGGATTCAGGCAGTTTTGGCCGACTCGCCAAATTTCTTGACCAGGCGCGCTGCCGTATCCGACAGCTTGGCGCCCTTGCCTTGCCAGTAAGTCAGACGATCCATCTGGATGCGCAGGGATTCTTCCCCGCCAGAGGCCTTGGGGTTGTAAAAACCAACGCGCTCGATGAAACGGCCATCACGCGGATTGCGCGAGTCCGCGACTACCATATTGAAAAACGGGCGCTTTTTGGCACCGCCGCGCGAAAGCCGAATAACTACCATGAGGTCTACCCCCGAAAGCGAAGCGCGCGATTTTACGCCGCTTATTCGAGGGTGTGCAAGGGGATTCTGGGCGTTGGAGAGGCTTATCCTGGCCCCCGGTCACCCGCATAACTGCAGGAAAACCCTCTATTTTTCAGCTTCGCCGGGCATGCCGGCGTGAAAAACCTGGTCGAGGAAACTCACCACCACTTTCACCAGTTCGTCTTCCTTGCCCTCGAAGAAATGCAGGGCTTCGGGAACGATGACCTGCTGGGAGCCGGGCACCTTGTCGATTTGCTTCTTGCGTTCGTAGGCGCCGACCTGGGTGATCTCCCAGTCCTTGCTGCCGAAAACGTCGAGCACCGGAATCTTGATCCTGAACATTTCCTCCAGGCCGTTGATGATGCCGATGAATGCCCAGGCCTTCACCGGCACCTCGTCCGCCTTGATCAGGTAGTAGTTCGCCATAGTCGCGCCAAGACTGTGGGAAACGATGCCGACGTTCTTGTAGCCCTTGTCACGCAGGAATCTGGCCGCGAGCTCGTAGCGCTCCGCCCCGTCACCGTAGGTAGGGATGTAGTCGCCGACCTTGGCGCCGGGCCCGAGTACGGGCAACTGGATCGAAAGAGTCGTGTAACCGGCCTCGGCAATCCTGGTGCGCAATGCGCCATAGAGTTCGAAGTCGGGATTCCAGCCGCGGCCATGCCCGATGATCACCGCACCGCGCGGCTTTTCCGCGAGCGTGTAGAGCCCAAGGAACTCGTGCCCGCCCTTCTGCTTGATCCACACCGGGTCGCCGACGAGGACCGCCGGCAGGATCTGGTCGGACCAGCGCTTTTCCCGCTCATAGTCCATCGCGAACGCCGACAAACACAAGGGGAGCATCAGGATCGCAACCAGGATTCGAATCATTTCGGGAGAGTCCTTTTATGAAGCCGGGGATTGTACCCGGGGGATAGCGCATGTTCGACCGGCGAGGCGCCATTGCGGTTCCTGCTGGATGGTGCGCAGGCCCGGCCGGGAACTCAGCGCATGCCGGGAAACATGCCTTTCATGCCCCGCATCATCTTCTGCATGCCGCCCTTGCCCATCATTTTCATCATTTTCTGCATCTGCTCGAATTGGCTCAGCAAGCGGTTGACCTCCTGAACCGAAACCCCCGCACCGGTGGCGATGCGGCGCTTCCGGGAGGCCTTGATCAATTCCGGCTTCGTGCGTTCCTGTGGCGTCATGGAATCGATGATGCCGACAGTCCGGCCGATGACTTTGTCATCCATCGCTCCGCCCTTGCCGGCCGCCCCCTGCGCTGCCTGCGCGAGCTGCGCCGGAAGCTTGTCGATCAAGGCGTTGAGTCCGCCCATTTTTTTCATCTGCTGCATCTGGCTGCGAAAATCCTCAAGGTCGAAGCCCTTGCCCGACTTCACCTTCTTTGCGAGTTTTTCCGCCTCATCCATGTCGACGGTGCGGCGCGCCTCTTCCACCAGCGCCAGCACATCGCCCATGCCGAGGATGCGGGCGGCGAGCCTGTCCGGGAAAAATGGTTCCAGACCGTTGAGTTTTTCCGAGACGCCGATGAACTTGACGGGCTTCCCGGTCACGTGGCGCACGGACAGCGCCGCGCCGCCGCGCGCGTCGCCGTCGAGCTTGGTCAGCACCACACCGGTTAGCGGCAGGGCCTCGCCGAAGGCCTTTGCCACGTTGACCGCATCCTGGCCCTGCATGGAATCCACCACGAACAGGGTCTCTATCGGCTGCAGCGTCTGATGCAGGCGGCGGATCTCCTGCATCATCGCCTCGTCGACTGTGAGCCGGCCAGCGGTATCGACAATCAGGACATCGTGATAGTGCTTGCGTGCATAGTCCAGCGCGCCGGCAGCGATGTCTTCCGGCTTCTGGCCGATGTTCGAGGGAAACAATTCGACGCCCACCTGGCGCGCCAGCGTCGCCAGCTGCTCGATGGCCGCAGGACGGTAGGTGTCGCAGCTGACCAGGAGGACTTTCTTCTTCTGCTCGAGCAGCAGTTTCGCCAGCTTGCCCGTGGTAGTGGTCTTGCCGGAGCCTTGCAGGCCCGTCATCAGGATCACCGCGGGGGGTACGGTTGCCAGATTCAGCGCATCGTTCTGGCTGCCCATCAGCTCGCTGAGTTCGCGATGCACGACGCCGACCAGTGCCTGGCCCGGCGTCAGGCTGCCGACGACTTCCTCGCCGATTGCCTTTTCCCTGACGCGCGCGACGAAGTCCTTCACCACCGGCAGTGCAACGTCCGCCTCGAGTAACGCCACCCGGACCTCGCGCAATGCGTCCTGGATGTTGGCTTCGCTCAGACGGGCCTGACCGCGCAGTGTCTTGACGACACCGGCGAGCCGGTTGGTAAGAGTGTCAAGCATTCGGGATTTCCTCGGGGTGATGCGGGAATGGGGATAATGTAGACTTGCCACAGCAAAATCTACATTCTTCAATGAACACCATTTTACTTTATCTGCTGGCGAGCCTCGGTTATGTCGCGCTCGCATTCGTATTCTGGCGCAACACCCAGCCAGCCGGCTCCGCGCAAACCGCGCCCGCGCCGCGTTGGGCTCATGCGGCGTTGATTCTGCCGCTGCTGCTGCACGCCATCGTCCTCGGACGCAGCATGTTCGCCGGCGACGGTTTCTACCTGGGCGTCGGAACGGCGGTGTCGTTGATCTTCTGGCTGACCGCGCTGATCTACTGGTTCGGCAGTTTCTTCTACCGCCTCGAAGGCCTGCAGGTCATAGTGCTGCCCGCCACGGCGCTGCTGTCGATGCTGCCTCTCGCGTTGCCACCGGCGCATCCGCTGACCAATACTCACCTGGCCGCGTTCCGGGCCCATCTGGTCATTTCGCTGCTGGCTTACAGCCTGTTCACGATTGCCTCCCTGCACGTGCTCATGATGGCGATGATGGAACGGCGCCTGCATCGCGGCAACCTGCCGCGTTTCCTGCAGGGCCTGCCGCCGCTGCTTGTGATGGAGCAGCTGCTGTTCCGCATCATCGCCGCGGGCTTCGTGCTGCTCACTCTAACGCTCGGCAGCGGCATCCTGTTTTCCGAGGAACTTTTCGGCAAGCCGATGCAGTTCACGCACAAGACCGTGTTCGGCATCCTGTCGTGGATCATTTTCGGTGCCTTACTCGCGGGCCGCGCGCTTTACGGCTGGCGCGGACGCATCGCAATGCGCTGGACGCTGACCGGTTTTCTTTCCCTGGTTCTCGCTTACATCGGCAGCAAGTTCGTGCTGGAAATCTTGCTCAACCGCTGAGTTGCACGCACGCCCTCCCCCGGCCGGCACCTGCTTGACACCGCCGCGCACGCTCCCGATACTGAAACGGTCTCAAGACTTGGTGGTGGCCCCGCTTGGATGAAATTGCACTTTCCACGTTGTTGATTGCGTTGGTCGTACTGCTAGCCATTTCCGCGTTCTTCTCGATTTCCGAAACAAGCATGATGGCGCTCAACCGCTACCGGTTGCGCCACCTCGCCAAGACCGGCCACCGTGGCGCCCGCTTGGCGTCGCAGCTGCTCTCCAAAACCGACCGCCTGCTTGGTGTGGTTTTGCTCGGCAACAACCTGGTGAACGCCGCCGCTGCGGCACTGGTTACGGTCATCGTGTTCAGGATGTTCGGCGAAAGCGAACTCGCGTTGACGATGGGCACCCTCCTCGTGACTTTCTTCATCCTCGTGTTCAGCGAGATCAGCCCCAAGGTGATGGGCGCAAGTTATCCAGAGCGCATCGCGTTTCCCGCCGCCTATGTCCTTACACCACTTCTCAAGCTGGTGTATCCAATCGTCTGGTTCGTGAACCTTTTCGTGCGCGGTCTGCTGTGGAGCCTGCGCCTGACGCCGCAGTCGAACCAGAACCACACCCTGAGCATGGAGGAATTGCGCACCCTGGTTCTGGAGGGCGGCAATTTTCTGCCGCAGAAGCATCAGAAGATCCTGCTCAACCTCTTCGACCTGGAATCGATCACCGTCGAGGACGCAATGACGCCACGCATCCAAATCGAAGCAGTCGACATCACTGCGCTGCCGGATGTTATCCGGCACCAGATATCGACGTCGAACCACACGCGGGTGCCCGTCTACCGCGAACGCCTGGATGACATCATCGGCATCGCCCACGTGCGCAAGGTCCTCAATCTGTCGGAGGGCGAGGAGTTCGGCGCGCAAACGTTGAAGGAATCGATGCGCGAGCCCTATTTCATCCCCATGGGCACGCCGCTGCTGACGCAGCTGCAGAACTTCCAGGAACAGCAGGACCGCATGGGTCTGGTGGTGGATGAGTACGGGGAACTGAAGGGGCTGCTTACGCTGGAAGACATCCTTGAGGAGATCATCGGCGAGTTCACCACCCAGTCGCCGCTGCAGCAGACCGCACGGTTCCGGCGCGCCGAGGACGGCAGCATCCTGGTCGAGGGCGGCAGCACCCTGCGCGACTTGAACCGCAAGCTCGGCTACAAATTTCCGCTCGACGGGCCGAAAACCCTCAACGGCCTTATTCTCGAGCACCTTCAGGACATCCCTGAACCGGGCACCAGCGTCAAGATCGCGGGCTACCCTTTGGAAATCCTTCAGACCCAAGACCGGGTGATCAAGTCCGTACGACTTTTACCGCCGGATGAACAATAAGAATCAGTGGGTTTAGGCGAATTTCTCGTTCTTTACTTTAACGGTCGACCGGTGCATTATTCGCTTGTTTCTGTCCCTGCATAAAGATGGGGTAAGTCTATGGCTACTGCAGCAATCGGATCGCGCGACAAGACCAAGGAATCCACCTTCCTCTGGGAAGGTAAGGACAAGTCCGGGCGCATGACCAAGGGCGAGATGAAGGCTGGCGGCGAAGCCGTGGTCAAATCCACCCTGCGCCGCCAGGGCATCCAGGTCGTCAAGATCAAGCGCCTGCGCGGCGGCATCGGCGGCAAGGTCAGCGACAAGGACATCACCTTCTTCACCCGCCAGCTAGCGACGATGTTGAAGTCCGGCGTCCCGCTCCTGCAGGCCTTCGACATCGTAGGCAAGGGGCACGCCAATCCCGCGGTGGCCCGTCTGCTGATGGACATCAAGAACGAGGTCGAAACCGGGAACAGCCTGACTACAGCATTCCGCAAGTACCCCCTTTACTTCGATCCGCTTTTCTGCAACCTGGTCGCCGCCGGAGAGCAGGCCGGTATCCTGGACAGCCTGCTGGACCGCCTGGCCACGTACAAGGAAAAGATCCTCGCGATAAAGAGCAAGATCAAGGCTGCGCTGTTCTACCCGATCTCGATCATCGTGGTCGCATTCATCATCACCGCGATCATCATGATTTTCGTGATCCCGGCGTTCAAGGACCTTTTCTCCAGTTTCGGCGCCGATCTCCCAGCCCCGACGCTCATGGTAATGGCGATGTCCGACTTCTTCGTAAAGTACTGGTGGGCAATATTCGGTGGGTTGGGAGGCGGCGTCTGGTTTTTCTTTTACACCTGGAAGCGCTCGGTGAAAATGCAGATGGTCATGGACCGACTGGCGCTCAAGTTCCCGATATTCGGCGCGGTCATCCGCAAGGCGACTATCGCGCGCTGGACGCGGACCTTGTCCACGATGTTCGCTGCCGGCGTGCCGTTGGTCGAAGCCTTGGATTCGGTGGCCGGCGCTGCGGGCAACTACGTCTACTCGGAAGCCACCAAGAAGATCCAGAAAGAGGTCAGTACCGGCACCAGCCTTACGATGGCGATGACCAATGCGAACGTGTTTCCCAGCATGGTGATCCAGATGGTGGCCATCGGCGAAGAATCCGGCGCGCTGGACGGCATGCTCAGCAAGGTCGCCGATTATTTCGAGCGCGAGGTCGATGACGCCGTCGAGGCGCTGTCCAGCCTGATGGAGCCGATGATCATGGTGGTGCTCGGCGTGCTGATCGGCGGCATGGTGATTGCGATGTACCTGCCGATCTTCAAGATGGGCCAAGCCGTGTAGGCGGCGCGTGCCCGAAGAACACACGCGCCCGACGAGTTCGGGCGCTTTTTTTATCAAAGCGGCGCCCCGGCCGCGAAACGAGAATTCCGGCCCATGTCCCTGCTAAACGTACTGCGCAACGAACCGGCGATACTGGCCCTGGTCTGTACACTGGCAGGCCTGCTGGTCGGCAGCTTTCTGAATGTCGTGATCCACCGGCTACCGAAAATGCTCGAGCGCGAGTGGGATTCCCAGGCTGCCGACCTGCTGGAACAGCGGGGCATGGCAGAGCCCGCCGCGAAGCTAAGGCTAGGAACGGACAAGGCCGCCTACAACCTGGTTACGCCGCCCTCAACCTGCCCCCACTGCAGCCATCGCATCCGCGCCCATGAAAATGTTCCCATACTCAGCTATCTTTTCCTGCGTGGCCGTTGCTCGGGTTGCAAGGCGCGCATCAGCATCCGCTATCCCATTGTGGAAGCGGTCAGCGGCATAGTGGCAGGCTACATCGGGTGGCGTTTCGGGCTGACGCTTACCATGGCCGGCGCATTGATCTTTTCCTGGTCGCTGATCGCCCTCACGGCAATCGACATCGATACCCAGCTGCTTCCGGACGACATTACCCTACCGCTACTCTGGCTCGGACTCCTCATCAATCTGATCGGCGGTTTCGTGCCTTTGCAGTCGGCCGTCATTGGCGCCGTGGTCGGCTACCTCTCGTTGTGGTCCATCTATTGGCTTTTTAAACTGACCACAGGCAAGGAAGGAATGGGTTACGGTGACTTCAAGCTGCTGGGGGCGATCGGCGCTTGGCTGGGTTGGAAAATGCTCCCCGCCGTCATCCTTCTGTCTTCGCTGGTCGGGGCCATTATCGGCATCTCCCTTATCGTTTTCGCACGGCACGGCCGCAATACGCCTATCCCCTTCGGCCCGTATCTGGCAGTCGCCGGATTGATCGCGATGTTCTGGGGAGAAACAATCAACCGGACTTACCTGCAGCTCTTCTGAACATGGCCTACCTGGTCGGTCTCACCGGAGGCATCGGATCAGGCAAAACCACAGTTGCGAACCTGTTTGCGAAGTTGGGCGCCGGTCTCGTGGATACTGATGAAATTGCCCGGACTCTGACCGGTCCCCACAGGGAGGCCGTCGCCGAAATCGGTCGCCGATTCGGCGCCGAGTATGTAACCGCCGACGGTGCGCTGGACCGCAATCGTATGCGCCAACGCGTGTTCAGCGATATCCAGGCACGCGGTGAGCTTGAAACTATCCTGCATCCTCTAATTCGCCAGGAAAGCAGGCGCCTGATCGCAGCAAACCCGGCGCCCTATGTTATGGTGGTAGTGCCCCTGCTGCTGGAGTCTGGAAATTACCGCGAGTTCGTCCACCGCGTTCTGGTCGTGGATTGCGATCCTGAAGTGCAAGTCGCCCGGGTGATGCAGCGCAACGGACTGACCCGTGAGGAAGTCCTTGCAATCATGGTCGCACAGCTTCCAAGAGCCGAGCGCCTGCACAATGCCGACGACATTGTGCACAACGACACTGAACTGGAAGCTCTGCAACCGCAAATCCTGACGCTGCACAAGAAATACTTGAAGTTCGCTCGCGAGGAATGATTTGCCGCATGGCCTCCAGGCGTGAATACCTCGGCTTCGGCTTTATTTTTCGGGGCTTTTCGGCAATACTTGCCCCTACTCTGGCAGCCCCACCCGCATCGTGATCAGCTACGAGTTCCCGCTCAACGAGAGGATCCGCACTCTGCTGCGTCTGGAGGACCTGTACCAGCGCGCGGGTTACTTCGCGTCCAAGGACGACCCGGAGGAACACCACGTCGCCCTGACTTCGCTGTTCGAAATCCTCGACGTCGGCGGTCGCGCTGACCTGAAATCAGACGTGATGCAGGAGCTCGAACGCCAAAAACAGCATCTCGATTCTCTGCGCAGCAATCCGGCCATCTCCCAGCAGGCCCTCGATTCAGTTCTGGCCGATATTGAAAAGGCCGTGTCCGACCTGTTCCTGTCCTCCGGGAGGACCGGCCAGGAGCTTCGCGAGAACGAATGGTTGATGGGCATCAAGCAGCGTTCGGCGATTCCCGGCGGGGTATGCGAATTCGACCTGCCTTCCTACCACTATTGGCTGAATCAGAGCGCGGACGCACGGCGGCTGGACCTGAACGAATGGCTGGCGCCGTTCCTGCCGATCCGAAACGGCGTGCGGATCATCCTCAAACTGCTAAGGGAGAGCGGCAAGACCAGCAGTCAGATCGCACTCCAGGGCGTCTATCAGCAGACCATGGCCGGAAGGCTGGCGCAAATGCTGCGGATACGTTTGGAAAGCAACTATGACTGTGTTCCCGAAATCAGCGCCAACAAATATGCGCTGAATGTCCGCTTCACAGCATCAATCGGCAGTCAGCGCCGCACCAGCGTTGAAGACGTGAATTTCGAGCTGACCTTCTGCAATCTTTGATGAGTCCGGAATCCAGGAAACCGCGGACTGTCGTCTGCCCGGGTTGCGGCGCGGCCCTGGTCTGGAGCCAGGACAATCCTTACCGTCCGTTCTGCTCCGAGCGCTGCAAACTTATCGACCTGGGGCAATGGGCCACTGGCGCCTATCGCATCCCGCAGGAGAACGCGGACGACGGAAAGACGCAATCGGACGATCAGCCCGAGGAAACGTGATCCTGCCAGGCGCCGCGGATCATCGCGATGCCGTGAGCGCCCCGACTGCGGGCGCAGTGCAGATCCTGCCTCTGCAGGCCTCCGATCGCGAAAACCGGGAGGGGATAGCCTTCCGATAATTTGGCAAACCGTTCCCAGCCAATTCCCGTCTTGCCGGGATGCGTCGGAGTCTCCCGCAGCGGGCCGAGCAGCACGAAGTCCATGCCCATTTCAACAGCGCGTGCGAGTTCCTCCTTGTCATGGCATGAGGCACTGCACCAAGCTACTTGCGGCCGTACTGTAGCAGCCATCAGCGCGGCGGCCGACAGATGGACGCCATCGGCGCCAGTTTCGTTTGCCAGATCCTGACCGCCGTTGAGAAGTGTAATGCCGCCAGCGGTGCGCACCCGCCTGATTACGTTCATCGCAAAAATTTTCCGATCGGTCTCGGGCAGCGCACCTTCCCGAATCTGGACCAGCCTGAGCCCGCCGTGAATGGCCGCCTTCAGCTCGCGTGTCGCGCGCGGCATACCAGCCTCCCAGGCATGCGTGATTCCGCATACCACCGGCAGTGACAGGGCTTTTAGAATGGGGGCATTGGCGGGCAGCATCGGTGCGACATCGAGCGCCCCATGCCTCTGCCATGCCAGGGTCTGACCCTCATGCGGATGCGGTTCCCCACTCCAATCCACCACCCGATGGAAATGCAGCCGGACGGTGCCGTGCGGATACTTGTGAATTCGGGTGATCCATGGATAGGCCGCCCGAACCTCGACGCCCAGTTCCTCGAGGAGTTCGCGTTTCAACGCGTAAGCAACGGATTCCCCCGGTTCGACCTTGCCGCCGGGAAATTCCCAATAACCCGCGTACACCTTGCCCTCGGGCCGCTGCGCCAGCAGGAAACGGCCGTCCGGATGTTCAATAATCGCTGCAGCGACCGCAATCTCGCGTTCGCTCACGGGACGGATGGATACATAGATTTTTGCGGAAACGACTCAGACGAGCTTGCGGCCGGTCCTGCCTTTGACCTTGTGGCTTCCAGCATAGTCCCGGGCGAAATGCCAAGCGACCCGGCCGCTGCGGGAGCCGCGCGTCAGAGCCCATTGCAGCGCTTCGTTACGAGACCTGGTCCGTTCCTTTTCAGGAACACCTAACTGGCCCAGCCAATAGTCAACGATCGCGAGATACTCATCCTGATCGAAGGGATAGAAGGAGACCCACAGGCCGAAACGTTCCGACAGGGAGATCTTTTCCTCGGCCGTCTCACCCGGGTGAATTTCCTCGCCGAGATACTTGGTCTCCAGATTCTCCTGCATGTACTCGGGCATGAGATGGCGACGGTTGGAGGTGGCGTAAATCAGCAAGTTGTCCGAAGTGGCGGAAATGGAGCCATCGAGGACGACCTTCAGCGCCTTGTAACCCGGTTCGTCGGCATCGAAGGAAAGGTCGTCGCAGAACAACAGGAATTTATAGGGCGCATCGGCCACGAGGTCAACGATATCCGGCAGGTCTATCAGGTCCTGCTTTTCCACTTCGATCAAACGCAGTCCCCTGGCAGAGAACTTATTTAGAACCGCTTTCACCAGTGAGGATTTTCCGGTGCCGCGCGCGCCGGTCAGCAAAACATTGTTGGCGGTCAACCCCTCGATGAACTGGCGGGTGTTTTGCTCGACCAGGTCGATTTGATCGTCGATTCCCTGAAGATCGGCAAGGCCGATTTTGTGGGGGTGGGCCACCGGCTGCAGGAATCCCGAGTTGCCGCGCTTGCGCCAGCGGAATGCAATCGACGACTTCCAGTCCGGCGCCGGCACCTTGTGAGGCAAGGTTGCTTCGAACCGCTCCAGCACCTGCTCCACCCGCTTCAGTATTTTTTCCAGATCTGCCATGCGTTTGGGTTACGGCTATCAGCTGCGATAATCGGCGTTGATGCTGACGTAGTCGTGGGACAAATCGCAGGTCCACACGGTGGCAGCGGAAGTTCCACGAGCGAGCACCACGCGAACCATGATCTCCTGCTGTTTCATGACTTTCTGGCCTTCCTCTTCGCGATAGCTCGGGGATCGCCCGCCGCCTTTTGCCACCATGACATCATCGAGATACAGATCGACTTTCGACACGTCAAGATCCTCGATGCCGGCATAACCGATGGCGGCAAGAATGCGTCCTAGATTCGGGTCGGAAGCGAAAAACGCCGTTTTGACGAGCGGCGAATGCGCAATGGAGTATCCCACCTTGCGGCATTCGGTCTCGTTCATGCCGCCCTCGACCCGGATGGTGATGAATTTGGTGGCGCCTTCTCCGTCGCGGACCAGTGCCTGCGCAAGAAACAATGAGACTTCGGTCACCGCGTCCAGGAAAAGCTTGAATTCCGGCGAATCCGATTTGCTGATTTCGACCGTTCCGGATTGACCGGTTGCAACGAGAATGAATGAGTCGTTGGTGGACGTGTCGCCGTCGACCGTAACACAGTTGAACGTACGCTCCGCGGCATAGGTCGTTGCCTGCTGCAACAACGACGGCTCTATTCGCGCATCAGTCGCAATGAATCCAAGCATCGTTGCCATGTTCGGCCGGATCATCCCCGAGCCTTTCGCTATGCCGGTCAGCGTCACCTGCTGGCCACCGAGGTTGATGCGTTTCGAATACGCCTTGGCGACGGTGTCGGTGGTCATGATCGCTTGCGCCGCGAGCGCCCAGTTGTTGTCGCGGAGATTGGCCACGCAGCCCGGCAGTCCGGCAACGATACGCTCCACCGGCAGGGGCTCCATGATCACGCCTGTCGAAAACGGCAGGACCTCGGTGGCGTTGCACTCCAGCAGTTTTGCTACGGCTTCACAGGTCTGTCCTGCCCGCAGCACCCCATCGTCTCCTGTACCCGCGTTGGCACAGCCCGTATTGACCAGCAGGGCGCGAATGCGGCCGCCGTGCAGATGAGACTTCGCCAGAGTGACGGGAGCCGCGCAGAACCGGTTGCGGGTAAACACGGCGGCGACATGGCTGCCGGGCGCCAGGGTCATCAGCATCAGGTCCTTGCGATTGGGCTTCCGGATCCCGGCTTCAGTCACGCCGATTTTCACGCCCTTCACCGCAAACAGCGTAGCTGGATCCGGCGCCGCCAGGTTTACAGCCATCGCCGCGTCATTCCAGCTTGCCGTGGCATTGCTTGTATTTCTTACCCGATCCGCAGGGGCAGGGATCGTTACGCCCCACTTTCTGGCCGCGGACGAAAGGCGTCTCCTTATTGTCCGCGTTCGCTTTCTCCAGCGCCTCGTCATAGCCGGCATGCTGGTATTGCACGTTCTTCAGTTCCGTCTGCTCCTGCTTCTCGACGACGGTCTCGACTTCTTCCTCGGTCTGGATCTTGACGACCATCAGGATGCGGGTCACCTCGGTGCGCACCGCCTCCAGCATCAGCGAGAACAGGTCGAAGGCTTCGCGCTTGTACTCCTGTTTGGGATTTTTCTGCGCGTAGCCTCGCAAATGGATGCCCTGGCGCAAATGGTCGAGCGCCGACAGGTGCTCGCGCCAGTGCGTGTCGAGGCTTTGCAACATCATTGCTCGCTCGAACGCATGAACCCTCTCGGGGTCCAGGCCTCCGAACTTCTGCTCGTAGAACCTGTTGGCGGCCTCGACGATGCGGGCGCGCAGGCTTTGTTCCTCTAGCGACGTTTCCTCGTCCAGCCATTTGCCGATCGGCAGATCCAGGCCCAGTTCTCCGGCGAGGGTTTTCTCGAGCCCCGGGATGTCCCATTGCTCGTCGATGCTCTCCGGCGTGATGTGCTGCGAGATCAGGGCATCGATCGTCCCCTCGCGCATCGAGCGGATCGTTTCGGATATGTCGGTAGCCTCGAGCAGTTCGTTGCGCTGCGTGTAGATGACCTTGCGCTGGTCGTTGGCGACGTCGTCATACTCCAGCAACTGTTTGCGGATGTCGAAGTTGCGGGCCTCCACCTTGCGCTGCGCATTTTCGATGGCACGGGTCACCCAGGGATGCTCGATCGCCTCGCCCTCGGGCATCTTGAGACGATCCATGATCGAGGCGACGCGGTCCGAAGCGAAAATGCGAAGCAGCGGATCCTCCAGCGAAAGATAGAAGCGGCTGGAACCCGGGTCGCCCTGCCGGCCCGAACGGCCGCGTAACTGATTGTCGATGCGCCGCGATTCGTGGCGTTCCGTGCTCACGATGTGAAGGCCACCGGACGCAACCACCTGTTCGTGCAGTTTCTGCCATTGGGATCTCATTTCAGCAACGCGCCGTTCCTTATCCGGGTCCGACAAATCGGCGTCGTTCTGCACCTTGTTGATTTCCGGCTCGGGATTACCGCCCAGCACGATGTCGGTACCTCGGCCCGCCATATTGGTCGCGATCGTTACCATCTTGGGACGTCCGGCCTGTGAAACGATCTCCGCCTCGCGCGCGTGCTGCTTGGCGTTAAGGACCTGATGCGGAAGCTTCTCGTTCTCCAGGAGCTTGGCCAGCAATTCGGAGTTCTCGATTGACGTGGTGCCGACCAGCACGGGCTGGCTGCGCTGGTAGCAATCTCGGATGTCAATGATCACCGCCCCATATTTTTCCTTGGCGGTACGGTAAACCTGGTCCATCCGATCTTCCCGGACCATCGGCTGGTGAGTCGGGATGAGCATCGTCTCCAGGCCATAGATCTGCTGGAACTCGTACGCCTCGGTATCCGCGGTGCCGGTCATTCCCGCGAGCTTCTTGTAAATGCGAAAATAGTTCTGGTAGGTGATCGAGGCGAGGGTCTGATTCTCGCGCTGGACCTTCGCCCCTTCCTTCGCTTCGATAGCCTGATGCAGGCCGTCTGACCAGCGGCGTCCGGCGGTTAGCCGCCCGGTGAATTCGTCGACGATGACGACTTCCCCGTTCTGCACCACATAGTGCTGGTCGCGATGGAAGAGGGAATGCGCCCGCAACGCCGCATAGAGATGATGCATCAGGTTGATATTGGTGGCGTCATATAGGCTGCCGTTCTCGGGCAGAAGGCCCGCCTGTGTCAGCATTTCCTCGGCGCGCTCATGCCCGGCTTCGGTGAGAAGCACCTGGTGCGCCTTCTCGTCGACCGTAAAATCGCCGGGGCCATTCTCTTCCTTTACCCGAACCAGCCTGGGTACCACCTCATTCATGCGGTGATAGAGCTCGGTGCTGTCCTCAGCCTGCCCGGATATGATGAGTGGCGTGCGGGCTTCATCGATAAGAATCGAGTCCACCTCGTCGACGATGGCGTAATTCATGGGTCTCTGCACCCGCTCGGACGCCTGGAACACCATGTTGTCGCGCAGGTAATCGAAACCGAACTCGCTGTTGGTGCCGTAGGTGATGTCTGCGGCATAAGCTTGCTGCTTGAGTTCATGCTCCATCTGCGACAGGTTAACGCCGACGCTGAGGCCAAGGAAACGGTAGACCCGCCCCATCCATTCGGCATCGCGGTTGGCCAGGTAGTCGTTCACAGTCACGACATGCACGCCTTTTCCGGCAAGTGCATTCAGATATGCGGGAAGCGTAGCAACGAGCGTTTTGCCTTCGCCGGTGCGCATTTCCGCTATCTTGCCGTTATGCAGCGAAATCCCGCCCAGGAGCTGGACATCAAAATGCCGCATGTTGAGGACACGGCGGCTCGCCTCGCGCACGGTACCGAATGCCTCTACCAGAAGATCGTCAAGCGCTTCGCCATCGCGGACGCGTTGCTTGAACGCTTCCGTCCGCGCGCGCAATGCCGTGTCGTCCAGTTTTTTGAGTTCCGGTTCCAGCGCGTTGATAGCCTGGACGGCGTGAGCGAATTTGCGTAACAGCCGGTCATTGCGGCTGCCGAATACTTTTTTGAGGATGCTCGTGATCATTTAGCAGGGTTCCCAATGCAAGAGGGGTGGGGACATGCGCCCCCACCCCTCTCCTGAAATACTTTCTACGATCCGTTCAACCCGGAACTTGCAGGAAGCGCGCGGGATTCTGTGGGGCCCCCCATTGGCGCACTTCGAAGTGAAGATGCGTTCCCGTCGAACGGCCCGTGTTTCCGACCTCGGCGATTCTCTGTCCGCGCAATACGACATCACCAACTTTTGCTATGAGTTTCGATGCGTGGGCGTAGCGGGTGACGAGCCCATTGCCGTGATCGACCTCAATCATATTACCATACTGGGGGTGGGCCTCAGAGAACACCACGACGCCACCGGCGGCGGCGGTAACGGCCTCGCCTTCGGCGGCCATGAAATCCATTCCCTCGTGAAATGCATTCCAGCCCGTAAACGGATCAATGCGCCAGCCGAAGTTCGACGAATACCATCCGGTAGATACGGGAAGCTCGGTGGGCAACAACTGTTTTTTCGCGTGGGTGATGGTAAACATGGATTCCAGCACGCCGAGCTTGTCGGTACGATCATCGACCTGCAGCGCCATCTGATCCAACTTCTCCCCCAGTTCGGCCATGGATAATTCCTTGGCTGGGGTCATCGTCGACATGGGGCCGCCGCGCGCCGGCGGCTGATCGAACATGAACTCCTGTGGCTTGATGCCCGCCAGTTTGGTCAGTCGCTCGCCCAAGGTATCCAGCCGCAGCAGCTTCGCCTGCATTTCTCCAAGGCGGGCGGCCATGGTATCCAGGCTTTCGCGCAAATAGGATTGGGTTTTGCGGGTCTGTTCGGCCTGCACGGCTTCCAGCAGCGATTGAAGATAGGGGCTCTGGTTGGTGACCGCATAGCGCAGGGAGAAATAGTTCATCAGCACGGCGAGCGAGACAACCATCAGGCACAACAGCAGGCCGAGAAACAGGACCTGGGGCGTACTCACGGTATAGCTTCGCGCCTGCGCGAACTTGTTGGAAACCAGAATAATATTCATGTTTCCCCTTTAAAATCCTTCCAATCAGACCTTCGTGAACAGCGAACGCATCGGACTTCTTCTCCGGCAGCTTCCGGAATTGCAGGGGCTTACTCGCCAAGTCAAGCGGCTTTGCGCTCTGCAAGCAACTCTCGCGGACGCCCTGCCTGCCAACCTCGCGGGCTCTGTTGCACTGGCTATTGCGGAAAATGGCGAACTCGTGCTCTACGCTGACAACGGCGCGGTCGCCACTAAATTAAAACATCTGGCGCCGCGAATCCTGTTTTTTTTACAACAGCGGGGAATTGAGGTTACCGGTATTCGGGTACAAATGCAAGTAGGTATCCGTCATAACCCATTGCCCCAAAAACAAATTTTCCTAAGCCCCGAAGGGCGTAAGGCGATTCAGAACTTAGCTGAACGGATTGAGAGTTCACCGTTGAAGGCTGCCTTGGAACAACTCTCCCGGCGCGGCAAGCTTTCAGAAGATGGGGAGTAAGCGCTCCAGTGCATATAATGCCATGAAAATTATAAGAATAATCGCTCCGAATCGTACAGTTTGCCAAGCAAACCGTTTCCACTTCAGATCTTTGGTAACGACGAACGCCACCAGCGAAACGCCGACTATCACGATCAACAGCGCTCCGAGAATTCTCAGTACAAGCATGAATTTTCTTTGGGAGGGCGCGTGGCCAAGGTCACGGCGAGGTCACAACGCGTTCAGGGCCGGCCGATCCTGACGTGGGTCAGCGCGGTGTTCAGGCCGCCTGGATCTGGAGCCTCAGGAATGCGGGGGCATCCTCGGGCTTCAGGAAAGTCACGTATTCCCAAGCTGCCTCGTCTTCCATCAGGGTTCGCAACAAGCCGTTGTTTAGGGCATGGCCGGACTTATGCGCCGAATAGGCACCAATTACCGGGTGACCCAAGAGGTACAGGTCACCGATCGCATCCAGCGCTTTATGTTTCACGAACTCATCCTCGTAACGCAGGCCATCGGCATTCAACACCCGGTATTCATCCATCACGATGGCCTGCGTTACGAGGA
>JBKJUC010000113.1:0-16162 GCA_046590325.1 Burkholderiales bacterium | reverse complement strand
GGCGTGCTCTACAACACCGAGACCATCAAGGGCATGCTCGACGGCTACATCGACAACCTGCATTTCGACGAAGCCTGGCTGCCGCACGCGACTTTCCATGATTTTTACAAGGACATGCACGCCATCGGCACGGACCGGCCGCGGACGAAGGACGCGATCATTTACGCCACGCATTCCACCCACAAGCTGCTGGCCGGCATCTCGCAGGCCTCGCAGATCCTGGTGCAGGAATCGGAGACCCGCAAGCTCGACCGTCATATGTTCAACGAGGCCTACCTGATGCATACCTCGACCTCGCCCCAGTACGCGATCATTGCCTCCTGCGACGTGGCGGCGGCTATGATGGAGCCGCCGGGAGGCACCGCGCTGGTGGAAGAGTCCATTGCCGAGGCGCTGGATTTCCGGCGTGCCATGAAGAAGGTGGACGCCGAATTTGGCAAGGACTGGTGGTTCAAGGTGTGGGGGCCGGACAAGGTCGCCCAGGAAGGCATCGGTTCGCGCGAGGAGTGGGTGCTGCGGGCCAACGAGAAATGGCACGGTTTTGGCAACCTCGCGACCGGCTTCAACATGCTGGACCCGATCAAGGCGACGGTCATTACGCCGGGCCTGGACGTTTCGGGGAAATTTGCCAAGAGCGGCATTCCGGCGTCGATCGTCACCAAGTATCTGGCCGAGCACGGTGTCATCGTGGAGAAAACCGGGCTTTATTCCTTCTTCATCATGTTCACCATCGGCATCACCAAAGGCCGCTGGAATACGCTGGTCACGGCGCTGCAGCAGTTCAAGGATGACTACGACAAGAACCAGCCGATGTGGCGCATCCTGCCCGAGTTCAGCCAGGCGTTTCCGCGCTATGAGCGCATGGGCCTGCGCGACCTCTGCGACCAGATCCATGACATGTACAAGGCCAATGACGTGGCCCGGCTGACCACCGAGATGTACCTGTCCGATATGCAGCCGGCGATGAAGCCTTCGGATGCTTTTGCCGCCATGGCTCACCGGGACATCGACCGGGTCGAGATCGACAGGCTCGAGGGCCGCGTAACAAGCGTGCTTCTGACTCCTTATCCTCCCGGTATTCCGCTGCTCGTCCCGGGCGAAATATTCAACAAGACCATCGTGCGTTACCTGCAGTTTGCCCGTGATTTCAATCGTAAATTTCCCGGCTTCGACACCGACATCCACGGCTTGGTCGAGGGCGAGGCCGCGGGTGAAGTGCAGTACTACGTGGACTGCGTGCGACAAGGTTAAGGACTGCGAGCGAAGGATCGCGTCCAGCTTTAAGATCAATTCCAGACCGTGGTCGGGACAGCAAAAGAATAAGCCCTAAATTCAGATGGTTCCAAGGCCTGCCTGAAGCCTGGAGCAAAGTCGGCGGAGGCAGATTGGCCTTTCCGGCCTTCCGCTTTCGAGCCCGCAATTCCCAGTGCGCGCCATCGCGACAATGGGCCGCCGGTGCCAGAACATGGAAGTGTCATCAATTGGCGACAAATAGTTTGACGCTGCGGTTTTGCCTGAGGTAATGTTCGCGCCATAAAAAGCCTTTGAATCTCTCGATTTACGCTGTCTCGCGGTCGTAACTGCATAGCAAGGGGGGTCGATGAAGTACTTCAGACGCGTCGCGGTGCTTTTTGCGCTGGTTTTCGCTTTTTCTCACCTTGTCCAGGCGCAGGACGACGTACTGATCCAGGCGAAGCGGCATCTGGACGGCGGCGATCCTCAAGCGGCCTACAGCCTGCTGATCCCGCTGCAGTCCGAGCGCGCCGGAGACCCGAATTACGATTTCCTGCTGGGCTCCGCAGCCCTCGGTATCGGCAAGAATACGGAAGCGGTTTTCGCCCTGGAGCGGGTGCTTGCTCTTCGCCCGGATAGCGCCCCGGCGCGTGCACTGATCGCCCGTGCCTACTTCAACCTGAAAGAAACGGAAACGGCCAAGCGCGAGTTCGAGAACGTCAGGAAACAGGACCTTCCGCCCGAAATATCCGCCACGATCGACCGGTTCCTCGACGCGATTGCCCGGGTGGAGGAGGCGGAACGCACGACCATCCGCGGCTTCATCGAGGTCGGCGCTGGCTGGGACAGCAACGTCAACAGTGCAACCGCCGACGGCCAGGTCGCAGTGCCGTCTTTCGGCGGGACGATTTTCAGCCTGGCGCCTGCATCCCAGGAGCAGGAGGATGCGTTCATCAGCTTCGGCGGCGGGGTAGGCTTCACGCACCCGTTTTCCAAACGGCTGTCGATGTTCGGCGGCCTTGCCTACCACAACAAGAACAACGTCAACGAAACCAATTTCTCGACCTACTACTACGATGCCAACCTGGGCATCGCCTACCGCCGCGACCGGGACACGTTCACCTTGGGCGCCCAGTACAACTCGTTCTTTGTCGACAATCCTCAGTTGTATAGCGACGCCTATCGGAACGCTTCGGGCCTGACCGGCCAGTGGCAGCATGATTTCGATTCGCGCAACCAGGTGAGCTTCTTCGGGCAATACAGCCACCTCAAGTACCCGGGCCAGGAAATTCGGAATGCCGACCGGTACGTGGGTGGCGCGGGATATGCACATGCATTTGGGCGCGGCACCTTTATCAGCTATCTGGGTGTTTATGGTGGCGTGGAGGACGAGAAAGAGGACGGAGTGCCGCAATTCGGCCATGACTTGTATGGCGCGCGCATCGGGCTGCAATGGAACGTAGTGGAAAAATTTGCCCTGTTTTTCAATGGCAGCGCCGAGCGCCGCGAATACGGCGGACCGGACCCGTTCTTCCTGATCGATCGCGAGGACACGCAGTACAACGCTTCGGCGGGGATGATATTTGTTCCCAAGAAGGGGCTGCGGATTACACCGCAGGCCAGCTGGACGAAAAACGATTCGAACATCCCGATCAACGAGTTCGACCGGATCGTCTATCAGATCACGCTGCGCTACGACATGTGACGCTGTTGCATCCGCAGAGAATATTGTTTGAAGTTTCAGGCAGGTTCAAGCTGCAATTTGCTTAAGGGAGCAATGAAATGCAGAACCAAACTTTTAAATTGAACGGCCGAGCGCTCCTCCTGGGACTGATCGCGGCTGCTTATCCGGTAATCGGTCATGCGGCGCCGGCGGCGCGGGTCGATTTCGCGACCGGCAATGTGCAAGCCACCGGCCCCAACGGCCAGAGCCGGACGGTAGGGAAAGGAACTCAGATCGAGCAGGGTGAGACGATTTCGACCAACAATGGTCGGGCCCAATTGAGGTTCACGGACGGCGCCTATGTCTCCCTGCAGCCGGAATCGGAATTCCGCATTGACCAGTATCGCTTCGACGGCAAGCAGGACGGCAACGAGAAAGGCTTTTTCAGTTTGATCAAAGGCGGCCTGAGGACCATTACCGGCCTGGTGGGCCGGACCAACAAGAACAATTATCAGGTGACGACGTCGGTCGCCACCATCGGCATCCGCGGCACCGAGTACACCATCCAGTACGGGCAGTCGATTGTCGGCACCGTGGGCGAAGGCGAAATTAATGTCTGTAACGGCGCCGGCTGCCTGAGTGTCACCAACGGCGAGTCTTACTATGTGCAGGGCCAGGAAATCAAGCCGGTGCTTACCAACAAGCGTACGGACCTGCCGCCTCCCTCTCCTCAGAATCCGCCCTCCAGCTTCGCGCAAGCGGAGAACGTGAACCAGAGCGGCGAAAGCTGCACTCTGGTCCCCTGCGGAAGCGCACGAACCATCAGTCCCGCCAACGTAGCGTTGGTCGCGCGCTATGATCCCGATGGTTTTTTCTCTCGGTTGGGCACCGTCGAGGGAACGTCGGCGGAGTTGTCGGGCGGAGGATTGTCCAGCTTCGATTGGCCGGGATATCCCCCCATCGCGACCCTCACCGATCCGGTGACGGCGGGCGACGACGGCATCATCGCCTGGGGCACGGCCAGCGGCGTGACGGGCGGCGAATTCACCTATTTCAACCCAACTTCGGCGTTTACCACGGTTCACTGGGTGGCCGGCACGACGCCCGACATGGGACCGCTGTCCACAATGTTGGGCACATACACCCTGCTCGGCGCGACTGCGCCCACCAGCGTCGATACCGGTCAGGGGGTCGGTACGCTGGACAGCATGAGCATGACGGCGGACTTCGGAACCTCCAGTATTAGCGGTTCGATGGACTGGACGCTGTCCGGGCAGTCGCTGTCCGCCTCTTTCACCGGCTCGGTGTTCGGTTCGCGACTCTTCGCGAACGGCCCGACCGGATCCGGATCGGGATCCGTGTCGCTGCAGGGGTTCTTTGCTGGTGCCAATGCTGTCAGGGCAGGCATCACGTATTCGGTCAGCGACTTTTTAGTGACAAATGGCCAAGTCATCGGCGCCGCGGCGCTGAAGCAGACCAACCTCTTTTCCGGTGCGCGATAGGAGGGATCCACGGCACCCCCCGCCGAGGCAGGCCCGGCACGTTGAACCGCATTCGCTCGACAATCGGCGGAATCGAATGGCCCGCCGTGCCCAACAACGCCGGCAGTTCCATGCTGGCGACCCTGTTCCAGCTTGAGCGCAGCCAGTGGCTGCCGCCGATGGAAATCTGGCCGCAACAGCGCCGGCAGCTGCAGGCGTTGCTGCGCCACGCGATCCACGCGGTTCCGTACTATCGCGAACGCATCGCCCGTCAGCTCGAAGCGCTTCCGGACCAATTCTCCGTGCGCGATTTCGCCCGGCTGCCGACGCTGACCCGCGCAGACCTGCAACGGTCCTTCGACGCGTTGTGCGCGCAGCAATTGCCTGCTGGCCACGGCGGCGCCTCCCGCAATAGCACCTCGGGTTCAACGGGCGAGCCGGTGCGCTTCCTTTCCACGGCCGTTTCGAGTTATTTCTGGCAGGCATTCATGCTGCGCGAGCATATCTGGCACCGGCGTGACATGGCCGCGAGGATGCTGGTGATCCGGGTGGAGAAAGAGCCGGTGGTTTCCGACAACTGGTTCGGCGAGGTCGGCAAGGGGCTCGTGGACACCGGGCCTTGCGTCCTGCTGCCGGCGCGCTGGACTTTCGACCGTCAGCTCGACCGGATCCTAGAGGAAAAACCGGCGTACCTGCTTGGCTACGCAAGCAACGTACTGGGAATCCTGCGCGAGGCGGATCGCTGCGGCGTGGAACTGCCGTGGTTGCGTGAAGTCCGCAGCTTCGGCGAGGCCGTTCCCCAGGAAATGCGCGACTACATCGGCGATCGCTGGCGGCTGCCACTAAGCGACGTGTACACGGCCCGCGAAACGGGATACCTGGCGATCCAGTGTCCTGAGCAGGGCCGCTACCACATTCAGTCGGAGAGCGCGTTCGTCGAAGTGATCGATGAGGCGGGTGAGCCTTGCGAGCCAGGCGAGATTGGGCGGGTCGTGGTAACGCCGCTGCACAACTTCGCCATGCCGTTGATCCGCTATGACATCGGCGACTATGCGCAAGTCGGTGAAGCTTGCCCCTGCGGTCGCGGGCTTCCTGTGCTGACGCGCATAATGGGCCGCTCGCGGAATGTCCTGACCTTGCCGGATGGATCCAGAAGGTGGCCAACGCTTGCTCCCGGGAAGTTGCCGGAGATCGCTCCGATCAGGCGTTACAAGATCGTGCAGAAATCCCGGAACGACATTGAGATACGGCTGATCGTCGAGCGGCCGCTGCTGGAACGTGAGCTGGCAGGCCTGCGCAGCCATTTTACGGAACAGTTCGGCCATGCCTTTAACTGGTCTTTCGTTTTCCTTGATGAATTTCCTCCGCAACCGGGCGACAAGTTCGAGGATTTCCTCTCGGAAGTCGCCTGAGCCCGAAACTCCTGGTGATGACGCTGGTGCCCGATGACGAGCTGGATCTGGCCGTCCGGATCGTGACGCAGGGCGATCCGGGCGGCGAATCCCCGCTGCGCGCGCTTTGCGCGCGTTTCCCGCAGGACGCCCGCGCCCATTTTCTGCTCGGGGCGTTGCTGGACCGTCTCGGTCGCGATGAATCGTCGCTCCTGGCTCTGGAGCGCGCGCTGGTGTTCGACGCAGGCCATGTGCAGGCCGTGAGCGTAAAAGCCGCCGTGCTCGCCCGCCTGGGCCGGACACGGGAAGCGCGCGAGCTGCTTGCGGCCGCCGTGGAACGGAAACCGGAAGTCTCGCAGCTGTGGTTCAACTTCGGCGCGGTCCTGGAATCGATGAGTGATTTTCGGGCCGCTCTCGCGGCGTACGATCGGGCGCTGGCCTTGCCGGGGCCGCCGCCCGGAGCGTTCATGAACCGCGGCTACGTTCTCACTAGGTTTGGCCGGCTCGACGAAGCTCTGCAGAATAATCTGAGGCTGGCCGAGCTGCTGCCGAATGATCCCGATGCACAGTTCAACGTTGCCGAAGTGCTGCTGGCATTGCGGCGGCCGGCCGAGGCTCTTGCAGCGTGCGAGCGTGCCCTGCGCCTGGCTCCGGACCATTCCAGGGCATCGATTGCCTGCGGCCTCGCCCTGTCTCAGCTGGGGCGCATCGACGAAGCGGGCGCCGTATTCGAGCGGGTGCGCGCCGGGGATCCGGATGCGATGCTCAAATTCGTTAACGTGTTCGAAGCCGGTTTTTCCAGTGATCCGGACCGCTTCGATCCGGAGCTTATATATCTCGACGGCGCGTATCGGCGGCTGCACGATTGCGACTGGTCGGAACGCGATGCGCTGATTGCGACAACGCGACGTGTCGTCGAGGAGCGGCTGGCGTCCGGGCGCGACGTTGCCGACTACGGGCTCGCCTACAACGTCCTCACGCTGCCGCTGCCCGACTCGATGAGGCTCGCGGTGGCGCGCAACATCGCCCTGAAGCTCGAGCGCTCCGCCGACACCGGATCAATCTCGCCGCCACCCGTCGCGGCGCAGCGCAGTCGGGTGCGCGTCGGCTATCTTTCGCCCGACTTCCGGGAGCACGTGAACGCCTATCTGCTGCATCCGCTGCTGCGGCTGCACGACCGCTCCCGCTTCGAGGTGTTCTGTTACTCGGTCGGCCCGGCCGACGACAGCCCCATACGGCGGGCGGTCGAGAACGCCGCGGACGTGTTCGTCGACGCCTGGGAACTGGACGACCGTCGGCTCGCAGACCAAATTCGCGCGCACGAAATAGACGTGCTGATCGACGTCGGCGGCTATACGACTTATTCCCGTGCCGGGGTGATGATGCGCCGGCCGGCCCCCGTGCAAGCGGGCTACCTGGCGTTTCCGGGAACGCAGGCCATGGATGCCGTGCCCTATCGCATCGTGGACCGGATCGCTAGTCCGCCCGGACAGAAGGAGGCCTGGACGGAGTCGCTGGTGTACCTGCCGGACACGTTTTACATCTACGACCGGTTCGAGCCGCTTGCTGCGGACCGCCTCTCGCGCAGCGAGTACGATTTGCCCGACAAGGCATTCGTGTTCTGCTCGTTCAACAATTACTACAAGATCGAGCCCGGCATCTTCGGGATCTGGATGGAGATATTGCGCAGCGTGCCGGGCAGCGTGCTGTGGCTCGCAGGCCGCAATGATGCCGCGGCTGCGAATCTGCGGCGGGAGGCGAAGGCACGGGGCGTCGACGCAGACCGCCTCGTGTTCGCTCCGTTCGAATCCCGAGATCGCTACCGCGCCCGCTTCGCGCTGGCCGATCTCTTTCTCGATACGCCGCTGTTCAACGCGATGACCACGGCCTGCGATGCGCTGGCAGCGGGCTTGCCCCTGCTTACCATTACCGGAACAAGCTTTCCCTCCCGGGTTGCTACCAGTTTGCTTGCCGCAGCGGGATTTGCCGAGGGCATTGCTGATTCTCCGGCGGCCTATCTGCAACGTGCCATCCAATGGGGCAATCAACCCGACCTGCTTGCCGGCCTGCGCCGGCTGCGTCTGTCCGATCCCTTGTCAGCGCCATTGTTCGATACCAAGGCTCGCGTGAAGCAGATCGAGAAGGCTTTCGAGGAGATGTGGCGACGTAAACGATTGGGACTGCCGCCCGAATCCTTTGATGTGACAGTCCAGTCTCCACCAGCTCGCAGCCGCTGGCACTGAACCTGTCAAACCTCAGGATCTGCGTTCAAGAGTCTTGTTTTCGTAAGTGAGCCCGCTGGCATTGTCATGCAAATTCTCGTGAGCTGTCTCCGTCCATTCAGCTGGGGAGATAGGCGGGAAATAAACGTCACCCTCGAACTCACTATCGATCTCGGTCAGCAGAATGCGATCGGCAATTTTTATCGCCTCGCGGAATATCTGCTCACCGCCAATCACGAATATTTCGTCATCGCTGCCGGACAGGGCAATGGCTTTCTCAAGGCTGTTGGCGACCAGTGCGCCTTCGAAGAGAAAGCCCGGATTGCTGGTTACGATCACCGTCGTGCGCCCTGGAAGCAGCCTGCCGATTGATTCGAAGGTCTTGCGCCCCATGATGATGTGATGCCCCATGGTCAGCACCTTGAAGCGCTTCAGGTCGGATGGCAGATGCCAAGGCAGCTTGTTGTCCGCGCCGATGACGCGATTGCTCGCCATCGCAACTATCAGCGAAACGCGCGGCTTCTTATCTGGCAATGTATTTGCCACGCAGGAGGTCAGACCGCTACCGGCGCCTTGATGGCGGGATGCGGGTCGTAACCTTCGAGGGTGAAGTCTTCGTACTTGAAGTCGAAAATATTCTTGACGGCGGGATTGAGCTTCATGACCGGCAGCTTGCGTGTCTGGCGCGATAGTTGTTCGCGCGTCTGGTCGAGGTGGTTCAGATAAAGATGGGTGTCGCCCAACGCATGGACGAACTCGCCCGGCTTGAGCCCGCAGACCTGCGCGACCATCAGGGTAAGCAACGCATAGGAGGCGATGTTAAACGGCACGCCGAGGAACAGGTCTGCGCTGCGCTGGTAGAGTTGGCAGGACAATTTTCCGTCGGCCACGTAGAACTGGAAGAAGGCGTGGCAGGGCATCAAGGCCATTTTGTCGAGGTCCGACACGTTCCACGCCGAAACGATCAACCGCCGCGAATCGGGGGTGCGCCTGATGTCTTCGATGACCTTCGACATCTGGTCGATGTGGCGGCCATCAGGCGTGGGCCACGAGCGCCACTGGTAACCGTAGACCGGGCCCAGCTCTCCCTTCTCGTCCGCCCATTCGTCCCAGATCGACACCCCGTTTTCCTTCAGGTAGCGGGTATTGGTCTCGCCCTTCAGAAACCAGAGCAGCTCATGGATGATGGATTTGAGGTGGACTTTCTTCGTGGTCAGCAGCGGGAAGCCGGCTTCGAGGTCGAAACGCAACTGCGGGCCGAAGACGCTGAGGGTACCCGTCCCGGTGCGATCACCCTTGCGGGTGCCGTTATCGAGGATGTGGCGCATCAGGTCAAGATACTGTTGCATCGTTGCTCGCAGGAATCTCGTTCGGAAGAACGGATTTTAATGCACGCGCCGCCGCAGCGCATCGTCGGACGCGCGATGCCCCTATGCTAAACTCGCCATTCATTTCAGTTGGTCGACGACCATGTCCGGCAATACCCTCGGCAAGCTTTTCTGCGTCACCTCGTTCGGTGAGAGCCACGGGCCGGCAATCGGCTGCGTCGTCGACGGCTGTCCTCCCGGCATGCTGCTCTCCGAGCCGGATATCCAGAAGGACCTGGACCGCCGCAAGCCCGGGACATCGCGGCATGTCACCCAGCGCCGTGAATCCGATACGGTGGAGATCCTCTCCGGCGTGTTCGAAGGCCGCACGACCGGCACGCCGATCGCCCTGCTGATTCGCAACGAAGACCAGCGCAGCAAGGATTACGGCAACATCGCGCAGACCTTCCGCCCCGGGCACGCCGACTACACCTATTGGCAGAAGTACGGCATCCGCGACCATCGCGGAGGCGGCCGCCAGTCGGCCCGTGAAACCGCGGTTCGCGTAGCCGCCGCGGCGATCGCGCGCAAATGGCTGAATGAGAAGTACGGCGTCGTCATCCGCGGCTGCATGTCCCAGCTCGGCAGCATTCCCATCGAATTCAAATCCTGGGATTCGGTCGGGGGCAACGCGTTCTTCTCCCCCGATCCGGACATCGTTCCGCAGCTCGAGGAATTCATGGACCGCTTGCGCAAGTCGGGTGACTCCTGCGGTGCCCGGATCACGGCGGTGGCCTCGAATGTTCCGGTCGGCTGGGGCGAACCCGTTTACGACAAGCTTGATTCGGACATTGCCTACGCGATGATGGGAATCAACGCGGTCAAGGGCGTTGAGATCGGTGCCGGTTTTGCCGCCATTGCGCAGAAGGGCACGGAACACGGCGATGAAATGACGCCTGAGGGATTCCTGTCCAACAACGCCGGCGGCATCCTCGGCGGGATTTCCACCGGCCAGGACGTGATCGTAAATATTGCGATCAAGCCCACTTCGAGCATCCGCCTGCCGCGGCGGTCGATCGACAAGGAAGGCGCGCCCACCATCGTCGAAACCACCGGCCGCCATGATCCCTGTGTAGGAATTCGCGCCACGCCAATCGCGGAAGCGATGCTCGCGCTGGTCCTGATGGACCACGCGCTGCGCCATCGCGCACAGAATGCCGACGTCAGGGTTTCCACGCCCAGGATTGCGGCGTGGGCGCCCGACACAGCTCCGGAAGGCCGTGCCGCAGGCTCGGCCAACGATCCCGAGCCCGACGAGGCCTGACCGAACCCATCTTGTAAATCCATCGTGTCCTGGCTCGAACGGATCGCCGAGATCAACCATCAGGACTGGCGGCCGGTCGCAGCGCCCGCGTACTGCGCGGCGACGCTGGGCGTCCTGACCGTCTGTTTTTTTGCCAACACCGGCGAACGCTGGGTCCATCTGCTCGACAGTGCCAATCTTGCGCTTCATGAAGCCGGCCATCCTTTGTTCGGGTTGCTGTTCGGCGGGAACTTCGCGGTGTACGGCGGCACCCTGGGGCAGCTTGTCTTCCCGGTTGCAGTGGTGAGCTCGTTCTGGTGGCGCCGCGAAGCCCTCGCCTTCGCCTTGTCCCTGGTCTGGTTATTCGAGAATTTCTGGAACATTGCCCGCTACATGGCGGATGCGCGGGCACGCGTGCTGCCGCTGGTCGGCGGCGGCGAGCACGACTGGACCGAAATATTTCTGCGCTGGGGCGTGCTGCCCCGGGATACGGGCATTGCCGGGTTCGTGGTTTTTCTGGGCTGGGCCGGAGTCCTGGTCGCCTGGGGCTGGCTTACCTGGCGCTGGTGGCAAGATGAATAAGAACAGGGAAAAGGTAAAAGGTAAAAGCCGAAAGGGAAGAGCAGCATCTTTCGTCCTTACTTTTCCCTTTAACCTTTCTCCTTTCCGCTGCTCCTCAAGCTAGATGTTCCGCCCCTCTTTCTATTTCCGGCTCTCCAATTTCTATTTCTGGTATTTCGCGTTCATCGGCGCGTTCGCGCCGTATTTTGCGCTTTACCTGAAATCCATCGGCTTTTCGGCGTCCCAGATCGGCGTGCTGCTGGCCGTCAATCCTGTTGCACGCATTTTCGGTCCGAGCTTCTGGGCCTCGCTGTCCGACCACTACCGCGCGCGGGGGCCGCTGATCCGGATCAGTGCGGCGGGAACGGCGCTTATATTCCTCGGCGTTTTCTTCAGCCACAAGTTCGGCTGGATGTTCCTCAGCCTGATGCTGCTGAATGTGTTCTGGTGCGGCGTCCTGCCACTGGCCGAATCGGCGACCCTCAGCCTGGTCGGTTCGAAGGTGGGGACCTACGGCCGCATCCGCCTCTGGGGTTCGGTCGGATTCGTCATGGTGGTCATCGCCGGCGGATACCTCCTCGACTATCTTGGCATCGAAGCCCTGGGCCCGATGATCCTGATCCTGCTGCTGCTGATGGCCGCCAGTACGTTGCCGCTGCCCCGCGACCGCGAGGCTTCCCATCATGCGGAGCATTCGCCGATTCTGAGCATCGTCCGCCGTCCGGCGGTGCTGGCTCTGCTGGCGGGGTTTTTCCTGATGCAGGTTGCCCACGGCCCCTACAACGCGTTCTATTCGATCCACCTGGTTGAGGCCGGTTACTCCAAGAAAGTGGTGGGTTGGTTGTGGGCGCTGGGAGTGGTGGCTGAGATCGTGCTGTTCCTCTGGTTGCCGCGCCTGATGCGGGCGTTCAGCCTCAACCAGATCCTGATGGCCAGCTTCGGCTGTGCCTTTGTGCGCTTCATGCTGATCGCCTGGGGTGTGCAGTCACTGACAGTGATGCTGCTCGCCCAGATGATGCATGCGATCACCTTCGGCGCTTACCATTCCGCGGGGGTCGCGCTGATGCACCGTATCTTCCGCGGCCGCAACCAGGCGCGCGGCCAGGCAATCTATACCAGCCTGGGTTACGGCTTGGGCGGTACCCTGGGCACTCTCATGGCGGGTTACATCTGGGAAAGCGGCGGCGCGGAGGTGACGTTCACGATTGCCGCCGTGGCGGCGTTGCTGGCCATGCTGGTCGTGGCTTGGAAACCCCTGTCGCTGCCCTCAAGTACCCAAGTCTGATTATTCCGGACCGCCGTCAGCCAAGTCGGATATGTCATAATTTCCGTTCGACTTGAACGACTCGCGTCCATATTGGAACGCAGATCCACAGGCACCATGATTCCGCAAACGCTTTACGACAAGCTCTGGGCCAGCCATCTGGTCCGCCAGGAGGCGGACGGCACGGCCTTGATCTACATCGACCGCCATCTCGTGCATGAAGTCACGAGCCCGCAGGCCTTCGAGGGCCTCAAGCTCGCCGGCCGCAAGCCCTGGCGCATCGGGTCCGTCGTCGCCACGGCCGATCACAACACCCCGACCCGGGATTGGGATCAGGGCATCAAGGATCCGATTTCCCGCCTGCAGGTTGAGACTCTGGACGCCAACATCCGCGAATTCGGTGCCAAGGCCTACTTCCCTTTCCTGGACAAGCGTCAGGGCATCGTCCATGTGATCGGGCCGGAGCAGGGGGCCACCCTGCCTGGCATGACCGTCGTCTGCGGCGATTCGCATACCAGCACCCATGGCGCGTTCGGCTGCCTGGCGCACGGCATCGGCACTTCGGAGGTCGAGCACGTACTCGCTACCCAGTGCCTGGTGCAGAAGAAAATGAAATCCATGCTGATCGAGGTGGGCGGCGCACTCGGCCGCGGCATAACCGCGAAGGACATCGCCCTGGCGATCATTGGCAGGATAGGCACGGCAGGCGGGACCGGCTATGCGGTCGAGTTTGGCGGCAGCGCCATCCGTGCGCTCTCCATGGAGGGCCGCATGACCCTTTGCAACATGGCGATCGAGGCTGGCGCGCGCGCCGGCATGGTTGCCGTGGATGACACGACGATCGAATACCTGCGTGGCCGGACGTTCGCTCCGAAGGCCGATACCTGGGACAGGGCCGTTGCCTACTGGCGCACGTTGAAGAGCGATGAAAACGCCCGTTTTGATTTCGTGGTGAAGCTCGACGCCCGTGAGATCAAGCCACAGGTCACCTGGGGCACTTCGCCGGAAATGGTGGTGCCGGTTGACGGCCGCGTTCCGGATCCCGACAAGGAACGGGACGAAACCAAGCGCGAGGGCATGGAGCGCGCGCTGGTCTACATGGGCCTGAAGCCCAACACGTCGATCACCGACATCCGCATCGACAAGGTGTTCATCGGTTCGTGCACCAACTCCCGTATCGAAGACCTGCGCGCCGCCGCGCAGGTCGTGCGCGGCAAGCATGTGGCTTCGAGCGTGCGCCTGGCGATGGTCGTTCCCGGATCCGGGCTGGTGAAGGACCAGGCAGAAAAGGAAGGCCTCGACAAGGTATTTCGCGAGGCCGGATTCGAATGGCGGCAGCCCGGCTGTTCGATGTGTCTGGCGATGAACGACGACCGGCTCGAACCGGGCGAGCGCTGCGCCTCCACCTCGAACCGCAATTTCGAGGGCCGCCAGGGCACTGGCGGGCGCACGCATCTTGTCAGCCCTGCCATGGCCGCCGGCGCCGCGATAGCCGGGCGCTTTGTCGACGTGCGTTCGGAGCTCTAGCCATGGCCCGCCGCGCCTGTGTACTGCTCACCGTTGCAGCGTTTCTGCTGCTCGCGGGCTGCAATACGGTGGAGGGGTTTGGCAAGGACCTGTCCATCCTGGGGGACAAAATCGAGAGAAAAGCGGAAGGCAAAAAGTGACCATCGAGAAATTCACTCGACTCGAAGGACTGGTGGCACCGCTCGACCGTGCCAACGTCGATACGGACGCCATCATTCCGAAGCAGTTCCTGAAGTCCATCAAGCGTTCGGGTTTCGGCGTCAACCTGTTCGACGCCTGGCGCTACACGGACCCGGGCGAACCAGGCATGGACAATTCAAAGCGCAAGCTCAACCCGGACTTCGTGCTCAACGAGCCGCGCTACAAGGGCGCGAATGTGCTGGTGGCGCGCAAGAATTTCGGCTGCGGGTCGTCGCGCGAGCACGCCCCCTGGGCGCTGGGCGACTACGGTTTTCGCGCGCTGATCGCGCCCAGCTACGCCGACATTTTCTACAACAATTGCTTCAAGAACGGCCTGCTGCCGATCGTGCTGCCGGAGGCGCAGGTCGACCGCATTTTCCACGATGTCGCCGCCTTTCCCGGTTTTCGCCTGGTCGTCGACCTCGGCGCGCAAACGGTGTCGTATCTGGACGGCAGCCAGGTATTCGGGTTCGAAGTGGACGCCTTTCGCAAGCATTGCCTGTTGAACGGGCTGGACGACATCGGGCTTACGCTGCAGCATGTGGATGAAATCAAGGCGTTCGAGACTAAACGGCAGCTCGAACAACCCTGGCTGTTCACGTAACGAATCACGATTCGAAACGCGAGACCGGGGCAGAGGATGCCCCGGTCTTTTTTTACAGAGAGAAGAGCATGAAAATCGCAGTCCTTCCCGGTGACGGGATCGGTTCGGAGATCGTCAAACAGGCGGTGAAGGTGCTGATCGCCCTGTCCCGCGACGGTCTGAAGATCGAGATGGAGCAGGCGCCGATCGGCGGCGCCGGCTATGACGCCGCGCAGGATCCGCTTCCGGAGGCAACGCTGGCGCTCGCAAAGCAGGCCGACGCCGTGCTGCTCGGGGCGGTCGGTGGGCCGAAGTACGACACCCTGCCACGGCCCCTGCGTCCCGAGCAGGGCCTGCTGCGCATCCGCAAGGAACTTGGTTTGTTTGCCAACCTGCGCCCGGCGCTGCTGTACGAAGAACTGGCCAACGCCTCAACCCTGAAGAACGAAGTGGTCGCCGGCCTGGACATCATGATCCTGCGCGAACTGACGGGCGACATCTACTTCGGCCAGCCGCGGGGCCGGCGCATGACCGAAGCGGGCGAGCGCGAGGGCTTCGACACCATGAAATACAGCGAGTCCGAAATCCGCCGCATTGCCCATGTCGGCTTCGGCATCGCCCGCAAGCGCGCGAAGAAACTCTGCTCCGTGGACAAGGCCAACGTGCTGGATACCAGCATCCTGTGGCGCGAAGTGGTCACCGAGGTGGCGAAGGAATATCCGGACATCGCGGTGTCGCACATGTACGTGGACAATGCGGCGATGCAACTGGTGCGCGCGCCGAAACAGTTCGACGTGATGCTCACCGGCAACATGTTCGGCGACATCCTTTCCGATGAAGCCTCGATGCTGACTGGCTCCATCGGCATGCTGCCTTCGGCGTCGCTGGATGCGAACAACAAGGGCCTGTACGAGCCGATCCACGGTTCGGCGCCGGACATCGCCGGCAGAGATGTCGCCAATCCGCTTGCGACGATCCTGTCGCTGTCGATGATGATGCGCTATACGTTCGCCGAGGAAGCGGCGGCGGCGCGCATTGAAGCGGCGGTCAAACGGGTGCTCAAGCAGGGCTACCGGACCGGTGATATCTACGAAGCGGGCACCAGAAAAGTCGGGACCGAGGAAATGGGCGATGCCGTGGTTGCGGCACTGCATGCGTGATTGGCGAACGGCGAACAGCGAACGGTTAACGGTGAACAGCTAACGGTGAACGGTGAACTGTGAACGGTGAACGGTGAACAGCGAACAGCGAACAGCGAACAGTGAACGGCATCACCGAACATCAAGGCGAAGCGGCACAGGGTTTGCCTGTTCATCGTTGCCTGTTCACCGTTCACCGTTCACTGTTCACCGTTCACTGAATTTATGGGGAATGAAATGAGACGAGTTGGACTGGTAGGCTGGCGCGGGATGGTCGGTTCGGTGCTGATGCAGCGCATGCAGCAGGA
>JBKJUC010000264.1:0-24914 GCA_046590325.1 Burkholderiales bacterium | reverse complement strand
TCTATGACGACTTGCGCGAAGACCGGCCCGGCTTCGTTTATCTGAATTCCGAGCAGGAAATCCGCAAGGGGCTGGCGCTGGCCCGGCGTTACGCGCTGCATCCCAGCTATGCCATTTATGAACCCGGCTTTGCCCGGCTCGGGGCGACGCTGCACTGGCGCGAGAGCTGTCCAGCGCCCGTCTATCGATTCATGTTCACCAGCGGCTATACCTTCAGTTTTCCGCCCGAGGACTACGGGCTTACCGCATACCTGAAGCTGCTCGACCAGGTCGCGCCGGGCGCGCAGTGGATGGTGGCCGGCCTGCAGGTGGACGTGATGCCCCTGATCGCCCGCGCCGTTGCCGAAGGCGGGCACGTGCGAGTCGGTCTCGAGGATGCGGTGCACGGTTGCGAGTTGTCCAATGTGGAACTGGTCGAACAGGCCGCAAAAATTATTCTGACCTGCGGCGGCGCGCTGGCGACCGCCCCGGACGTGCGCGCGGACCTTACGCCAGAAGAGCAGATCGCCTGAGTCCACCCATGCCAGCACTGGCCTTGCAGGGAAACCGGCTTCCGGGAACCATGCTGGTGCCACAACCGGCGGCATGACCACGAATACGACTCGCGAATGCTGGCCGGCGCTGGCACATAGCGAGTTCCTGCAGGGCGAATAAGGTGCGGAGCAGGCATCCCCCTCGGCTATAATTTCGGTCTATTCAATTCCAGATTTCACGAGGTAGGCATGACGGCAAGAATCGGCATCACCATGGGCGATCCTTCGGGCATCGGCCCGGAGATCATCGTCAAGGCGCTGGCGCAGATGGATCCGCAGACCCGTTCGGCGTCCGCGGTCGTCGGCAACCTGGACATCCTGAAGCGTGCCGACAAGCTGCTCGGTACGGGCCTGAAGTACGTGGACGGTCTCGACGCGAAGAACGGCGAAGTGCCGGTGGTCAATGTCGTCACCAAGGATCAGGACAAGATCGAGGATGGCAAGGTGTCTCCGGCGGGCGGCGAGGCGGCGTACCGGTATGTCGAGGCAGCAGTAAAGCTGGCCCTGGCCGGGAAGATCACGGTGATCGTGACCGCGCCGCTCAACAAGGCGGCCATGCATTCCGCCGGCCATCACTACGACGGCCATACCGAACTTCTTGCGGAGCTGACCGGCGCCAAATCTTCCTTCATGCTGCTGGCCGGGGACAAGCTCAATGCCATCCACGTCACCACGCATACTTCGCTGAAAAATGCCGCGGTGAATCCGAGCATCGAGCGTGTGATCGCGACAATCCGCGCCGGGCATGAGCACTTCCGCCTGCTGGGCCTCGACAAGCCGCGCATCGCCGTCGCCGGCCTCAATCCGCATTGCGGAGAGGGCGGAATCTTCGGCAACGAGGAAATCGACAGGATCCAGCCCGCGGTCGAAGCGGCGCGCAAGGAAGGCATCGACGTGAAAGGCCCGATTTCCGGCGACACGGTGTTCTACCGTGCGCTCCAGGGCGAGTTCGACCTGGTGGTGGCGCAGTATCACGACCAGGGCCATATCCCGACCAAGCTGATTGCCTTTGACGAAACGGTGAATGTGAGCCTCGGGCTACCGATCCGCCGTACCTCGGTGGATCATGGCACGGCGCATGACATCGCCTGGACCGGCAAGGCCAACAACGTCAACATGCAGGCGGCCATTGCCTACGCGCGCAAGATGGCCGATCGCATCGCTGCATGAACAGCGGGCCGTATAAACAACAGAGACACAGAGGCACAGAGTAATTCAACGGTGTACGAGACTTACAGATAACCTGCCTTTCGACGACGGCCAACGTGCATCTGAGCCTTGCTTCCGGATTTTATTTGTCGCTGTTCTCCGTGTCTCCTCGTACCTGTGGTGGATTGAATTGCGGGTATTGATCGTTGCCGATGACCTGACCGGGGCGATGGACAGCGCCGGCCCGTTCGCCGCGGCCGGCGTGGAAACCTGGGTGGTTGCGGCGCCGATGCAATGCGATCCGGCATCGCTGCGATCGGCCTCCGTCGTCTCGGTCAACACCGACAGCCGCCATCTGCCGGCGGCGCGGGCGGCGGAAAAGGTTCGCGAAACCGTCCTCCACCTCGGCGCTGGCAATTTCCAGATCGTCGTCAAGAAAATCGATTCCACGCTGCGCGGCAATGTGGTGGCGGAAACCCTCGCGCTGCTGGACGCGACAGGGCGTTCCGCTACTGTCGTCGCCCCGGCGTTTCCCGCCCAGGGACGGACCGTTGCAGGCGGCGTCGTCTACGTCAACGGAACGCCGCTGGCGCAGACAGGATTCGCCAGAGATGCCCTGTCGCCGCCGCCGCTGGCGCCTTTGCACCAGGTATTCGCGCAGGCAAGAGCGGGTATCCAGGCCAGGTCCGTTGCGGCGGCGGATGCATTCGAGGGCGACGGGACCCGGGTCTGGATTGTCGATGCCGCCGTCGATGCCGATCTCGTAACCATGGTCGACACGATTCGTCCGCGCCTGGGTTCGTTGCTTCTGGCCGGTTCCGCCGGGCTGACCCAAGCTTTGGCGCGTGCATGTTTCGGTGCTGCCGGCACAACCACCGGAGCGATCCGTGTGGAAGGCACAATCGTATTCGCGGTCGGTTCCCGCGCTGCGCAAAGCTCCCAGCAGGTCGAGGCTCTGGCGGCCGATCCGGACACACGGGTGCTGCGCATGCCCAACGGCCGTTGGTTGAACGGCAACATTCCCGTGGCGCGAAACCTTGTTCTCAGGGCAACGGCCGACGACGCAGGACGTGAGGGTGATGCCGAACAGGTTGCGGCGGACATGGCCCGGCATGCGATCGACGTGGTGCGGCGCACCGGCGCCGAAGCGCTGGTCGCGACCGGTGGCGACACCGCCATTGCCATCCTGACCGCCAGCGGTAACCCGGCGCTGCAGGTGCTAGGCGACCTGATGCCGGGGATTCCCTACGCGCGCATCCGCCTGGATGACAACCCGTTGTGGCTGGTGACCAAGGCGGGCGGTTTCGGCGGCCGTGAGACGTTCCGCGATCTCGCGGAAAAGCTACGCGGCGGCTGACGGCTCAAGGGGAAACACATGCGATGGTTGAGATGTCTGATGCTGGCGGTGATGGCCGTGCCAGCGAGCATCGGTGCGGCGTTTGCCGATGGCAGCAAGGTGGTCATGGGGCAAATCAACATCTCGTTCTATGCCGTGACCGCCGGAGTGGTGCAGGAGGTGCTGGAGCGCCGGGGCCATCAGGTGGAAACGAAGAGCGGAAGCCATGGCCAGATGTTCCCGCTGCTGGACAAGGGCGAAATCGATCTGCTGGTGGCCGCCTGGCTGCCGAGCGCGCATGCCGAATACTGGGAAAAATACGGCGGCAATGCCACGCAGCTTGCCACGCTCTACACGGATGCGCAGCTGTACTGGGCGGTGCCTGCGTACGTGCCGATGACCGACGTGGCTGCTGTTGCCGATCTCGGAAAACCCGATGTTGCGCAGAGGATGGTCAGAACCATCCGTGCGACCGCGCCGGATTCCGGCCTGACAATCGGTTCACGCAGGATCATGGCGGCTTATCGCCTGGAACAGGCGGGCTACGAACTACTGCCGGGCAAGCGGGAAGATTGGGTGGCGCACCTGCAAGACAACGTGGCGGCAAAACGTTGGTTCGTGATGCCGTTCTTCCGGCCGAACTACCTTAATCTCGGCGCCGACATGCGCATGCTGGACGAACCGCAAAAACTGCTGGGCGAACCCAGCGACGGCAAGCTTGTTGCACGCAAGGATTTCGTGTCACGGGCACCGGAGCGGACGCTGAAAGTGTTGTCGCGGATCAGCATCGGGTTGGACGGAGTCGCGGAAATGGACCGCATGGTCAACATCGAAAAAATGTCCGCCCGCGATGCGGCTCGCACCTGGATGGAGCGAAATCGCGACGCCGTCAATGCCTGGTTTGAAGATTAGCCCACTACCGTGAACTCGATAAAGAGCTTCCTGAACCCGGCAAGCATTGCGGTGGTTGGCGCGGGAGAACGGCCGACCAGTTCGGGTGGCGCGGTGCTGCGCAACTTGCAGCGCTCCGGGTATCGCGGTCGAATTGTTCCCGTCAATCCCAAGGGCGGCAAAATCCAGGGCATGAAGGTAGCCACTTCGTTGAAGGAACTGGAGCAGCCTGTCGACCTCGTCACCATCCTGGTGCGGCCGGACAGCATTGTCGATGTGGTCAACGAAGCGGCGCAGACCGGACATCGCAATATCCTGGTGCTGCCGGGAGGTTTCGCCGAGGCAGGCGAGGCCGGACGCGCGCGCGATGCGCAACTGCGCAAGATCGCCGAGGAACGCCATCTGGTCATCGGCGGTCCGAATTGCGCCGGCGTCATCAACCTGCTCGATTCCGGTTCACCGTTTGCCGCGACATTTTTCCGCGATATGCCCCTCGGCGGTGGAGTGGCGCTCATTTCCCAGTCCGGTGCCATCATCGAGGAAGCCATCGATGCCAGCCACAGGATGCACATCCCGCTGGGCGCCGTGGTGTCGGTAGGCAACAGCATGCACCTGGGCGTGATCGAGTACCTGCGGGAATTCGGGCAGGACGACAATTGCAAGGCTGTTCTGCTTTATGTCGAATCGCTCAACGAGGCGCCGCGCCTTGCACAGGCCGTTCGCGAGGTAACGCGCCGCAAACCGGTGGTCGCCCTGATCGGCGGACGCACCGCTGCCGGACGCGAAGCGGCATTCCGGCATACCGGTTCGCGGCCCGCCGACAACGCTGCCATGGAGCATTTCTGCCAGGGTAATGGCGTCGTGCGCGTTAAAAGCCTGCGGCGCCTGCTGCTTGCCGGCAAGGCCTTCGGTGCCTTCCCGCAGGGAATCGGCAGCAGGGTGCTGATCCTGTCCAACTCCGGAGGACCGGGCGTGCTCGCTGCGGACCAGTCGCTGGACGAAGGCCTTTCCTTGCCAGGCCTGCCGGCCGCAATGGCGGACAAACTGCGCGCCGTACTTCCGCAGGAAGCCTCGGTAGCGAATCCGATCGACCTGCTCGCCGATGCGCGCGAGGACCGCTTTGCCGCGGCGCTCGATGCCGCGATCGAATCGGGCGACGGGGAATTCGACGCGATACTGATGATCCATATCGTGCCGTTCATGGTGGATGCGGATCCCGTGGTTGCTGCGCTTGCCGGGCGTTGCCGCAACGCCGGGGTTCCCGTGATGCATTCGATGATGGGAACGCTGGACCGCCGCGCCGAATGGTTCGCTCGGATGGAGCAGGCAGGGGTGCCAGTGTTCAACGATACCGAGGAGATGTGTGTGGCGGCCGGCCTTCTCGCGCGGCACCGCGAACTCAACATGCTGGTGGCGAAGAAGAGGTGAACATGAAGCTCTACGGGTTTTTCCGCAGCTCCGCATCCTATCGCGTCCGCATTGCCCTGAACCTCAAGGGTCTCGACTATGGGCAGGCCAGCATCCGCCTTGGCGGGGGCGAGCAGTATCAGCCGGATTTCTCCGCGGTTAGTCCGCAGAACCTGGTGCCAGTGCTGGAGCATGACGGGCTGCGTTTGTACCAGTCACCCGCCATCATCGAATACCTCGAAGAAGTGTATCCAGAGCCGCCTCTGTTGCCGAAGGATCCGGCCGGGCGCAGCCGCGTGCGATCGCTGGCGCTGATCAGCGCCTGCGAAATCCATCCGCTAAACAACACCCGGGTGCTGGCCTATCTCACCGAAACCCTGAAGCTTACCGAGGAACAGAAGACCGGTTGGTACCACCACTGGATCACCATCGGTTTCGCAGCACTGGAAAAGCGGCTTGCCCGCGAGAAACAGACCGGGAAGTTCTGCCATGGCGACATGCCAGGCTTCGCCGACATCTTCCTGGTGCCGCAAGTCGCGAATGCCACGCGCTTCAAGGTGGACCTGTCGGCGTTTCCCACGATCCTGCGGATCAACGACAGCTGCCTGGCGCTGGAACCCTTCAGGAAGGCGATGCCGGCGAATCAGCCGGATGCGGAATGAAAAAAAGGCGCGAGGCACGAGGCACGAGGGGAAAGAGCATATTCGATCTTTTTCCACCTAGTGCCTAGTTGCCTAGTGCCTAGTGCCTCGCGCCGCCATGCTATGCTCGATCCACAAAATTGCAAGAGGGTTGGTGAGATGATGAGCAGGCTCTTGATGGTCGTGATTCTTCTTGTGCTGGGCGCACCGGCGCTGCATGCGGACGAAACGCCGAAAGTGCACAAGCAGGGCGGATCAACCTACGTCAGCGGTGGCAGCGCGGAAGCGGACCGCAAGGCGCTGTTCATGCTTGCGCCGAAGTATCCGATTCAACTGATATTCCAGGTCGCGGGCGAGGTCGAGGGCGTGCGCGGGGTCAAGGTCACGTTGCGTGACCAGTACGGCGAGTCCATGCTCGAGGCGGTATCGGAAGGTCCTTACTTCTACATCAATCCGCCGTCCGGCGGCCGCTTCACCATCGATGCCGAACTCAACGGCGAGAAGCGGAGCCAGACCAAGGATCTGGTGGGGCGTCGCTACCTGGTCCTCGAATACAAGTTCGCCGAAAAGTAAGCCGTGCCGATCGATCTGATCGCCAAGCCTGTCATCGACGCGCTGATGCGCGCCCTGGACAAGGCGCGCGATGCCAGCCTCAAGAAGGATGCGCGCAGGGCAGTCGCGGAAGCCATCAGTGAACTGATCCGTCTCAATCCCGACCTGGGAAAAGCCGAAGCCAGAATCGCGGTCGCCAGGGCAGCCGGCATCTTCGACCAGGATTTGTTCACCGCCGAACGCATGCTGAAGAAAGTGAAAAGGGCCGCGAAGAAAGCGAAGCCAACGAAGCGCAAGCCGGCTTCGCGACGGGTCCGGAAAAAATCCTCAGGCAAGCCGGGCACGAAGAGGGGCAAATGAAAGTTACGTCAAGGATCGAACCTGCGGGCCGGAGGACATTCATCGCAGGGCTTGCCGCCGCACCCTTGCTTGGCGCATTCGCTGCGCGCGCACAAAGCCGCCCGCTGGTGTCCCATCCGGATGGCGGTTTTCGCTTTCTGCCGGGCAGCCCGGTATTCGCCGGCGGCGCTGTCGCTGAACCCGGTTTCGCGATTGTCCATGCGCTGCTCTCGCGATGGCTGCCGCTCGAGCAGGGTTACGAACTCGTAGAGCGCCACCTGCAAACCCTCGGCCGTCCGATGCAGGCGTTGTGCGGCATGCAGTTGCGCCTGCCTCGGCAACTGAGCGTCGAGGAGTTCACCGCATTCAATGCGCCTTATATCGCCCGCCTTGAGCGCTGGGACGTGGTACAGGACAAGGCGAATCCGGTGTCCCGGACCAATGTATCGCCAGCGGCGCAAGCGCCGGGCGAGGCTTCCCTGCACGCCTTTACTTACACGATTCCGTACAGCGGTAGCGCGCGGACATTCACCATGTCGGGCATGACGGAACGGGGCTCCGGAGGAAGCATTGTCGCGCAGGGCGACGATTCGCCCGACGGCATGCAGCGCAAGCTTGCTCATGTGCTGGGCGCGGTGGGCGACCGTATGGCGGAACTCGGATTCGGATGGCGCGATGCCACCCACGTTGAACTGTATTCGGGTGTAGAGATCCCGGGCGCGCTTGCGGCGCTGGCCGCAAGAGCCTCCGGCGCCCTGCCGCGAGGGGTGCGCTGGTATTACGGACGACCGCCGGTGACTGGTCTGGAAGTGGAACTGGAGGCGCGAGCCGTACTGCGCGAGGAAGTGGTCGGCGCCTGAGGTGTCTCGCGCCGGGTGGAGTATTGGCCTAGAATTGCAGCCTCTTGCGGGACTTCAAACGGAACTGGCTTCCGGTCAGGAAATTATCATGAATCAACCACTTAAATCACTTCTGCTAATGCTGGTAGTCACCTGTACGTGCGGCGCGGGCCTGGCCTCGGCGGCAGACACTGCCCCCAGCAACGGGCGGGAACGTTTTTTTCTCAAGCGCCAGAACTGTCCGTGGACGGAGGAAATGGGGAAGGCGATCTACGAATGCGTAAAGGCCAATGACGGCTTCAATGCGCACTGGTGCCACAACGAAACGTTGGACCAGTTCTGTCCCAGCGACGAGAATGCGGTCCCTCACCCCACTGGGGAATCCACTGGGGAAACCGAAAAGAAAAGCTGATCCCGATCGGTCTCCCGAAAAAAAGCCGCGTCTCCCGGCTTTTTTCATGTCCGGCCGCTACATGCGATAAAGCAGGGTCCTGATATCTTCGGGCTTGGGAAGCGATTTTGGGGAGAGCTTCAGATAGCGTATTCCCAGCGAACGCAAGGTCTCCGCCTTGGCGCCATCGGCAGGCGCAGTCTCTGATCCGGTCACATCGATCGCGGCCACGATGGACATCCCGGCATTGCATACCAGGAGGCTGATCTCCGCATCCGCCAGCCGGGTGTCGAGCTTGCCGGTGCATAACGACTGCAGGCGCACGTGGGCAAAGACATGATGGTCCCGCAGGCCCGACCGGCAGACATAATAGGCAAGTTTCGTTGCGCCCGACAGGAACGTATCCGGTCTGGCAGGTTGCACGTATTCCGCTCTCTCCCCTGATATCGGGGCGGAAGCAATCGAGGCCAGCGCCGCCGTGGCAGGCACCGGGCTGACATCCTTTCCAAGGGAAACATCGCCGCGCCGATAGGCTGCCACGAAAGCCTCGAGCGAATCTTTCTCGTTCTGGTTCCGCGACTTCTTCGCAGGCAGTCCGGGTTCTTCGGCGCTGGTCATGCTCTTGCGCCACTGGTACCAGATCACCAGCGCGATCGCTGCGATCATCCCGCCGACGATCAAGCCGAAGTAACTCATGTCCGGGCGGCCTCCGGCCTGGCGGCGGGCACCAGTTGATAAAGCAGGCTCGATTCCCGGCTGTAGAAACCCTCGGTATGAAAGGTTTCGGGGAACTTGTAGAACTCGTAGTCGAGGTGGTGGCAGACCTCGTGCAGCAGCGTGCGCAGGAAACTCTTGTAGGCGACGACGCGCTTGTGTTTCGCGGTCCGCATCCAGAGCTGGATTTTTGCGGGCTTGCCTTCTTCCTCCGGCAGATAGAGCCCGTGCAACTCGCCCCAGTCGTCGCTCGGGCGTACCGCGAGCACCTGGATGCGCAGCGCCGGCAGCTTCATTTGCGCGACGATGCCATCGGTGATCGTCTGCGAAAGCCGTTGCACCACATTGCGGTCTTCCGACTTGAGCGCTTCCACCAGCGCATCGGCCGGCGGACGCAGGGGCAGGGGATCGGGCAGGCTGACCACGGTGATGGCGTCACTTTGCCGGTAGATGCTCTGGCGGCGGGCGGACAGGCGATTGTAGTAGTCAAAGACCACACCTCACCCCGACCTTCTCCCCGCGCCAGCGGGCGGAGAGGGAGTCAGGTGCGGAGACGTCCCTGAGAAAACCACGATTTGTACAGTCCGCAGACGGAATTTTTTAAGTGTCAACAGAGGCCTGAACGCGACGTCCGATTAGGGATGGGTGAGGCTAGTCCAGATATCGTACTTTGCTGCCCATGGCGGCAGGATCCCAGAATTTCAGCTTGATGCCTTTCTTGACCTTTGCTTCAGCCTCGGCCTCGACTTTCTTCACATGTTCGAGGCGTTCCGCCACCGCCTGTGCCTGCGCCAGGGGCACGGCGACGACGCCATCGCGATCGCCAACGATGATATCCCCGGCCCCGATGGCCACTCCGCCGCAGGTGACTGTCGTGTTGATTTCCCCCGGACCGTTCTTGAAGGCGGAGTTGGGTTTGATGCCACGGGTGAATACCGGAATGCCGACCTTCAGCAGGCCGACCACATCGCGCACGAGGCCGTCGCAAACGATGGCGGAGACGCCAAGCTTCTTTGCCCAGAATGCCCACAGGTCGCCGATGGTCGCCGCGGTGTCGTCGCCCGTGGTGGAGATGACGATCACGTCTCCTTTTTTCACAAAGTCGAGCACGGCCATTGCCGCGAGGTTGTCCATCGGGCCGCAATAGGCCGTGACCGCCGACCCGGAGAAGCGCATGTCGGACGTTAGCGGCTTGATTTCATGGTCAAGGCAGCCCTTGCCGTTGTAGGCATCAGTGACGAAGCCAGTGGGTTGGCCCGCGAAGGCTTTCATCAGCGCCTTCGACGGGCGCTCGATGTTGCGACGGATGGTCAGGCTGACGGGATCCCCGATCATGGCTTGCTCCTTATGGTTGTTGTTATGGTCAGTTCGTATTCTGCTGCGGCACCACGTCGAGGAGTTCGACGTCGAATACCAGCGCGGATTTGGGCGGCACATTTTTCGGCGTGGGATACTTGAGATCGTCGTAACCGAGTTTCGGCGGCACGACGATGGTCCGTTTGCCCCCTACCTTCATGCCTCGCATGCCTTTTTCCACGCCGATGAGCGCGCGCTGGTAGCCATAAACAAAAGTGGTGGGCCGGCCGCGTTCGCGCGAGTCGACGAATTGCCGGCCCTTGTGCTCAGGCGCCTGTTCGTCGTAGATCCAGCCGGTGAAATGCATGATCGCGAACCAGCCGCGACGGACTTCAGGGCCGTCGCCGACCGTCTGGTCGGTGATGTGGACATCGGCAGGCGTATCTTCAGCGGCTGCCGGTTGCACCCCGGCCAGTGTAATAACCAGCAGGGCGCCTGCCAGACGGGATGAAAAGGGGTTCATGGGTGATCCTTATGTTTCGCGGCGCCGGGCGCCAAGTGTATGCGGACAAGTGTATCCAAACCGGCGGGCGCTTACTTGTCGTCCGGCCCGGCGTCCTTGAACGGGCTGTGGTCGCCCAGTTCGTCGACGTAGTGTTCGATGCCGCGGGTTTCGCGCAGAAGGAACTGCGCCACGGCGTCGGAAAATTCGGGGCGCGCCAGCCAGTGCGCGGATGATGTGCGCACGGGCATCAAACCACGGGCCAGCTTGTGTTCGCCCTGGGCACCGCCTTCGAAGGCGGGGATTCGATTCGCGATGCAGAACTCGATGGCCTGGTAATAACAGACCTCGAAATGCAGCCCGGAGTGAAACTCGCGGGTACCCCAGTAACGGCCGTACAGGGCTTCGCTGCCGAAAACGTTGAAGGCGGATGCGATGGGTTCGCCGTCCCGAAAGGCAAGGATCAGCAGCAGGTTGTCCGGCATGGCCTGCGCCAGGCGTTCGAAAAAATCCAGGTTCAGGTAAGGCGTCGAATGATGCGCCCGGTAGGTGCGGTTGTAGCACTCCACGAAAAAACGCCAGTCGGCTGGCGCGGCCTCTGCGCCGCGCAGCCAGCGGAAGCTGATGCCCTCGTCCCGTAACCGCCGCCGTTCCTGGCGGATTTTCTTGCGCTTGTCGTGGTTCATGCGCGAGAGGAAGTCGTCGAAATCGGCGTATCCCTCGTTGCGCCAGTGGAACTGGACGGTCGAGCGCAGCATCATGCCGGCCGCGTGCAGCGTTTGCGCTTCCCCCTCGGTCGGAAAAAGGCAGTGCAGCGAGGACAGGTCGGCGTCGCGCGCGAACCCGAGTGCCGCCTGCGCCAGCGCTTCGCGGTGCCGGGGATCGCGGGCCAGCAGGCGTGACCCGGTGACGGGCGTAAACGGGATCGCGCACAGCAGCTTAGGATAGTAGGACAGCCCGTGGCGCTGGTAGGCGTCGGCCCAGGCCCAGTCGAAAACGTATTCCCCGTAGGAGTGGGTCTTCAGGTAGAGCGGCATCGCGGCCTGCAGAACGCCGTCATTCCACAAGCCCAGGTAGGACGGTGCCCAGCCGGTATCCGCGCACGCGGACCCGCTTTCATGCAGGGCGTGCAGGAATGCGTGGCAAAGCAGCGGGTGGCCGCCGGTCAGCGCATCCCATTCGGAGGCGGGGACTGGCGCCAGCGAGTCGAGAACGTGAATGCCGTTGCGCGTATTCATTGACCGGGAAACCGGGTGATATAGTAGCAGGCATGCGCATAGCGATTGGCCAGATCAACTGCACCGTCGGCGATCTCTCCGGCAATTCCAGAAAAATCCTCGAGTACGCAGAACGCGCGAAGGCGGGGGGCGCCGATCTCCTGCTGACCCCCGAGCTTTCCCTGTGCGGCTATCCCCCGGAAGACCTGTTGCTGCGCGAGGATTTCTACGCCGCCTGCGAGCGCGCTCTCCTGGAACTGGCGCGGCAGGTGCACGGCATCGGCATCGTCGTCGGGCATCCGGATCGCGCCGATGGCCGGCTGTACAACGCCGCCTCGGTGCTGCAGGACGGCCGCATCGCCGCCGCCTACCACAAGCACGATCTGCCCAACTATACGGTTTTTGACGAAGAGCGCTATTTCGAATCCGACGCCCGGCCCTGCGTTGTTGAAATCCGGGGAGTGCGTGTCGGTGTGAACATCTGCGAGGATGTCTGGGGCGCCGAGGGCGAGAGCATCGCCCGTGTTACGCCCAATGCGCAAGGCGTCAATGTCGGCATTAACATCTGCGCCGATGTCTGGGAGCCGGAAGCGCCGAAGCTGGCGCGCGCCGCCGGCGCGCAGGTGCTGCTGGTGCTGAATGCCTCGCCGTTCCACATCAACAAGCAGAAAAGCCGCTATGAAGTCGTTCGCGACCGTACCGCCGAGACCGGCATGGCGGTCGTATTCTGCAACATGGTGGGCGGCCAGGATGAACTGGTCTTTGACGGCGCGTCCTTCGTCATGGATGCGGGCGGCACGCTGACGCACCAGCTGCCCGCTTTCGAGGAGCAGCTCGCGTTCGTCGATGTCACCGATGGCAAGGTGCTTGCCGGCGCGGTCGTACCGGAGTTGCCGACGGATGCCAGCATCTACCGGGCCCTGTGCCTCGGGGTGCGCGACTATCTCGGCAAGAATGGTTTTCCCGGAGCGCTGCTGGGATTGTCGGGCGGCATTGATTCCGCGCTAACGCTTTGTATCGCAGCCGATGCGCTCGGACCTGGCAACGTGCATGCGGTCATGATGCCCTCGCAGTTCACGGCGGATATCAGCATCGAGGATTCACGCGAGATGGTTAAGCGCCTCGGCGTGCGTTACAGCGAAATCGCGATTAAACCCATGTTCGACGCCTACATGAAGGCGCTGGCACCGGAATTCGGCGACAGACCCTTCGATGCAACGGAGGAGAACCTGCAGTCCCGGATCCGGGGCACTTTGCTGATGGGCCTGTCGAACAAGTTCGGCTCCATTGTCCTCACCACCGGCAACAAGAGCGAAATGAGCACCGGCTACGCCACTTTATATGGCGACATGGCCGGCGGCTTTGCCGTGCTGAAAGACCTGACCAAAAAGTACGTGTACCAACTGTCCCGCTACCGTAACGGCCTGTCGGCAGTGATTCCGGAGCGGGTGATTACCCGGCCACCGAGCGCCGAGTTGCGGCCGGATCAGGTCGATCAGGACAGCCTGCCTCCCTACGACGTGCTGGACGCCATCGTCGAACACTACGTGGAGGAGGATCGCAGCATCGCGGAAATTGTCGCCGCCGGTTACAAGCGGGAGGACGTGGAGAAAGTGGTGCGGCTGGTGCATATCAACGAATACAAGCGCCGCCAGGCCCCCGTCGGCATCCGCATCACCCGGCGCGGCTTCGGCAAGGACTGGCGCTATCCGATCACCAACAAGTACCGGGGCGGGCTCTGAGCGGCCCAACTACTTCCGGATGCCCCGGCAGCCGTCTATACTTGGCACGGGAGCCAGACCTAACCGAACCGTCCCTTGGGAGCAGTCATGAAGAAGATCGAAGCGGTGGTGAAACCGTTCAAACTGGATGAAGTCCGCGAGGCGCTGTCGGACATCGGCGTGACGGGCCTGACGGTGACGGAAGTCAAAGGCTTCGGCAGGCAGAAGGGCCATACCGAGCTCTATCGCGGGGCGGAATACGTGGTCGATTTCCTGCCGAAGGTCAAGGTGGAAGTGGTGGTTCCCGACAAGCTGACCGACCAGGCCATCGAGGCCATCGTCAAGGCGGCGCGCACCGGCAAGATTGGTGATGGCAAGATCTTTGTGACGACCGTGGAACAGGTCATCCGTATCCGCACCGGGGAAACCGACGAGGCAGCGGTCTGAAAAACCGTGACGGGTGACAAGTGACGTGTGACGAGTGACCGGGTTCGAGCCACTCGCGGGCGGCTCGTATTTTTTCGGGTTCGGTTTTAGCCAATCCTCAATCCCTAATCCCCAATCCCGGTCACTTCCCCTTCGCCTTGAGCAGTACCACCACCGCGCCGCCGCCTCCATCCTCCGGCCGGGCCTGAACGAAGGCCAGCACTTCGTCCCGTTGCGCCAACCAGTTCCCGACCTTGCGCTTGAGCACCGGCTCCCGGTTCTCCGAGCGCAATCCCTTGCCGTGGATCAGGCAGACGCAGCGATAGCCGTCCTTCAGGGACTGGGAAAGGAATTCGGCCAGCAGTCGACGTGCTTCGTCGCTGCGCAGGCCATGCAAATCGAGCTGGTCCTGGATCACCCAGTCGCCGCGCCGGAGCTTGCGCAGGATCGGGGTGGGCAGACCGTTGCGCAGGAACACCAGCTCTTCGCCGGTCTCGCGGCCGACTTCCAGCGCGGTATTGTCGGAAAGACTGTCGGCCAGTACCAGTTCGTTGTCGCGCATCTGTTGCACGGGAACCGGGGCTGGCGGGGATTTGCGGAGGCTGGCCTTGCCGGGATCTGGAATCGGGGCGACGCCCTTCAGCGCCTCGCGCAGCAATGAAGCTTCATCCGCGGGTTCCGCGGCCGCTGGCTCCGGCTTGGGTGGGCGCTTGGACATAAGGGCAATAAAACCAAGTTGGCCACAGAGGTCACAGAGGACACGGAGAAAAGCGGGGCAAACGGGATTTTCAGATCGCAGAATCGGGAGCACGTGCGTGCGCAAGCTCAATCGCTCCGGTCTATCGAAGGTTAGTTTCCTGCGTGCTGCCGTTTTCCTCTGTGTCCTCTGTGACCTCTGTGGCAAGGAAGGAGACTTTCAACTCACGAGTTCTTCGAGATACTTCTCCGCATCCAGTGCCGCCATGCAGCCGGTGCCGGCGCTGGTGACCGCCTGGCGATAGACGTGATCCTGGACGTCGCCAGCGGCAAACACGCCGGGCATGCTGGTGGCGGTGGCATTGCCCTCATTTCCGCCGCGGGTCACGATGTAGCCGTTCACCATCTCGACCTGGTCCTGGAAGATCTGGGTATTCGGGGTGTGGCCAATGGCGATGAACACGCCGGCCAGCGACAAATCGCGGGAACTGCCGCCTGCCGACGATTTGATGCGGATCCCGTTGACGCCTTTCTTGTCGCCCAGCACCTCGTCAAGGGTGTAATTCCACTCGAGCTTGACGTTCCCGTGCTTTGCCTTCTCCATGAGCCGGTCAATCAGGATCGCTTCCGCGCGGAACTTGTCGCGCCGGTGCACCACCGTCACGCTCCTGGCGATGTTGGACAGGTACAGGGCCTCTTCGACCGCCGTATTGCCGCCACCGATCACGGCCACGTCTTGTCCCTTGTAGAAGAAGCCGTCGCACGTGGCGCAGGCCGATACCCCCTTGCCCATGAAGGTCTGTTCCGAAGGCAGGCCCAGGTATCGCGCCGAGGCGCCGGTGGCGATGATCAGCGCATCGCAGGTGTAAGTGCCCTGGTCGCCGATCAATTCCATTGGCTTGACGCCCAGCTTCACGGTATGGATATGGTCGAAAATAATCTCGGTGTTGAAGCGTTCGGCGTGCTTCTGGAAACGTTCCATCAGTTCCGGGCCCTGCACGCCCATCACATCGGCCGGCCAGTTATCCACTTCAGTCGTAGTGGTCAACTGCCCGCCCTGCACGATGCCGGTGATGAGCACCGGTTTCAGGTTGGCGCGCGCCGCGTAGAGGGCCGCTGTGTAGCCAGCCGGGCCGGAACCAAGAATAAGTAAACGATCGTGTTTGTTAGTGGTGCTCATGATGTTGGTTTTATGTGTGGGCAAGTGCAGGAAAATCAAACTGTAGCAGCGAGCGAAAGTTCATGTCCACGCAATGAAATTCGGCTTAGATCGCCGCCGTGGGCTGGGATATAATCCTTTGAAACTCAAAAGGTAATTTCTTGCGAACGCTGTCCGCTTCAAAATCCGCCCCGCAGAAGGAGCCGCGCAAGCCTCTGCCGCCGAAGATCGCCGCGCTGTTGCGGGAATCCTGGTGGCTGCTCCTGGTCGGCGCCGCGCTGTACGTTGTCCTCATTCTGTTCACCTACAGCAAGGCCGATCCCGGCTGGTCGCACCAGGCAACGGGTTCGCAGGTCGCCAATGCGGGGGGCGACGCCGGTGCCTGGATCGCGGACATCTTGCTGTATGTGTTCGGACTCTCCGCCTGGTGGTGGGTAGTTTTCCTGGTTGGCGCCGTGGTCTGGAGCTACCGGCGCATCGACGTTCCCCCGGAAACCGACCGGCGCTCGGTTGCGGTGGCCGGAAGCGGATTCCTGTTGCTCATTTTCGCCAGCAGCGCCATCGAGGCGTTACGGCTCTATTCGCTGCATGCCCAGCTTCCGCAGGCACCGGGCGGCGTGCTCGGCGGCGTCATCAGCGGACTGTTCGCCAAAGTTTTCGGCTTTACAGGCAGCACGCTGCTGCTGCTGGTCCTGTGCGGCGTCGGGATCTCCCTGTTCACCGGCCTGTCCTGGGTCGCGTTCATCGAAAAACTCGGCGGGGCGATCGAGGGCGGCTACCTGTTCCTGCGCGACCAGTGGCACACCCGCCAGGACCGCAAGGCGGGCGAGCAGGCGATCGAGGAGCGCGAGGAAATCGTCGGGGTCGAACGCAAGCGCTTCGAAGAACACGAGCCGGTCCGCATCGAGCCCCCGCGCATCGACATCCCGAAGTCGGATCGGGTCGGCAAGGAAAAGCAGAAGCCGCTGTTCGAGGACCTGCCGGACTCGCCGCTGCCGCCGTTGCACTTGCTTGACGAGCCGGCAGTCGACATCGAACTCCTGTCCGCCGACACGCTGGAGTACACCTCGCGGCTGATAGAAAAGAAGCTCTCCGATTTCAACATTGAAGTGAAGGTGGTCGCGGCACAGCCGGGGCCGGTCATCACCCGCTATGAGATCGAGCCCGCGGTCGGCGTGAAGGGCAGCCAGATCATCAACCTGGTGAAGGACCTTGCCCGCGCCCTGTCAGTAGTCAGCGTGCGCGTGGTGGAAACGATTCCCGGAAAATCGTGCATGGGGCTGGAAATCCCCAACCCGAAGCGGCAGACGGTTCGCCTGTCGGAAATCCTGTCGTCGAAAGTCTATGCGGAACTGGCATCGCCGCTGACCCTGGCGCTAGGTAAGGATATCGCGGGCAACGCGATTGTCGCCGACCTGGGCCGCATGCCGCACCTGCTGGTGGCCGGCACGACCGGCTCCGGGAAATCGGTCGGCATCAACGCGATGATCCTGTCGCTGTTGTATAAGGCGCCGCCAAAAGACGTGCGCCTCATCCTGGTCGATCCGAAAATGCTCGAGCTTTCGGTTTACGAGGGCATCCCCCACCTGCTCGCGCCGGTGGTCACGGACATGAAGCAGGCCGCGCATGCGCTCAACTGGTGTGTGGGTGAAATGGACCGGCGTTACAAGATTATGTCCACCCTGGGCGTGCGTAACCTTTCCGGATTCAACCAGAAGGTCAGGGAAGCGGAGAAGGCCGGCAAACCGCTGACCAACCCCTTTACCCTCACCCCGGAAAATCCGGAACCCATCAAGGAATTACCGCTGATCGTCGTGGTCATAGACGAACTGGCCGACCTCATGATGGTCGTAGGCAAGAAGGTAGAGGAGTTGATCGCCCGCCTGGCACAGAAGGCGAGGGCGGCTGGCATCCACCTGATACTGGCAACGCAGCGCCCTTCGGTGGACGTGATCACGGGCCTGATCAAGGCGAACATTCCGACCCGCATCGCTTTCCAGGTTTCGAGCAAGGTGGATTCGCGGACCATTCTCGACCAGATGGGTGCGGAACAGCTTCTGGGGCAGGGCGACATGCTGTTCCTGCCGCCGGGCACCGGGTATCCGCAGCGCGTCCACGGTGCGTTTGTGGCGGACCAGGAAGTGCACAAGGTCGTGGAATACCTGAAGTCGCGCGGCGAGCCGCAGTACATCGAAGAAGTCCTGGAGGGCGGCGAGGCCGAGGCCGAGAACGGCGGCGGCAACGGCGAAACGGATGCGGAGGCCGATCCGCTCTACGACCAGGCCGTCGACATTGTGGTCAAGTCGCGGCGCGCGTCGATCTCCCTGGTGCAGCGGCACCTCCGGATTGGCTACAACCGCGCCGCGCGGCTGATCGAGCAAATGGAAAGGGCAGGACTGGTTTCGAGCATGCAATCCAATGGCAACCGCGAAGTCCTCGCGCCCTCGCGCACCGAGGCGTAAAGCCGGGAACAAGGAGGGGATCATGCAGAACGTTTCCGCAGTTCTGGCTTTGCTGTGCGCAGCGATTCCGGCGGCAGCCGACGTCTACAAGTGGGTCGACCGCGAGGGCAAGGTGCACTACAGCGATACACCGCCCGCCAACGCCCCGTCCCGGCCGGTCGATTTTCCGAACATCGGCACCGAAACCCGGCCCGAGGTAAGCCCGGTAGTGGAACAGAAGCCGCTACCCGAGCCCTCCCGTCAGGCGGCCGCAGCGCCCCAGGCACCGGCCCCTGCGCCGGTTGCGGCCGTTCGCGGCCTGCCATTCGACGTTTACATCATGCTGCGCAATGGCATGACCGAAGGCGAGTTGCTGCAGCGGGCCGGCTCGCCCGACTATGAATCGGCCGACGGGACGGTCGGCAGCGCGGCGATCACCGGGCGGCGTGGCGCCCGCGTGCAGTCCTTCAGCAATCTCGAATTGAGGAAGCTCTACTACTACCCGACCCTGTCCGATCCTTTCACAACGGTCGTCACCCTCACCGGTGGCCTGATCTCCGACCTCCAGAGAACGAGGAAATTCTGATGGGACTTCGCTCCGTAATTCGCCAGCTCCTGATCCTTGCAATTGGCGCCAGTGTACTTGCGGCGCAACCCGCCCTGGCGGGGCCGATCGAAAAACTGCGTGCCTTCATCGAGCAGACGCGATCGGCGCGGGCGACGTTCACGCAAACGGTGACCGACTCCGGCGGTGAGATTGCGCAAAAGGCCAGCGGTACCGTGCAGTTCGAGCGGCCCGGGAAATTCCGCTGGACCTATGAAAAGCCGTATGAGCAACTGATTGTCGGCGACGGCAGCAAGCTGTGGATCTACGACAAGGACCTCAATCAGGTCACGGAGCGCAAGCTCGACAAGGCGCTGGGGAGCAGCCCTGCCGCGTTGCTCGCGGGGTCGGACGACATCGGCAAGTATTTCTCCCTCAATGCGCTGGGGATGAAAAAGCGGCTCGACTGGCTCGAAGCAAGGCCGCTGGACGAAGAGAGCCTGTTCGACAAGGTGCACATGGGTTTCCGCGGCAATGTACTGGAGGTCATGGAGCTCTACGACCACTTCGGTCAGAAAACGAGTATCAAGCTCTCCAATCTGCAGCGCAATCCCAAGTCGTCTGCCGACATGTACAAGTTCACCGTGCCCGAAGGCGCGGATGTCGTAACGGAATAACGCCTAACCGCAAAGGCGCGAAGGCGCAAAGGGAACGCGAAGGAAGGCCAGGACGAAAAGAAATATATGTTGACTGGCATTTGCCGGGTTCCTATCGATATTCTGCCCGCCATTACTCGTGTGCCATTTGAATGTCTTTCGCTTTCCTTTGCGGCATTTCTTTGCGCCTTTGCGGTGAAGGGGTACGCCTTTGACTGATCTGTTCGAAGCCAGGCAGCCCGCGGCGCCGCTCGCGGAGTTGATGCGTCCACGATCTCTGGACGAGGTGGTCGGGCAGCAGCATTTGCTCGGCGCCGGCAAGCCCCTGCGGATTGCCTACGAATCCGGCAAGTTGCATTCGATGATCTTGTGGGGGCCGCCGGGTGTGGGCAAGACGACGCTGGCGCGGCTCATGGCAACAGCGTTCGATGCCGAGTTCATCGCGCTTTCCGCCGTACTGTCGGGCGTCAAGGACATTCGCGACGCGGTGGCGCGTGCCGAAAATTCTCTGCAACAATCCGGGCGGCGCACCATTCTGTTCGTCGATGAAGTGCATCGCTTCAACAAGGCGCAGCAAGACGCCTTTCTGCCTTTTGTCGAACAGGGTCTGGTGACTTTCATCGGCGCCACCACCGAGAATCCTTCCTTCGAGGTCAACGGCGCCTTGCTGTCGCGGGCGGCCGTGTATGTGCTCAAACCCCTGAGCGAGAATGAACTGGCCACGTTGTTTGCCCGGGCAATGGCCGGAAGTTTTCCGGGGTTGCTGTTTCCCGACCAGACCCGGGATCTGGTGACCGGTGCGGCGGACGGGGATGCCCGCCGCCTGCTGAACATGGTCGAGACCCTGGGCAACGCGGCGGTCGCATCGGATGTCACGCAGATCGATGAAGCTTTCGTGCAGAACACCCTGGCGCAGAACATGCGCCGCTTCGACAAGGGTGGAGATGCGTTCTATGACCAGATCTCGGCCTTGCACAAGTCCGTTCGCGGTTCTTCGCCCGATGCCGCCTTGTACTGGCTCACGCGCATGCTGGACGGTGGCGCGGATCCGCTCTACACGGGGCGGCGGCTGGTGCGCATGGCCATCGAGGACATCGGACTGGCGGACCCAAGGGCGCTGCGCCTTGCGCTGGATGCCTGCGAAACCTACGAAAGGCTTGGGTCGCCGGAGGGGGAACTGGCGCTCGCCCAGACCGCCATCTATCTGGCATGCGCGCCGAAGTCGAATGCCGCATACGTTGCGTATAATGAAGCCCGCTCGTTCGTCCAGTCCGACAAGTCGCGGTCGGTACCGGAGCACCTTCGCAACGCTCCCACGAAACTGATGAAGGAACTCGGCTACGGCCGGACCTATCGCTATGCGCACGACGAGCCGGAGGCGTATGCAGCGGGGGAGCACTACCTGCCAGACGGCGTCGGGGATGTTAAGTTTTACCGACCGACTCCGCGCGGACTCGAAGGCAAGATTGCCGAGAAGCTCGCGCATTTGCGCGAGCTGGATGAAATGGCGAAGAAGAAAAATGATTAGCCACAGCGGTCACAGAGGGCACAGAGAAACTGCAGGAAAGAAGCAAAAAGCAGAACATGTGAACCCTGCTCGCGACTGCCACGTGGCTTGGCATTGTTTTCCTCTGTGTACTCTGTGACCTCTGTGGCAAAAGACCTGGATTCCCGATGCTAGATATTCAGTTGATAAGGAACGACCTGGACTCGGTGGCGGCACGTCTGGCCACGCGCAGTGTCGCGCTCGACGTGGCGAACTTCCGCGCACTGGAGGAGCAGCGCAAACGTGCGCAGGTTAGGACACAGGAACTTCAGTCGAAGCGCAACACCTCGTCAAAACAGATCGGCGAACTCAAGCGCAAGGGCGAGGATACGATAGCGCTGATGGCCGAGATGGGCATGGTGGGCGAGGAACTCAAGACGATCGAATCGGAGCTCAACGACATTCAGTCGAAGCTCACCGAATTACTCCTGACCATTCCCAATGTTCCCCATGCCAGCGTGCCAGTCGGAAAGTCCGCCGACGACAACGTGGAAGTCCGCCGGATCGGCGAGCCACGCAGGTTTGACTTCGCACCCAGGGATCATGTCGATGTCGGGACCGGACTGGGTATGCTGGATTTCGATACCGCGGTAAAGATCAGCGGCGCGCGCTTCACGCTGATGCAGGGCCCGCTGGCGCGCCTGCATCGCGCAATTGCGCAATTCATGCTCGACGTGCACAGCGGCGAGCACGGTTACACCGAAGTGTACGTGCCCTATATGGTCAACGCGGACAGCATGCGCGGCACCGGGCAGTTGCCGAAGTTCGAGGAAGACCTGTTCTCGATACCCAAAGCCGACGGCGGAAAGTTTTACCTGATTCCCACCGCCGAAGTTCCCGTCACCAACATCGTTCGGGATGAAGTTCTGGCTGCGGACAGGCTGCCGCTGAAATTCGTCTGTCATTCTCCCTGCTTCCGTTCGGAAGCCGGTTCTTACGGCAAGGACACACGCGGCATGATCCGCCAGCACCAGTTCGACAAGGTTGAGCTGGTGCAAATCGTCCATCCTGACAAATCCTACGAATGCCTGGAGCAGCTGACCGCTCATGCCGAGGAAATCCTCAAGCGCCTTGAGCTGCCGTTCCGCACGGTGGCGCTATGCACTGGCGACATGGGATTCTCGGCAGCCAAGACCTACGACATCGAGGTGTGGCTGCCGGGCCAGAATGCCTATCGCGAGATTTCCTCATGCAGCAACTTCGAGGCCTTCCAGGCGCGGCGCATGCAGGCGCGTTACAAGGGCGAGAAGGGAAAAAACGAACTGGTGCACACGCTCAATGGTTCCGGCCTGGCGGTCGGCCGAACCTTGGTTGCCATCCTGGAAAACTATCAACGCGCGGACGGCGGGGTGGATATCCCTGCCGTACTTCAGCCCTACATGGCAGGGCTGAAGGCGATAGAGCGCCCGCGTTGATGTTTCAGTGAAGGCTAACCTTCAGGTTAGGCCGGCACTAGAACTATCAGAATGCTGACGGCAGCGTGACTATTCCCGAAGTGCTGCGTCCCTATATGCGCGCTATGGACAGGATCAGCCGCGCCTGAGTCAGGTCAGGGCGCGACAACGCGTGCATCCAGGGTTCCCGCGTCCGAGAACAGCGGCCGGTGAGGATCCTCGTAGCGGACGAGGATGTCGTAGTAGTTGCGGATGTTCTCGGTCAGGACCACGGCCTCGCCGCCCCGTGCAAAGCCGCGCTTCACCGTAATGTAGTAATCCGATCGCGCCAGCAACGGCAGGGTGTTGCGCACGTCGATCCATGAATCTGCGTTCAGTCCGCGCCGTTGCGTCAGGATTCGCGCATCCTCGAGGTGTCCGTAGCCGACGTTGTACGATGCGAGCGCCATCCAGGTCCGGTCCGGTTCGGGAATGCGTTCCGGCAGAGTGTCCTTGAGCATGCGCAGGTAGCGTGCTCCCGCGATGATGTTCTGGTGCGGATCCAGTCGATCGCTGACGTTCATGCGGTCGGCGGTTTCGGACGTGAGCATCATCAGCCCGCGCACGCCGGTGGGGCTGGTGGCAAGCGGATTCCAGTGCGATTCCTGGAAGCCCAGTGCGGCGAGAAGCCTCCAGTCTAATCCGGTCAATTCCTGCGCTTCCTCAAATGCGCCGCGATACTGCGGTAAGACGGTTAACCGCCGCTGCAGGAACGCGGTGACGTCGCCCTGGTCCAGTCGCTCGATATGCCCGTAGTAGCGATCGAGCAGCACGCGCAGCGCGCCGCTGCTGTTGATGCGGAGGAAAAAATCGCTGATCTGATTGACAAGCAGTGGGCTGGCGTCCTTTGGGAGAGCCCATGCAAGCGTTTCCGGTGTGCCGAGGTGGAAAGCACGCGCGATGTTTGGCAGGAAATTCTGCGCCAGATCGACCACGTTGGAGTCGGTCACTACATAGTCGAATTCCCCGTCTGCAAGCTCGTCCAGGAGCTTAATGCCATCGCCGATGGGCATTTCATCCCAGCGCAATTGCGGGACAGACTCCCGTTCGATGCGCAATTGCTCGGCGCCGCTGGTGCCCGCCATGGCGGCAACGCGTTTGCCGACGAGATCCCGCACACTGCGCGGACGCGGCCGGTCCGTATTGTAGGCGACGACTTTCTGCACGGACTGGTATGCGGGGCCAAACAGGAAATCACGCCGCCGTTCCTCGGTCGCGCTGAGGCCGGCCGCTGCAAAATGCGCTGTATTCCGGCTCAGGGCGGGCAAGATATCCGCAAAGTTGGAATACTCCACCAGGCGCAGCTTCATCCCGATGTCCTTGGCGAACATTTCCAGCAGGTCCTGCTCGATGCCGACGTACTTGCCGTCGGCACCGAGGAATCGGGTGGAGGGGCTGTTGCGGACCAGTACCACCAGCTCATCGGTCAGGCCGAAAGGAAGAACAGGGCGCTGGATCAGCGTACCCGGATCGCAGGACGGAAGGATGATCAGTAGCGCCGCCGCAACCACCTTGTAGGTGGAAAGTGCACGGCGCCTGGCATGTGCCGCCGTCTCCGGCACCTGAACCCAGCGTGAAGCAAGGCGTTTATTCGCAAAGGCGACCATCGGCTGTTAAAATATCATGAACGTCGGCAGTAAAATTCCGGAGAGGTACCGAAGTGGCCATAACGGCGCTGACTCGAAATCAGATGGTCAGGGAGACCTGGCACGTGGGTTCGAATCCCACCCTCTCCGCCAAATAAAAAGCGCTCCCTTGTGGGGCGCTTTTTATTTGGCGGAGAGGGTGTATTGAAGCACCCACTGATTCGACCAAAACGCACTGCGTTTTGGGACGCACCGGTTCCCGGTGCGGTCCCTCGCCGCGCGAGGGATGGCTGGATCGCCTTAAGGCGAGACAGACACAATCCCACCCTCAAAAAATGGCCAGATGTTCCTATATCGCTCATTCTGGCGGGGCGCTTTTTATTTGGCGGAGAGGGTGTATTGAAGCACCCACTGATTCGAAAACGAGGCCACGGAGTTTCAGTGCAGGCTAACTTGCCTCGGTAAGTTAAGGTCGAAGACCGGCCGAAACTACTATCCGAGTTCACGGCTGGCCTCTTTTCCGCCGTCGTCAAATCCCCGCAGGGGCAGCTTGTGCCGCTGCTGCGCCCCTGATGTGCGATTTTTGTACGAAAGGCTGAAACTCCACGGGCGGAATTGAATTCTTGTTCGGCCATGACGTTTTCAAAGCAAGTTCCATCCCCGTGTAGTGGATTATTCATCTCCTTGAATCGGCTCAATTCCCGCAGAGCATACGGCCATCGATCCGTCAGATTCTCGAACTATCATGCACGTGGCGCCGGGTTGTGCCCGGCAGATGCGCTCATGCCCGATACGGTAGTATCCATCCGGAATGGAAAACAAAAACCAGTTCCGCCTTCTGCTTGAGCGCCGGTTCGGACCGTTTTTCCTGACCCAGTTGTTGGGTGCGTTCAACGATA
>JBKJUC010000250.1:0-11649 GCA_046590325.1 Burkholderiales bacterium | reverse complement strand
TCCATCATCAGGCCTTGCATCGCGGACTCCTCTTGCCGGTACATTATTTGGGTGGCCGATTCTAGCAGCTTGAGTGGCCGCGCAATTGCTGCGCTGCCGTGTAAGGAAAATATGCAGCCTGCCGGATTCCCGCCACTCGGTTTACAACGGTTCTGCTTTGCGAATAGAATCCAGTGCGTGCAGTCGGGCCGGATCCGCTGCGCTCGACTGGGTCGGCGAGCGAATCGAGAGAACGTGGCACACACCGATAAATAAACAACCAGTATGACGCCGACGATCGCGCCTCCCGCGTGCAATCCACTAAAAGGTTACGGTCGGTAAGGCAACGCACCGTCGCGCGGCGTCGCACGTCCCTCCAGGAGGAGGTCATGTTGATGAAACTGAAGTCCACGATCGTACTGTGCCTGTGGCTGTGCGGGTTCGCATGCGCCGCCTCGGCGCAGGAAACCGTTCGCATTGCCTTTATCGAGGGTCTGAGCGGTCCGTTCGCCAACATCGGCGAAATCGGCCTGCGCCACTACCAGATCGCCACCGAGGCCGTGAATGCGCGCGGCGGCGTGCTGGACGGGAAGAAACTCGAAGTGGTGCCGTTCGACACCAAGACCAGCCCTCAGGAGGCGCTGCTGGTGCTCAAGCAGGCGATCGACCAGGGCATTCGCTACATTGCCCAGGGAAACGGCTCCAGCGTGGCAATCGCGCTGTCGGATGCCGTGGCCAAGCACAACGCCCGCAATCCCGACAAGGCCGTGATCTTCCTGAATTACGCCGCGGTCGATCCGCAACTGACCAACGAAAAATGCAACTACTGGCACTTCCGCTTCGATGCGGATGCCGACATGAAGATGCAGGCGCTTACCGACTATATGGCGCAGCAGAAGGGCATCAGGAAGGTCTACTTGATCAACCAGGATTATTCCTTCGGCCAGGCTGTGGCGAAATCCGCCCGTAGCATGCTGAACACGAAGCGGGCTGACGTGGAGATCGTCGGCGATGACCTGCATCCGCTCGGCAAGGTGAAGGACTTCGCGCCCTATGTCAGCAAGATCAAGTCATCGGGCGCCGACAGCGTGATCACCGGCAACTGGGGGAACGATCTCGCCCTGCTGGTCAAGGCAGGCAAGGAGGCGGGGCTCAAGGTCGACTACTACACCTATTACACGGGTGCGGGCGGTGTCGTCACGGCGCTCGGCGAAGCCGGCGCCGGCCATGTCAAGCAGGTGACCACCTGGCACTCGAACATCGGCGGCAAGGGCGCCAGCGAACATACCGTCGCCTATCGCACGCGCTTCCCGGAGGTCAAGGACGACCTGTATTACTCGTCCATCCGCAATTCTGTGGAAACGCTGGCACGCGCCATCGAGCAGGCGAAAACCGCCGACACCCTGAAAGTCGTGACCGCGATGGAAGCGGTCAAGTATGACGACGACGCCGGGCAGATCGAGGTCAGGGCCGACAACCACCAGGTAATCCAGCCGCTGTTCATTTCGACGCTGGTGCGCGCCAATGGCAAGGACGTCAAGTACGACGTGGAAAAAACCGGCTTTGGCTTCCGCACCGATGCGCGCATCGAGGCCAGGGCCACGGTGCTGCCGACGACCTGCAAGTTTCAGAAACCGTGATTAAAAACAGTGATTGGTGACTGGTGATTGGTAATTAGCGAATCAAAGACTGAAAGCCCGACAACCATTTACCAATCACCAATTACCAGTCACCGCCTTTAACATGGAATTCTTCTTCGTCACCCTGCTGAACAGCCTGTCCTACGGACTGCTGCTGTTCATGCTTTCGTCGGGTTTGACGCTGATCTTCAGCATGATGGGCGTGCTGAACTTCGCCCATGCCAGCTTCTACATGCTGGGCGCGTACTTCGCTTACCAGGTCGGGCTGCATACCGGTTTCTGGCCGGCCCTGTTCCTGGCACCCCTGATTGTCGGGGCGCTCGGGGCGGCGACCGAGCGCTTTGGTCTGCGCACGGTCCACAAGTTCGGGCATGTTGCCGAACTGCTGTTCACCTTCGGCCTCGCTTACGTGATCGAGGAAGTGGTGCATCTGATCTGGGGCCGCGCACCGGTGGACTACCGGATTCCTGCCGAACTCGATTTCACCCTGTTCACGCTGTTCACCACCCAGTACCCGGCCTATCGCGGATTCATGATGCTGGTCTCGGTGGGCATGTTGATCGCGCTCTACCTGCTGCTGACCCGCACCCGGATTGGCCTGGTGATCCAGGCCTCCCTGACCCATCCCGAGATGGTCGAATCCCTGGGCCATAACGTGCCGCGGGTATTCATGCTGGTGTTTGCCGGCGGCGCCGCGCTGGCCGGGCTGGCCGGCGTGATCGGCGGCAACGCGTTCATCACCGAGCCGGGAATGGCGGTTGCGGTGGGAAGCATCGTGTTCGTTGTGGTCGTCTTCGGCGGCATGGGCTCGCTGGCGGGCGCATTCATCGCTTCACTGATCATCGGCGGGCTGCAGACATTCTCGGTCGCGCTCGATTACTCGATCCTCGACGCCCTGGGGATCGTCGGGATCAGCATTTCGCGCGATTCGTCCTGGCACGGCCTGCTGGCAATCACCGTGTCGCAAACGGCGCCTGTCCTGCCTTACCTGATGATGGTGCTGATGCTGATTGTGAGGCCACGCGGCCTCATGGGAACGCGGGAAACATGATGCGCGCTTCCTGCATGCGATTCGATTGCGGAGACCGCCCGTGAGCACGGTATTCAATCTGCGCCGGGCAGCGTTCTGGGCCGCGGTCGCGATTTTCTTTGCGGTGCTGCCGCTGCTCTTCAAACAGAGCTTTGCGTTGTCCATGCTTTCGCAGATGGGCATCGCCGTGATTTTCGCATTGTCGTACAACATGCTGCTGGGCCAGACCGGACTGCTGTCGTTCGGCCATGCGGTGTATTTTGGCCTGGGCGCATTCTTCTGCGCGCACGCGCTGAATCTGATTGGTGCCGGCAAGCTCTGGTTCCCGGTCACCATGGTGCCGCTGATCGGGGGTATCGCCGGACTGGTGTTCGGGCTGCTTTTCGGCTTCGTGACGACCCGGCGCGCCGGCACGCCGTTCGCAATGATCTCGCTGGGTATCGCCGAGATGGTGGCCGCCAGCGCACTCATGTTTACGGGCTTTTTCGGCGGCGAGGGCGGGATTGCGACCAACCGCACTGTAGGCGGCACGGTGATGGGCATCAGCTACGGGCCGCAAATCCAGGTCTACTATCTCATCGCCGGTTGGTGCCTCGTATCCATGATGGCGATGTTTGCATTGACCTGGACGCCGCTGGGCCGCATGGCCAACGCCGTGCGCGACAATCCGGAACGGGCCAAGTTCGTCGGCTACAATCCGACGCGGGTACGCTGGCTGATGATGTCGCTCGCCAGTTTTTTTGCCGGCATCGGCGGCGGCCTTGCCGCGATCAACTACGAAATCGTCACGGCCGAAACATTGGGCCTGGTGGCATCGGGCAACGTGGTGCTGATGGCCTTTATCGGCGGTGTCGGCCATTTCTGGGGGCCGATCATCGGCGCGGTGCTGGTCACGTTGCTGCAATCGGCACTCTCCAACTACACCCAGGCCTGGCTGCTGTATTTCGGGTTGTTCTTCCTGGTGATCATCATGTTCTCGCCGGGCGGCATCGCCAACCTGGTGACGCTGCACAAGCCGGCCTGGAAGGCGCGCCTGCTTCCCCGCCTGCTGCCGTCCTATGCGGCCGCAGCCGTCGCCGGCTCGATCATGATGCTCGGCTTCTTTGCGTTGATCGAAATGATCTACCACTACGAGGCCAAGGAATCGATCGACAAGGCGTTTTCCTTCTTCGGCGTCGAACTGGATCCGTCGAAGGCTTCCGCATGGATCGGCACGCTCGTCGTATTCGCGATTGGCATAGCGTTGTTCTATGGCGCGAGAAAGATGGTCCGGCGCGCCTGGGAAAACCTCACGCCCGAGTTGCAGAAAGCGGGGGCCATATGAGCGCGCCGGCCCTGCAACTCCATGACGTGCGCAAGAGCTTTGGGCGCACCGCGATCATCAACGGCGTCAATCTCGCCATCAGCCCGGGCGAACGCCATGCGATCATCGGACCGAACGGCGCCGGGAAGTCCACGCTATTCAACCTGATCAGTGGCCGCTTTCCGGTCAGTTCCGGTCGCATCGAACTGCACGGCGAACAAATCACGGGACTCGAGGCGGAGACCATCAACCGCAAAGGACTGGCCCGCAGCTTCCAGATCACCAACATTTTTCCAAAACTGTCGGTTTACGAGAACATCCGCTGCGCTGTAATGTGGTCGCTCGGATACAAGTATTCCTTCTGGCATCGGGTCGACTCGCTGGCGGATGTGCGCGAGCGGTCCGGCGAAATCGTGGAACGCATCGGCATGGCGACGCGACGCGACCGTATCGCGGGCGTGCTCACCTATGCCGAGCAGCGCGCCCTCGAAATCGGCGTGACCATTGCGGGCGGTGCGAACGTTATCCTCCTCGATGAGCCGACCGCCGGCATGAGCCGCAGCGAAACCGACGAAGCCGTTGAACTGATCCGGAAAGTGACCGAAGGCCGTACGCTGATCATGGTCGAGCACGACATGAGCGTGGTGTTCAACCTGGCCGACCAGATTTCGGTGCTGGTCTATGGCGAGGTGATCGCCACCGGCAGGCCCGAGGAAATCCGCGCCAGCAAGGCGGTCCAGGAAGCCTATCTCGGCACTGAGCAACACTGAAACCATGATTAGCCACAGAGGACACAGAGGCCACAGAGGAGAGCAACAGAGCAGCCTTGCGAGTAAGCGGGCGTGCTGGACGATGACGGGTCAAGTTGCCAAACGGTGGCGAACCATCCATTGTCAATTTCCCTATGCAGGCCGTGTCCTCTGGTTTTGCTCTGTGTCCTCTGTGACCTCTGTGGCAAAGGGGTTGGAATGCTAGAAGTCAAAGACCTCCACGCCTATTACGGCAAGAGTCACATCCTGCACGGGGTGCACTTACGTGTCGGCGAGGGCGAAATTGTCAGCCTGCTGGGGCGCAATGGCGTCGGCCGTTCCACGACCATCAAGTCCATCATGGGCCAGGTCAACTCGACGGGTTCGGTGAAGTTCAAAGGCGAGGAACTGTGCGGCCAGAAAACCTACACGATCGCGCGCAGGGGACTGGGTTACGTGCCGGAGAACCGCGATATCTTTCCTTCGCTGACGGTGAAGCAGAATCTGCTGCTGGGGATGAAGAGCGCCGGGCAGAAGGGCCGCTGGAGCCTCGACGACATGTACACGCTGTTCCCGCGCCTGAAGGAACGGGCCGATGCGCCCGCCGGCGTCATGTCGGGCGGCGAGCAGCAGATGCTTACGTTGTGCCGCACCCTGATGGGCGATCCTGACCTGGTGATGATCGACGAACCCACCGAAGGCCTGGCGCCGAAGATCGTCGAACAGGTTGCGCGCCTGTTCGAGGAAATCAAGAACCGTGGCGTGTCCATCCTGTTGGTCGAACAGAAGCTCACCATCGCGCTGAAAATCTCCCAGCGCCTGTACGTGATGGGCCACGGCCAGATCGTGTTCGAAGGCTCGCCCGAAGGCTTGCGGAACAACGAGGCCGTTCGCAAGGAATGGCTGGAAGTTTAGATCCACTAAATCCGATTCATTTGCCACAGAGGGCACAGAGGACACAGAGAAGAGCGAGAAACCAGGAGCAGGCTTGTTGTTAACGAGCATGCTTGGAGGTGATGGGTCCGGGTATCGATCAGCGACAGAATGCCCACGCCATTCTTGACTGCATCACCCGTGTCCTCCGATTTTTCTCTGTGACCTCTGTGTCCTCTGTGGCCAATAGGGGTTCTCACAATGTCTGTAATCGATTACCAGAAGCAGGGCAGCATAGGCGTCATCACGCTCAACAATCCGCCGGTCAACGCGCTGTCGGTGAACAAGGGCGTGGTCCAGGGCATCCTGGAGGCCCTCAAGGAGGGCGACCACGACCACCATATCCGCGCCTTCGTCATCATCGGCGGAGGGCGCAACTTCAGCGGTGGTGCTGACATCAGCGAATTCGGCAAGCCCTATGAACCGGGCAAGGCCACCTTGCCGGATGCGCTGGCGTATATGGACACGGTCACCAAGCCGATCATCGCCGCCATCTCCGGCCCGACGATGGGCGGAGGGCTGGAACTTGCGCTGGCCTGCCATTACAGGATCGCACTCACGGGTGCGCTGATCGCGCTGCCAGAAGTGAAGCTTGGCATCCTTCCGGGTGCCGGCGGCACACAGCGTGCACCTCGATTGATGGGTGTGGAAAAGGCGCTGGACTTTATGGTCGCAGGCGATCCGATCTCCAGTGAAAAGGCGAGGGAAGCCGGACTGGTGGACGAGGTCGTCACCGGCGATCTTCGCGCCGCTGCGATTTCCTACACCAATCGCCTCCTAAAGGAAGGCCAGGGTGTCCGCCGCGCCAGCCAGTTGAATGCCGGCCTCGACCAGCCCGCGGAAGCTTTCTTCTCGGCCGCCCGCGCGCGCATCGCCAAGGCGTGGCGCGGTTATCCCGCGCCGTTGGCCATCACCTCCTGCGTCGAAGCCGCGACCAGCCTGCCGTTTGCCAAAGGCGTTGCCTTCGAGCGCCAGCAGTTCGAGAAGCTGGTCAAGACGGACGAGTCCCGCGCACTGCGCCACCTGTTCTTCGCCGAACGCCAGGTCACGAAGATTCCCGATGTGCCGGACGACACGCCGGTGCGGGAGATCAAGTCCGCGGCTTTGATCGGTGCCGGCACCATGGGCGGTGGCATTGCGATGAATTTCGCCAACGCCGGCATCCCGATAAAAATGCTCGAATTGAACCAGGAAGCGCTGGACAAGGGCCTGGGCATCGTTCGCAAAAATTACGCCGCCACGGTCGCCAAGGGCCGCCTGAGCCAGGAAGCCATGGACAAGCGCATGGCCCTGTTCACCGGCGTTACCAGCTACGACGACATCAAGGACGTGGATATAGTCATCGAGGCCGTGTTCGAGGACATGGAGGTCAAGAAGCAGGTATTCGAAAAACTCGACAAGGTCGCCAAGCGGGGAGCCATCCTCGCCACCAACACCTCCACGCTCGACGTGAATGAAATCGCCGCCGCGACTTCGCGCCCGCAAGACGTGCTCGGATTGCACTTCTTCAGTCCGGCGAACGTGATGAAACTCCTGGAAGTCGTACGTGCCGACAAGACGGGGAAGGACGTACTAGCCACTGCCATGAAACTGTCGAAGGCCATCAAGAAAGTCGGCGTCGTCGCCGGCGTGTGCGACGGTTTCATCGGCAACCGCATGCTGCATGGCTATTTCCGCGAGGCAGGGTTCCTGCTCGAGGAAGGCGCCCTGCCGCAACAGGTGGACAAGGTCATCGAGGATTTCGGCTTTGCCATGGGCCCGTTCCGGGTCGGCGACCTGGCCGGGCTCGACGTCGGCTGGTACATCCGCAAGCGCCAGGCCGCAACGCGGCCCGCACACCTGCGTTACTCGAAAGTGGCGGACCAGGTCTGCGAGCTCGGCCGTTTCGGCCAGAAGACCAGCGCTGGCTGGTACCGTTACGAAGCCGGCAACCGCAACCCTATTCCCGATCCGGTCGTCGAAGACCTGATCGTGAAGGCTTCGAAGGAAGCCGGCATCCAGCGGCGCCAGATCAGCGACCAGGAGATCTTGGAACGTTGCATTTACGCGCTGGTCAATGAAGGCGCGGAGATCCTCGAGGAAGGCATCGCGCTGCGCGCCAGCGACATCGACATTGTCTACATCTACGGCTACGGCTTCCCCCGTTTCCGCGGCGGGCCGATGTTCCATGCCGATACCGTCGGCCTGGACAAGGTGCTGGAATCCGTGCGGCGCTATCATTCCGCCCATGGCGAGTCCTGGAAACCGGCGCCTTTGCTCGAGAGGCTTGCGGCCGAAGGCGGGAAGTTCAACAACTAAATTAGCCACAGAGGACACAGAGGGCACAGAGAACAGCGAAGGACAGGCAATTCAACGGTGAAGGGGTGGTATCAGCTTCCGCCTCCACAAATGTATCGCCCCTCTTGATTCTGTTGCCCTTGGATTTTTCTCTGTGTCCTCTGTGCCCTCTGTGGCAAATGTCTTAAAGGAGTAATCATGGACGCAGTGATCGTTTCCACCGCACGCACGCCGCTCTGCAAGAGCTGGAAAGGTGCGCTCAACATGACCCACGGTGCGACCATGGGTGGACATGTCGTCAAGGCAGCACTCGAGCGGGCGAAACTCGATCCGGCCGAGGTCGAGGACGTGATCATGGGCTGCGCGACGCCCGAAGGGGCGACAGGTCAGAACATCGCGCGCCAGATTGCATTGCGCGCAGGCATGCCCGTGACGGTGTCCGGCATGACCGTCAATCGCTTTTGTTCATCCGGCCTGCAGACCGTGGCGCTGGCAGCGCAGCGCATCCTGGCCGGCGAAGCGGAGATTTTCGTGGCCGGCGGCGTCGAGTCCATCTCCTGCGTTCAGAACGAGATGAACAAGCACATGCTCGCGGATGCTTGGCTGAAGGAGAACAAGCCCGAAATTTACTGGCCCATGCTGGCTACCGCCGAGAATGTGGCGAAGCGCTACAAGATCAGCCGCGAGGTCCAGGACCGTTACGGCGTGGACAGCCAGTTGAAGGCGGCGAAGGCGCGGGCGGAAGGCAAGTTCAAGGACGAGATCGTTCCGATTCCGACCACCATGAAAGTGGTCGACAAGAACACCGGTCAGGAATCTACCAAACAGACCACGGCGAGCGAGGACGAGGGCATTCGCCCGGACACGACGTACGAGGGCATCTCGCAGATCAAGCCCGCAGTCGAAGGCGGCGTGATCGCCGCCGGCAATGCCAGCCAGTTTTCCGACGGGGCTTCGGTGCAAGTCCTCATGAGCGACCGCATTGCCTCGAAGAAGGGATTGAAACCGATGGGTATCTTCCGCGGTTTCGCCGTCGCTGGGTGCGAACCCGATGAAATGGGCATCGGTCCGGTGTTCGCCATCCCCAAGCTGCTGAAGCAGGCCGGCAAGAAAATCGAGGACATCGGCTTGTGGGAACTGAACGAGGCTTTTGCCGTGCAGGTGATCTACTGCCGCGACAAGCTTGGCATCCCGAACGACCGGCTCAACGTCAACGGCGGTTCCATCGCCGTCGGCCACCCCTACGGCGTCACCGGCAGCCGCCTGATCGGCCACGCGCTGATTGAAGGCAAGCGCCGCGGCGTGAAGTACGCGGTGGTCACCATGTGCGTCGGCGGCGGTATGGGCGCCGCGGGTCTCTTTGAAGTGGTTTAATTCTTTACTTGGCCACAGAGGACACAGAGGGCACAGAGAAACACGAACTGCCTGGCTGCGGAATTGGTAGTCCTCCGAACAAGCATGACCGGCGGGTCCGAAAACCGGCGAAGAATTCCTCTGTGAACTCTGTGTCCTCTGTGGCCAAGAAAATCGCCCTATGCAGTCGAAGCTGCTGAACCGCCGGGACATCGAGTTCGTTCTCTACGAGCTTCTCGACCTCGAATCGCTGACGAGCCGGCCGCGATTTGCCGAGCACTCGCGCGAAACCTTCGACGCCGCGCTTGAGACTGCGGCGAAAATCGCCGAAGAGAAGTTCGCGCCCCACAACCGCAAGGCCGACCTCAACGAGCCTCGGTTCAGCGGCGGCAAAGTGCAGATGATTCCTGAGGTGGGCGAAGCGCTGGAAGCCTTCCGCAAGGCTGGTTTCATGTCCGCCTCCCAGGACTTCGAACTCGGTGGCATGCAACTGCCCTGGACCGTCGCGCAGGCCTGTTTCGCCTGGTTCAACGCGGCGAATGTTTCGACCGCCGCCTATCCCTTCCTCACCATTGCCAATGCCAACCTGATCCGCGCTTTCGGCACGACGGAGCAGAAGCAGCGCTATCTGCCCTCGTTGGTGGACGGGCGCTATTTCGGTACCATGTGCCTGTCGGAACCCCAGGCCGGCTCCTCGCTTGCCGACGTGCGTACCACGGCGCATCCGCAGGCTGACGGCAGTTATCGCATCAGCGGCAGCAAGATGTGGATCTCCGCTGGTGACCACGAGCTGTCGGAAAACATCATCCATCTGGTGCTGGCGCGCATCAAGGGTGCACCGGCGGGCGTGAAGGGCATCTCGCTGTTCATCGTTCCCAAGTACCGTGTCAACGCGGACGGATCGCGCGCGGAGCGCAATGATGTGGCGCTGGCCGGGCTCAACCACAAGATGGGTTTCCGCGGCACCACCAACTGCGTGCTGAACTTCGGCGAGGAAGGCGGCGCCTGGGGCGAACTGATCGGCGAGCCGAACAAAGGGCTGGCTTGCATGTTCCATATGATGAACGAGGCGCGCATCGGGGTCGGCATGGGTGCCACCGTGCTCGGCTATACCGGCTACCTGCACGCGCTGGACTATGCCCGCCAGCGGCCGCAGGGCCGCCTTCCCGGCGGCAAAGATCCGAACCAGCCACCAGTGAGGATCATCGAGCATGCCGATGTCAGGCGCATGCTGCTGGCGCAGAAGGCTTATGTCGAAGGCGCGATGGCGCTCTGCCTGTATTGCTCGAGCCTGGTTGACGAAGTGCATACTTCAGAGGATGAGAAGGCGCGCCGCGATGCCGGGCTGTTGCTGGAGATCCTGACACCCGTCGCCAAGGCCTGGCCGTCGCACTACTGTCTGGAGGCCAACAGCCTGGCGATCCAGGTTCACGGCGGCTATGGCTATACCCGCGAATATCCGGTCGAGCAGTTCTATCGCGACAACCGGCTCAATCCCATCCACGAAGGCACCAACGGCATCCAGGCCATCGACCTGCTGGGCCGCAAAGCCGGCATGGCTGATGGCGCCGGGATCCAGTTGCTCGCGCGCGAGATCAATGGCGTGGTACGTGAAGCCCTCGCGTGCGATTCCGAGGAACTGCGCCGCAGTGGCCAGGCCCTGAATGAAGCGCTCGACCGGGTCATGGATGTGACGCGCAATCTTTTGTGCGTGACGGGCAGGGGCGAAGTGGAGCTCGGACTGGCGAATGCCTCGGTTTATCTTGACCTGGTGGGCCATACGGTGCTGGCCTGGGTCTGGCTGAGACAGGCGCTGGTCGTGGTCAGGAAAGTCGGCGGCGCCGATGCGGAAGAGAAGAATTTCTACCAGGGCAAACTGCAGGCCTGCGCCTGGTTCTTTCGCTGGGAGCTGCCGAAAACGAAACAGTGGCACGAATTGCTCGCCAGCCTCGACCGCACCACGCTGGAAATGCAGGACGTATGGTTCTAAAAAATTGGCCACAGAGGACACAGAGGGCACAGAGAAAAACAAGGTAAAGGTCTTCGTGGCGCCCCGTCGGATAGTCGTGTATCGAACTTCGGTGTCAGCGCGTGCATTGCCTTAACATTACCCTTGCCGGTTCCTGAATTTCTCTGTGATCTCTGTGTCCTCTGTGGCAAAACTAAGGAGTTGTTATGAACGTCAAAAAATTGTTCGACCTTTCGGGCAAGGTCGCTGTGATCACCGGCGGATCTCGCGGCCTGGGATTGCAGATGGCCGAAGCCCTTGGGGAGATGGGCGCCAAGGTGGTGATCACCGCGCGCAAGGCCGGTGAGCTGGAGGAGGCGAAGGCACACCTGAAGGGCATGGGCATCGATGCGCTTGCGGTCACCAACGACCTGCAG
>JBKJUC010000194.1:0-11102 GCA_046590325.1 Burkholderiales bacterium | reverse complement strand
GACCGTAACAGTCTGCTTTTACGGTCCTGGGGTTTGTAGCGGGCCATGATTCCGGAGAAAAGTGAGCGACCAGTCTCAAACGTTTCTTGCCATGCAAACGATGACGGCAGGTCGCGTCAAATGGACTTTTTTTACAGCCTCAACGATCGAGTTGAGCGGCCGGCCACGATGCCCGTGCCGCGGCCCACGACGCCCGACGGGAATCTTCCCCCGATTTTGTTGACACCGGGTCATCGGGCCTGCTGTTCATACGTCGCAGGCGACCCGTAGTTCAGCGATGAGTGGATTCTAGCGCCGTTGTAAAAGGGCATGTAGTCGCGCAGCGCTGTTCGCATCTGCTGATCCTCGCTGAAATGCAGACCGTGATAGATCTCCGACTTCATCGAATGGAAGAACGACTCGATGTAGGCATTATCCGTGACCTTGCCGGGCCGATTCATGCTTTGCGTCATGCCCAGTTCGGCCAGCCGCGCCTTGAAGGCCCCGGCCGCGTATTCGATCCCCCGATCGGTATGGAAGATCAGCCCTCGCGGCGGCTTGCGGTAGCGTACCGCCCGGTTCAACGCCTTGAGCGTCAGCGCCACGTCCTTGCGGTTGCCGTAAGCCCATCCGATCACACGCCGGGAGTACTTGTCCATGACGACCGCCAGTTACCGGTAGATGTCGCCGACTTTCAGATAGGTAATGTCACCCACCCACACCTGGTCCACCGTATCGGGTTGCAGGTCCAACTGCGCGTTGCCCGCCCCGGCAAAAAAGCGCTTGAGCCCCGGGTTGGTATAGCGGATCGTGGCCACCCGTGCCTTGATGCCGTGCTTGCGCATCACCCGCGCCACCCGGTTCTCGCTCGCCTCGCAGCCCTGGCTTCGTAGTGCCTGATAGACCCGCGGGCTGCCGTAGGTGTGGCGGCTGTGCAGGTGTACCCGTTGTATGCGCTCGGCCAGCTTCTCGTTCTCTTGCGCCCGCCGGCTTTGCCCCCGTGTATGCCAGGCGTAATACCCCGCCCGCGTCACCCCGTAGAGCCGGCACATCAGCGCGACTTCGTGTTCGGCCCGGTTTGCTTCGATGAACGCGAAGACTTCCGCTTTCGATCGGAAGCAAACCGGATGGCTTTTTTTAGGAGCTGGTACTCCTCCTTGAGCACCTTGAACTTGCGCTCCAACTCCCGCAGGCGCTTGAGCTCCGCCTTGGTCTGCACATCCAGTTTCGCGCTCTTGGCCACAATCACTCCGTCACGGACCTGTTTTCTCCACAGTGACAGCATGAAAGGGTGGATGTCCAGCGCATGCGCCACATCCTGGATCAGCACCCCGGGCAGGCTACTGAGCTTCACTGCCGTTGCCTTGAACTGCTCCCCGTATCTTCCAATCTTTCGAGGGCCCGCTCTTGCCATAAAACACCTCCGGCTTGTTAGCCCAAGGTGTCAACTATTTCGGGGGAAGTTTGGCGTCCGCTGCAACGATTTGTTATGCGACATTCTGCTTCGATGCATGACACCCGAAGGTTGGCAAATCATTTTTTACCACGAATGACAATTTTGCCACCCGCTTGGTTAGCGTCCATCAACCTGTGAGCTTCCACAAGCTCCTCAAACTCGAACGTCGGGCCTGTTTTGACTTCAAGCTCGCCGTTTTCCACCAGGTCGATATAGCTTTGTAATTGCTCAGGCGATAAATCGGCAGCCTCTCCGCTGTACGAGGTTAGCTTCACCGCAGTTGGAATGTCGCCCATCGGGTGAAAATCATTGAGCACCCACTTCCCACCAAGAATTCCCGTCATACAAACGATGCCACCACGACCGACACAGTGCAGGGAATCGAGCAAAGTAGTAGTTCCAATCAGTTCAAGCACCCGATCATAGGGTTTTGACCGTTCTTCTCTAATCTTTCTGTGTATCTCGCCATCGTCGATCCACACCTCATCAGCACCCGCAGCCTTGAGTTCAGCAATTTTTCCGGCACTACGAGTCGTCATACCAACTTTCAACCCGGCGTGTTTGGCCAAGGCTAGGGCAGCCATACCAATTGATGACGTACCACCTCGGATCAAGATCGATTCCGCACGATCGATTTCAAGCCCGGTATAAAGAGAGCCGTGCGTGGTCTGAAGCATCTCGGGCAGAGCCGCCAAGTTCTCCCAAGAAAGCTGAGTGCGAATGGAAAAAACACACTCGTGAGGAACCAAAGTGTATTCAGCATAGGAACCGTCAAATTGGCGGCCCATCCCACCCATGATCGCGGCAACGGTGGAGCCAGGTTCTAGATCCAAACCTCCCGCGTCCACTATTTCCCCTACACATTCAATACCTAGCACCCGTGGGAACTTCACCGTGGGGGAATCACCTATTCGCGTGAACCATTCTGATCGATTCAGCCCGAAAGCCCGAATACGTATGAGTGCCCAGCCGTTTCGAGCTTGTGGTGTTTCTACGCTCTTAAGCTGAAATTGTTCTGGCCCACCGGCTTCCTGGATTACCCACGCCTTCATTGAGTTCGTCTCCACATTGGGGCAAATCCCAATTTAATTTCCGCACCTGCTTAGGGTTGCGTCATGCGACTTGAAGCAGCATGCAGCGTCCGCTCTTGACTCATTGCAGTCCTCCCCTATCTCGGACGCAGACGCCGGGGAACCGCCCTTTGAATCGTTGCTTGGCCAAATTGATGCGCACGAATCCCGCTGGCTCGCGGCTCGCCTGCGCACGTTGCTGAGCTATTGTAGCGTTGGAGGCGTTCTCGGTGAGGTGGCGGCAGTCGTGAGTCGACGCGTTCAGTTTGATGATCGTGCGATTGCCAGCGCCGCCATCCAGGGCGGCGCTTGGCATCGGCGAGGTTATCGCTCTGCTTGGGTTTACAACCGTTGTTTCTACACGGTGCGCTCATCAAGACTGAGCGCGCCCCCGCCAGCCGCGTGAAGCAACAGAAAGCCACCTGCCATCGATACGTTCTTCAGGGACATGATCATCTCGATCTGGTTACCAAAATTGCGACGAAAGATCACTGCGGTCATGAGGCTAAATCCGGCCAGCAACAGCGCGGTGGTGCGAACTTTCAGGCCGATCAGAATCAACACGCCGGCCGCGATCTCGAAGGCGATCGTCGGGTAGATCAGCACGCCTGGGACACCCATGGCTTGCATGTAGCCCATCGTCGGCTGGATGGCGCCGAGCTTTCACAGACCGGAGACGATGAAGATCGCGACAAGAAGCACTCTTGCGAAGAGCATCGTTGTGGACCGCGGCTAGAAGGCGGAGGCGTTCGTCGCGCCGACGTTGGCTTTGTGGGTGGTGGTCGAGTTCATTTTAGTAGGTGGGTTCAAAGCCGGACGACGAACTTGCCGAGCGCTCGATCACTCTCCATGAGGCTGTGCGCGCGACGCACGTCGTCGAAGTCGAAGGTCTGAGTGCGCAGCGAAGGTATGCGGCCTGCGGCGACCTCCTGGACGATCCAGGGAAGCGGTGATTCGCTGAGTGGCATCGCCGGAGTGCCGAGTAGTCCGCTGGGGAAGAAGTTCAGCCGCACGGCACCCGGAAGGTCTTGCATCAAATGGAACTGCTCCAGCACCGGCGGGCCGCCAAGCAGGCCGATTACCGAAACGCCGCCGAACGGGCGGAGCGCCTTGACGGTGTCGCGCAGCGTCGTGGCACCCACGACTTCGAGGGCGGCATCGACGCCCGCCGGCACGATCTTGCGCACGGCGTCGGCAATCTCGCCGTTGTCAACCGCTACGTCGCCCGCGCCCATCGACTGCAGGCGCGCCGAGTTGGCGGCAGAGCGGGTCGTAGCGATGACCTTAAGGCCGCGCGCTTTCGCATAGGCAACGGCCGCCAGGCCAACTGAAGACGTGGCACCGCGCACCAGCAGCGTCTGGCCGGATCGGATCGCAAGGCTCTTGTCGAGCGCACCCCAGACGGTGAGATAAGCTTCGGGCAACGCAGCCAGTTCTTCCCAGGACAGCTTGCTTCCGTCGAGCGGGATCACGTTGCTGCGCAGGACCGTCACCTGTTCTGCGTAGCTGCCGTGTCGGCTGAACTGCATGCCGCCCATGGCGGTCGCAACGCGCTGGCCGGTGCGGAAGACGCCGGCGGGGTCGTGGATCACCTCGCCGACCGCTTCGATACCCGGGACGACCTGGCCCGAGATGGGCCCCATCTTGCCGGCGCGCCGGTACACCTCGGCACGATTGAGGCCGAAAGCTCGCACGCGGATCTGCACTTCGTCGGCGTCGGGTTCGGCGGCCGCGATGTCGCGCAGCTGCAACGCTTCGGGGCCGCCCGCCTTTTCGATGACGTAGGCTTTCATGTCTGGTTGCTCCTGGGTGCGTGGTGGTGCGATCAGTCATCCCAGCGCGCGTAAATCAGCGCGGCCCGGCAGTGGCTTTCCCCAAACACATCGACACCGGCGAGCTTGTCGACCCAACGTCCCTGAATCTCGACAGCACACTGCGAGATCACGCCATCCAGCAGCGTGCGGAAGATCGCGAACTTGTTGTCCCAGCTGTACTTCTGCGCGGCCTGCGTCATCACCTTCATCTGGTCGGTACCGTCGTGGATTCGCTTGACCGTCCGGTACACATCGAGTGCGTAGTCCTTGGACATCCGCACGTCCTCGCGATCGGCGAGGTAGGTGAGATGACCCGGCACCAACACATCAAAGTCATAGGCCATCAGTTGATCGAACACCTTCAGGTAGGCGTGCATGTTGGTGCTGAGGTCGAAGTCCATGAACGGCACGTGACCCGCGGCGAGGGTGTCGACAGCCATCAGGAACTTGCGCCCTGGCAGGTAGATGAACAGATCACCCTCGGGCGAGTGCCATTGGCCCTTCTTGAGCTCGACAGTCATCGTTCCCAGATTCACCGTGCGATGGTCCTTGAATATGGTGGTCGGCAGGGGCCGACGCGCATCCTTCTTTTCGCGCAAGAATGCCGCTGTATCGGCCTCGGCGACGATCGTCAGGTTCGGCAGCTGCTTGACGATCAAGCCGGCACCGGCGATGTGATCCAGATGCGCATGTGAATAGATCAGTTGGACGATCGGTTCAGGCGTGACTTCTGCCACCGCCTTGACGATGTGCCGGGCGAAAGACTCGGGCGCATCAAACAGGATCACGCCCTTGCCGGTGGTCACGAAGGCAGACTGGTAGATGCCGTCCGTGATCACATAGACATCCGGTTTCACCTGCGTCACCAGGTAGCCTTTCTGCGGATCGACGGCCAAGGCGCGTGCCTTGATGTGCGGGAGCACGGGCGCGTAGTTCGGCAGCCTGTCGGCTTCCTGCGCATGAGCGACCATGGTGAATGCAATACCGAGGGCGAGCAGATGCGTGGCGGGGGCGGAGATAAGCTTCAAAGTCTTCATGACGAGAGCTTCGATGTTCATGGGGAACTCCTGCGCGAGAGGTTGGTTGGCAATCGGTTCGCGCGTTCGCTTGCCGATGGACTGCAATTTAGGCTTCTCACTCGTGGATTTGAAGAGCTATGATCGACAACATGCCTTCCACAAATGAGAGGTACTCATGGACCTTAATGCGACTGCGCTCTTCGTTGCGGCTGTCCAAACCGGTAGCTTGTCCGCAGCAGCCGCCCGCTTGGATGTCCCACTTCCCACCCTTAGCCGTCGCATCAGGCAACTCGAGCAGGAGTTGGCCGTTCAGTTGATGGAACGTTCGGCGCGCGGCATCCAGCCCACCGATGCGGGGATGCGCCTGTACGAGCATGCAAGTCGCGGCGTCGAACTGCTGGCGGAGGCTGAAGAGGCCGTGCGCTCAGACCAGGCTCAACTCAAGGGTCGACTGAGGCTGTCCATTCCTCCGGGAATGGAGCCGTGGTGGGAATTGCTTCGCCACTTCCAGGCCCAGTATCCGGACATTCGTATGGCCGTCTATGCCACGGAGAGGCGCATCGACCTGATCCAGGATGGCATCGATGTTGCGCTGCGAGTTGGCGCAATCGTGGATGAGTCAATGGTGGCGAGGCCGGTGGCCTCATACCGACACGTTCTGGTGGCCTCGCCCAAGCTCATCGCAAGACTCGGGAAGCCGAAGAGCGTTGACGATCTGCATCGCTTCCCTTGCGCCGTGTGGGCCTCGGGCCCCGGTGCCCACAGTGAGTGGCGGCTCGGCGAACGGACCTTCGAGCCGGCAGCAGTCATCGCTGCCAACGACTATCTGCAGTTGCGCCGTTGTGCCTTGGCCGGTGACGTGCTGACCGAGTTGCCGCCGTTTCTCGCACGACAGGGCCTCGCGAGTGGGACACTCGTGGGCATCTTGGCACGGCACCCACTGCCTGATCAGACCATTCAGTTGCTATATCCCTCGCACCGGCACCCATCGAGCCTCGTTCGTGCCTACATCGAGTTCTGCAAGCAGCACGCCGAGCGCTGCCTCACCGGCCATTCGACCATCAAGCCGCGACCGGCTGGCTAGGCGCAGGGCGATCGGTCGCGTTCGCGCGCAGGGTGCAGGCATTCCGTCCGTGCATTTGCCGTCGGCGGGTCGTCATTGCGGTGCTGGAAAGCTGCCAGTCGGGAACGGTGGTTCATGACCGAGAGCAGCCGTCGTAGGGCGAATCCTGCGCGGCGTCCCAATGTCGCATAACGTGAAAGTGAGGGGCGCTGCGCAGCTTTATCGCGCAGCGGAATCTTCCCCCAATTTTGCTGACACCGGGTCATGGGGCCTGCTGTTCATACGCCGCAGGCACACAGCAACTTTGTGCAGGCCATGCGTAGGAAGGCGGGGTGCTGGTTTGCCTTGACGCGAACAAGGCTTACCTCCCGAGAAGCAGCCACCAGACAAGAAGGGTGGTGGCAAAGAGACTGTGCGCGAGCCAGGCCGCTCGCAAGACCGAACGTAAGCTGAGCGCGAAGGTGCTGGAGCGTTGTGCGAAGTAGCCGAGGCCGGTTGCAGGCAGGCACAGGACCACCACCCAGAAGAGCCAAGCTACCCCGAGGTAAGTGCAACTGAAGCCCTCGCATCGCGCAGAAAGTAACTTGACTGCGAAGTAGGTGGAGGCAGCAATGAAGACTAAAGCGCTGCTCGCCAAGACTCGGGCGGGCCAGCGCGTGGAGACTGGGGTCTGGGATTGCACTGGATTTGATTGCGGAGCAGATCGCTGCGGCGGGAGTTGGGTGGCCTAACGCTAAGCATGAGGAGCCCCCGGAGGCGGCTGAAATGTGGAAGTCGCGACTTGATCTGACAGTGACCCGTTTTGTGGTGTTCGTATGTCAGATCAGTTCAGGGCTGTAATCTTCTGGTCGTAGATCTCCTTCCCTGCAAGCATAGTTTGCATCGGTGTTCTGCCGCGACACATCTTGCCTTGATGGGTGCGCTCGGTGTTGTAGTGATGGATCCAGGCGTCCAGGTCGATTTGCAGTGCCTCTATGGAGGTGTAGATCTTGCGCCGGAAGGCGACCTGGTAGAACTCCTGCAGGATCGTCTTGTGGAAGCGCTCGCAGATCCCGTTGGTCTGCGGATGCCGGGCTTTGGTTTTGGTGTACTCGATGTCGTTGATGGCCAGGTAGAGCTCGTAGTCGTGGTGCTCGGTGCAACCGCAGAACTCGGTGCCCCGGTCGGTGAGCATCCTCAGGATCGTCATGCCCTGTTCGGCAAAGGCCGGCAGCACCCGGTCATTGAGCAAGTCGGCGGCCGTGATCGGGGTCTTGGTGGTGTAGAGCTTGGCTGCCGCCCACTTCGAGTAGGTGTCGACGAATGTTTGCTGATAGATGCGCCCCACCCCCTTGATCGTGCCCACGTAGAAGGTGTCCTGGGAACCCAGGTAGCCTGGATGGGCGGTATCGATCTCGCCGTGGGCAAGATCGTCGTCCTGCTTGCGCTCCAGGGCGGTGACCTGCGCCTCGGTGAGTACCGCCCCGGTCTGCGCCACGTGCCGCTCCAGCGCGAGCAGGCGCTGCTTGAATGAGGCCAGGTCGTGGCGCAGCCACACACAGCGCACCCCGGAGGCCGAGACGAAGATTCCACGCTTTCGCAACTCGTTGGACACCCGCACCTGGCCGCAAACCGCAGCTTCGGTGGCCTCATCGACCCGGTTCTTGCGGTTGGGCTTGCGCCGACTGGGCTCCAGCAACGCTTCCACGCCCCCTTCGGCCAGCGCCGTCTGGTAGCGGTAGAAGGTGTCGCGTGACAGCCCCATCACCTTGCAGGCCCGGGACACGTTGCCCAGCTTAACCGCCAGATTCAACAGTCCGAGCTTGTGTTTGATCACACTCTGATTAAAACTTTGCATGGGGTTACTCCTCTTTCGAGTTCAGTTTCGATAGTTGTTCGCACCTCTATCAAAACGGGTAACCCCGCCCTTTGCAAGCAGCGAGTGTCAGATCAGATCAAGACTTCTACAGCTGAAAGCCGCCGTAGGGGGTCCCCTCGATGCGACATTTAGGCTCGGCTAAGGAACTACAGTACTCGCTCACAGCTAGCCTTCTCGGTTTTCCTCTCTGCTGCAGTGCGAAGCCCATATCATTCCCCGAATATGCCATATCTATGTCAGTGGTAGGTCTCTGAACCATGCGGCGAATGTGAGCCATGGCTGCGTGGTCGGAACAAAGAACCATGAAACAAGTACCAGAGAATAGAAGATCGCGAAGTAGGAAAACGCTCTTCGCCAGGGAATATCTTGGGAGATTGTTCGCGCAAGCCAAAGGACTATGACGATTTCGATGCCGAAGGGAACCACTTGATAATGCCAGAATTGCGGCAAGTCAACGCCGTAGAAGAGCAGGATTCGACCAAGAACAGGATCGACCAGTATTAGTGCAGTGCATGCCATAAACCGGGAGTGAAGCGGTAGCGAGGCTCGGTGCAATATTGCCAGGACGAACGACATCACAAACAGCAACGTAGCTGAGATCGGCAAGTACAAAATATAGGCTGCATTGGCGAACGCGCCAGCGTCTGCACTGGCGACTCTAGAATGAGCAAGCAAGATGGCAGCTATCACGAACACAGATGCTAGCGCCCAAGAGAAGCGGCCGAGCCACCGATGGAAATGAAAACGTCGCTTTATGACAAGAACTGGTTGAACGATTAACAATGCGAGCCAAAGCGTTGCGGTTCCGGCATGGAAATGCGTGTATCTATCGATCGATTCTTGAGGCTGGGAGAGATACCCCGGCCAGAACGCAAAGAACGAGAGGATTGCCAGAGCGATGGAACTACCGAAAAGGACATGCGGCATGGTGATGTATAAGGCCTAACGCCAGCGTTCAGGGGGCCGCAACAGCAAGCGTAGCGCCGATGTTGCGGCCCCCCTGCAACGCCTTGTTGGGCCTCAACGTATCCGTTCCCAAGTGACAGTGCCGACCATCTCAACACCACGTATCGGTTGCGGCGGCGTTCTCAGAACTAAACGATCGCCTGAGATCTCGTAGAACCGCTTCAGGGTGACTCCAATTCCGTCCGGAAGGGACGTACCTTCCACAATATGAAGAACGATACCTTCGGGTTGGTGTACCTCGTATCGGCCCCAATAACCAAAGTAGCCGTCAAACGCGGCCCGCGCCTCCTTCTCGGGGCACATTCGTCGGTCCATCGTTCCACATTTCGGAAGATCGAGGCGCATGCCTTGCGCCGACATGTATCCCAATGCGTCGTAGATCAGTAAGCCACCTGGAACAGCCCCGTATAGCTGTTTAACCTCGCCGTCGCTAGTTCGTGCCTCATAGGAGACCATCTTCCACGCGCCGACCAACGGATTTTCCTCAGCGTGTACCGGTGGCGTCGCAAGCAGCATGACCGTTGCCACGACCGCGAGTAAAGTCTTTGAATGACAGGTCAACATTCCGATTCCCTCCCTCGTCCCCTTGAGGCCCAACGTCAATTCGACTTCCGAATTGCCGGATATCCTGGCCCTTGGCGGGCGGAGTACCGTGAAAATCCTTGATTCGACGAACTTCCTTGACGAATGCGCATCTTGATACCCTCCCTGAAGTCGGCATATTTGCGGCCATATCAGGAGATAGGCTGCGCGATTCCGAATAATGCTAACGGAATCCGGTACCTGGTCAACCGGAACTTTCAGTCCGGCTATCTGGATAGGCTGCGTAACGCATTCATTTTCGCAAAAGGCCGTCCATTGGATTGGCAACCGGAAGCACCCGGACCCTGTTTCAATCCTGCTTCCCCAGACTCTGTACCATTCATCCCTCGCCTTTCCTCCGTGCCCTCTGTGTCCTCTGTGCCTGCTACGCTTCACACCCCTACGGGTGCATGTGAGTGTGCCCTTGTCTGTGTTGGGTGTAGGCCCCAGGATTGAAAACAGGAAGAGAATAAAAATATGGACTTAACGAAACGCCTCGAAAAATGCTACGCCGCAGCAGTGCACGACGTGCTGCGCGCCATGGGCCACCCGAACTGCGTGCTGCCGCCCGCCATCAAGGCGCTCGACCCGACGAAGAAACTCGCCGGCGAGATCTACACAGTGAGCGGTTTCATCGACCAGACCCGCGACGCACACGACACCCTGGTCCAGTGGACCGGGCTGCTGTCGAAAGCCCCCTCGGGAAAAGTCATGGTGTGCCAGCCGAACACCCACATGGTGGCGCTGATGGGCGAGTTGTCCGCCGAGACCCTGCAGCACAAGGGTGTGCTCGGCTATGTCGTCGACGGCGGCTGCCGCGATACGGATTTCATCCTCAAGCTCGGCTTTCCGGTGTTCTGCAGTTTCAACACGCCGGCGGACATCGTCGGTCGCTGGGTGCCGGACCGATTCGGCGAGCCGGTCACCATCGGCGGCGTAACCATCAGCACCGGCGACTGGCTGCTCGCCGATCGCGACGGGGTGGTGATCATCCCCGGCAAGATCGCGGAAGAAGTGGTGACGAAGACCGAGCAGGTGCTGACGACCGAGAGCAAGGTGCGCAACGCCATCCTCGGCGGGATGGATCCGCAGGAAGCCTATCTCAAGTTCGGGAAATTCTGATGAACAAAATCGACCTCAAGGACAGGGTGGCGATCGTCACCGGCGCGGGACGCGGCCTGGGCCTGGCCATTACCGAGCGCCTGCTCGACTCCGGTGCGGCTGTGGCGATGTGGGACATGGATCGCGCAACGCTCGAAACGGAAGCGATGCGCCTGCGCGTCAAGGGCGAGGTG
>JBKJUC010000143.1:0-25386 GCA_046590325.1 Burkholderiales bacterium | reverse complement strand
GGGCACGCGCACCCCGGTTGGAAGCGTTCACTGCCTCGGGCGCAAACGTGAACGCTGCGCGCACCCCGGTTGGAAGCGTGAGATAGGCCCCCTGACCCAGGGCACGCGCGCCTATCTCACGCTTCCAACCGGGGTGCGCGCAGCGTTCACGTTTGCGCCCGAGGCAGTGAACGAGGCCGGGATCATTTGGCACCGGCCGCGCTGGATAGCGGATGGTGCGTCAGGCTGGCAGCTCGAGTCGGCCGGCGCCAAGCTCACACGCGCTGGTGATCGCTTTTATGCGCTGCTCGACTCGCAACCCTACAACCCGGCGAGCGTCTCGCCCGATCGCGCGCAATACACACTCACCGCGCCAGACGGCACACGCTACGAAATAAACGCCTCGCGCGGAGTCACAGGCATCGCCTATGCCGACGGCACGCGACTGGCGATTACGGATAGTGGCGTTTACGCCGCCACTGGTGAGTCGATTCGCTTTGTGCTCGAAGGCGGCGGCCGGATCGGCGCCGCTATTGCGCCGGACGGGCGCGTGTACACCTACCAGTACGACGGCACCGAACTCGTGTCCATGCGCGATCTGGGCGCAGCGCGGTCTGCGCGCTATGCGTACGACGATGCGCACCGCCTTACGCTGGCGACCGCCGAAGGCGCCGGCGCTGCCATTGACTACGGCGCATCGGCCACGCAATTCACGCTCGCCGGGGACCTTGGCGCGGCGCTGCAATATCTCGCAGCGCCAACCAGCGCCGCGTTGCAGGCGGGCGAGACGCACCGCTATTCGTTCTCCGTGCGTCCGAGCGAAGTGCGTGCGAGCGCTGGCGAAGCCGTGCTTCTCGGCATCATGGTCGAAGCCACCAGCGGTACGCTCGCACCTGTGCTGCCCCTCATCGAAGGACTCACGCCGGTTTCGAGCCGCGTCGACGGCGCGCGCGCCTTTGCGCTTTACCGGATCGATTCGGCGGGCCTGAAGCTACTCGAATTATCCGGCACTGGAGAGGGCGGTTACACGCTCTCGATGTTCGTCGCCGGCGATGCCAACCGCGACGGCCGGGTCGATGGCGTTGATGCAGCGTTGCCGGCAGATTTCGACTTCGACGGCGACATCGACGTTTCGGACAGGCAGCTTCTCTTTGCCAACCTCGGCTACACCCCGAACCTCGCCCCCAGCATCACTACGGCGACGTTCAAAACCCATGTCGAGCTTGATATCGAGCGCGCGCTGGGTTCGTTCCTGGTGGATCCCGAGCTCGACCGCCTTTCCGTGCGCGTAGTGGGTACAACGCACGGCACGGCGCGCATCGTGGGCGACGGGCGCTCCCTGGAGTTCGCGCCGGAGGACGGATTCGCCGGTACTGCCACGGTAACTATCGTGGCGGACGATGGCTATTCGGCATCCTCGGCGACGACGCTCGCGATCAATATCAGCGATGCGCCGCTTCTGAGCCTCGACTTCGACCTGCGCCATCCGAAGCTGCGACCCGGCGATCTGTTCGCGGTGAAGCTGGTTGGTGATTTCGCCGATGAGGCCGACGTCGCACTGCCGCTCGACTACGTGACCCTGCGCATGCTTGATGCGTCGATCGCGTCGCTGAATTCACGTGGCGAATTGGTGGGCCGCGCGAACGGCTATACCGCTCTGGTTGCGACGCGCGCCGACATCGAGGCCGCAACCGCCGTCTCGGTCGGTACACCGTCTACCGCCGGCGATATGTATACGTATTACTTCGGCATCGATGCCTATCCGGATTCAATCGCACTTACCGAGGGCGCCGAGCGGCAGATGGTGGTGCAGCGGGGCGAGGGTAACTTCGTCAGCGGCGCGGCAGCCGGTACGCTTTACTTTGCAGGCAATCGCGATGTGGCAACGGTGACCGCCGACGGCAAGCTTGTCGCGCTCGCCGGGGGCGAGACCACGGTAACCGTCATCCACCGGCACGGCGAGCAGGTCGTTCCGGTGCGCGTGGTCACCCCGACCTCCGGTCCCTCCGTCGTCGGCACCCAGGGCGGCATCGTGCTTGGGACAGGCGGGCAGATGGTTGCGTTTGGCGCGGACCAGCTCGGCGCCAACGCCACTGTGGAAATAACCACTCTGCAGGAGAGCGATCTCGCCGCGAGTCCTGTGCTGCCGGATTACCTCGATTTCTCCGCTGCGTTCCGCCTGGACATCGAAGGCTCGCCGGTCACTGGTCCGATTCAGATTGCCGTACCGACGTCGATCCCTGCCGGCGAGACGGTGTACTTCTTCCGCGAGATCGAGAGCGATCTCACCGGCGTGATGACCAAGTACTGGGCCGCGGTGGACAGCGGTGTGGTCGGCGAGGACGGATACGCGCGCACCACCTCGCCCCCGTGGCCGGGACTCTCGGACCGCGGCAACATCCTCATGGCGCGGGCGAATCAGCCGGTTCGCCAGATCACAATCGATCTGGACAATTTCTTCAACCCGATGCTTCTGCTGGTCGGCAGCACGAGCCTCGCCGGCCTCGCGGTGTACCTGAGCACGGTTACGTTCCCGATCCTGTATCAGGCCGCGGTGCTGAATCTGTATTCGTCTTACGCCGATCTGCCGGTGACCACCGTCATTCCGGTCGACGTCGGGCAAGACAGCACGCGTATCCGCGTCACCGTGCCGACACCCCCGCCCTCGGTGAGCTCGCCTCCAGTCGTCACCGGTGCCAGCCTCGATGCTGCCAGCGGCAGGCTGACGATCGATGGGGGAGGGTTCTTCCTGGGCTCGACGAACCCGGACAATTCGCGCGTCGTTTTCCGGCAGGGTGCCAAGGAAGTCATCGTCAATGGTGCCGATTATCTGGCCGCGAGCGCGAGCCAGATCAAACTCGATATACCAGCCGATGTAGTTCTGGGCCTTGCGGGAATTTTCGTGGAGCGCGCAGACATCTCGCCCGTGTCCATGCCGAGCGGTCCGAGCCAGGTTCAAACCTGGCTGCGCAGCGAGCGCCTTGCCATCGACAACCCGGGCGGCTATGCCTTCGTCGGCACTGGCAACAGCGTTCAGGTCCTCGACGTCCAGCTCACAGGAGAGACCGGCACCGAGCAGGTCGTCAAGACGATCGACCTGGGCCAGTTTGTCATGGCCACCGCTGCCAGCGACGATCTCGCGCGCATCTTCGCGGCCACGAAAGAATTCAGCGGTACAGACGGTGGAGTCTGGGTCATCGATGGAGTCGCGCTCAAGAAATCCAAATTCATAGCGTTGCCCAGCGGCCAGCAGCCGACTTCCATAGCGATCAACCCGAACGGGCGCTATGCCTATGTGAGCGCGCTGGGCGCGGTGTATGTGATCGACATCGATCCGGGCTCCGACACGTTGCATACGCTGGTGGACGTGATTCCGATCGCCACGTCGACCGGCAAGATCCTCGACCTGGCGGTGAATGCGGACGGCAAGCGCCTGTACCTGACGGCGCCGGCCACGGAGCTCTACGGTGGCACCAAGGCCTGGCTGCAGGGCGGCAGGGATGTGGGCAAGGTCATCGTAGTCAACGTGGATGAGGCGGACCGCCCCGCGGCCAATGCGCCCAACGTGCTCAAGTGGCACGAGGTGATCGCGCAACTGGACGGCGGCCTGGAGCCGTACGGCATCAAGCCCACCGCATTTGCCGACAAGATGATCTTCACCTCGCGTTTGCGCGGCGGACCGAACAGCCCGTTCGAAGGCCTGCAGACGATCACGGTGACCAGCGACAACCCGCTGTCGTTCGCCGCGGACGTGAATACCATCAACCTGCAACTATCGAACAACCAGAATCAGAAATACCAGCTCTACATACGCAATCCGGCGGACGTGGCGATCCTGCCGGACCTGTCCTATGCGTTTGTTTCGGACTGGAACGTGCCGTTGTCGGTCGGTCCCGGCGGGGGCGCACTCGTCAGCTACATGGACACGCATGACACCGGCTCGAAGGTCGGGATCATCAAGGATCCGTTCGGACCCAGCCCGAAAATCGTCGCCGCCACCTCGCCGATCGGGCTCGCGTTCGCGAACGAGATCGAGCTCTCGTCCGATGCCAAGAAGTTCTATGTGAATTACAAGGGCACCGGCGATGTTCTGGTGTTCGATGTGCAGGCCTTGATTCAGAAGTCGAACACCTCAACGACGGACTTCACGCGCTATCCGATCGATCTTAACGCGAATCAGAGCGGCGCGGACCCGACAGTCGTCTTGCCGGGAATCCCCGTGGGCGGCGCGCTCCGCGGACTGGCCGTGCAGCCCTCCGATCCGATTGAGCTCGTTGCTCCGCTCGGCGCGAAGGACGTAAATCAGCCCGGCGCGACGCTGACCTTCCAGTGGACGGTCGACACCAACCGCATCGGCACCACGAACTTCACGTCCCGCGTGTTTGTCAGCGCCCTGGTTCCCGGTGAAGGGCTGTGGCCGGATGACGCGCCGCGCACTCGCGACTCGATCTTCGAGGCGGATCCGACTTATCAGGGCGCCGACAAGAACCCGAATCGCATCTGGACCTCCGACGTCCTGGCGGCCGGCACGCTCACTGCGAACTTGCCGTTCTCGCCCAATATCCTGACGGCGGGGCAGCGGTATTACTGGGGCGTCGAGGTCACGGCCAACGGCAAGACCTATCGCGAGTCCGCCAGCTTCAAGGCCGAAACCTATCCGACAGGAACGACCTATAGCGGCGTCACGGTACTGACGCACGGTTTCCAGTTCAGCGCGGTGCCGAGCTTTTCGGATCCAGCCTTCAAGCAGCCCGGCGCTTTCATGGCACTCGCCCAGCTTATCAGCGACGCGAGCGGTGGCGGGGTAGTCCTGTCGTACAACAAGAACACCGGCGAGTGGGTCGATCTCAAGAACGGCGGGAGCGGTGCCGCCGCGCTGCAGGCCGGCAAGGCGGTAGTGCTGGTTTCGGACTGGGTGAAGGAATCCGACATCAGCGACAGCGGCTTCGCGGAGGCGGCCGCCGAGGCGCTGTACACGTCGCTCTCGGATCTCAACGACAAGTCTAACGACGCGCTGTTCTCGTCGCCGTTGCACTTTATCGGGCACAGTCGCGGCACGGTAGTCAACAGCGAGATCGTGCAGCGGCTGGGCAAGTGGTATCCGAACGTGGACAACATCCACATGACCACGCTCGACCCGCACGACATGGAGCAGGCGTCGCTCGACATTCCGATTGGCAAAGCGCTCGAAACCATCAATACCGGACTGACGCTGGCCATCGGGGCCGGAACATTCATCGCACCGCCGGTGGTCCCGTTCCTTACCGCTACCAAGCTGTGGCTGGGACGGATGCTGACCGTGGCTGACGCGATGGGCGTCGCCCTCGACATTCCGTACGGCGACTTCAAGGACCCCGATGTGCAGCGATGGACCAACGTCGGCTTCCTCGACAACTACTACCAGACAATGGGTTCGGGGGCCCTGACGGTCGGCCTGACGGTCGGACCGCAATACCAGATCGGCGCCGTGACGCTGACGCCCAATGGGCGCTCGATCCCGGGTGCGAACATTGATCTGGTCATGAATACCCTGGCCGGCTTCACCCAGGACGACTACCGGGGTGGGGTGCCGCTGTTCGGCGGCCTGGCGAACTTCTCGTTTGAAGTCGGCCTCGGCGGCCCGCATAGCCGCGTGTGGCAGTGGTACGCCGGCACCGCCGACACCGACCTGCGTGAGTTCCAGGACAATCCGATCTATCGGCGTATCGTCGACCAGGGCGTCATCAGCCGCGCGGTCGGCCTGCCGGCATTCCAGTTCAACGACCGGCCCTGGTACTGGAGCGTACCCAACGGGCTTCCCAACTACTACACGCCGTCCGAGCCCTGGAACCTCACCGGCGCCATCTGGGAGGGGATCACGAACGGCTGGTACTACTCGATCCCGGGCGGGGGGTTCGACCAGCGGCCGGCCGATCCGCCGCCGCCCGCGGGCGGTAGCGTCGGCATTCCGGTGGATGAGGACAACACCGAGGTCACCAAGGGCATTGACGCGGTGCCCACGGTGTTCAACGGCGACTTCGAGAACGGCGTGCGCCAGTCCCTGCTGCACCGCCTGCTCGGCGGCGAAAAGGGACGCTTTCCGCTGTCTTATGAGTTGCCCGGCTGGTCGTTCCACGGCGGCGACGGCTTCTCGGTCAGTCTGCCTCTGATTGGCGATATCGACTTTTCGGGTATGTTCGTGTTCGAGACCGATCTCGCCACGCTGGGCGCGCAGGCCGCCGAGAAAATCTGGGAAGTCATCGCCGAGAAGACAGTCGATGCGCTCGCCAACAAGGCGAAGATGGACGCTTACGGCGCACCGGCCGAGCCTGATGCCAACAGCTCGCCTGGCTACCAGCAGTGGTACGACGAGAACTGGGGCGACGGCACGGCCAACAAGCTGCGCTTCGAGGCCGCGAGCGAGTTGTGGGATATGGCCGACAAGCAGATCAACGCGCTTGTGCAGGCGGGGCTCGGTGCCGCCAACCTCGCGGACTTCATCAAGATCGAGAACAACCAGGTCAATCCGGCCGGCGTCGACGGCTTCAAGGACTACGTCAAGGACGGGCTGACCACGCTGTTCAAGAACGCGTTCCAGCCGCAGTCGAACTACGCGCTGCTGATGGGCGCCGGCGAAGTGCTGCGCGATGCGATGGAGATCTACACCGGCCTTACCATCGGCGGCGACGCGATCCAGGCAGTGCTGAACAAGCTGGTCACGGTCGATCTCGACACCATCACCCACAACCGGGTGCGGGTGCCAGAGGACCTGCCGGTGCTGTCCTTCAACCTGTTCACTCCGGTGATGTTCAACCCCGGCGCGCAGGTCCAGGTGACCTTCAAGGGCACGGCCCTGGATCCGGGCCTGGCGAACGCCGCCCCGGCGGTGATTGACCTGGAGCCGGGCTTCTGGAGCAAGCAGAGCTACAGCGTGCAGGTGCCCGACTCGTTCAAGGGCAAGACCGCGCTGATCGAGTTCAAGTTCGTCAACCTCGAGAGCGCTTCCGGCGTGTCGTTCAGCCCGGACGACCTGCTCGAGGTGCTGGATCCGACGCGCGTGCTGAGCAACCTCTACTTCCTGGACGACATCAAGTTCGCCAAGGGTATCGAGGTCGTGATCACCGACCCGATCGAGGAGAACGACCAGGCCACGCTCGATGTGACGTTCACCGCCGCCATCCCGACCAACCCGACCACGGTGAAGGTCGACTGGCGCGACGGCTCGCCGCTGGAGGATCGCGTCCTGCCCGCCGGCGTGCAGAGCACGACGTTCACGCACCGTTACCTCGACGACACGCCCAGCAACAGCAGCGAGGACCGCAAGTCGGTCATCGTCACGGTGAACAATGCCGTCGGCGGCGATAGCGCCATCGCGCGAACGGTGGTGCGCAACGTCGCACCGGAGATCAATCCGCTGACGCTCGACGTCACCCAGCTCGAGGAGGGCGAGGAACTCGAGCTGAGCGGCACCTTCACCGACGTCGGTACGCTCGATACGTTCGAGGTCTGGATCGACTGGGGCGATGGCAGCGAGCTCGAGGAGATCACCAACTTCACGGCGCCGGCGGCCGGCGCGGCGGGCAGCTTCACCGCCACCCACCTCTACGTGGACGACGATCCGGACAGCGGCACGCCGGAGGACGAGCTCAAGCCGACGGTGATCGTGATCGACGACGACCTCGGCAGGACCGAGCGCGAAGCCGACCTCCTGGTGAAGAACGTCGCCCCCGAAGTCCTCGACGTGACGCTCGACGTCACCTCGCTGGAAGAGGGCGGCACCGTCGTCCTGAGCGCGATCTACTTCGACAAGGGCAAGGACGACTCGCACACCATCGTGATTGACTGGGGCGACGGCGAGACCACCACCGTGGAGCGCGATGCCGACGGCTCGGGCACCGGTACGGTGAACGAGAGCCACGTGTACCGCGATGACGATCCGACCGGCACGGGCAGCGACACGTATACGGTGCGAGTCACCGTCACGGACGACGACACCGGCGAGCACTTCCTCGAGCGCGACATTACGGTCGAGAACGTCGACCCCACCTTCCTGTCGCTCGAAATCGTGCCGGTGCCGATCGACGAGGGCGACTTCGTAATGCTCACTGGCGAGTTCGAGGATGCGGGCGAGGACGACGAACACACCCTGACCATCGACTGGGGCGACGGCACGATCGAAACCTTCGTCCTGCCCGTCGGCGCGCGCACCTTCGACTTCGCCTACTTTTACCTGGACGACCGTGCGAATGGCCCGGACGAGTACACCGTATCCGTCCAGATCGAGGACGACGACCTCGGCAGCGCGAGCGACTCGACGCTGGCCGTGGTGCACAACGTTGCGCCTACCGTAGTGCTCTCGCTCGACGACAACCCGATCGACGAGGCCTCGTTCGTAACCCTTACCATCGACATTACCGACCCGGGCGAACTCGACACCTTCGAAATCGTGATCGACTGGGGTCATGGCCCCACCGAGACCCTGACGGGCGGCCCGGGCGCGACGACGCTCACCGCCATCCATGGCTACCCCGACGACGAGTGGCCGGGCACTGACGCCGACGATTACCCGATCACGGTCACCGTGACCGACGACGACGGCGATGCCGGTGACGCCACCATCGTGCTCACGGTGGAGAACGTCGAGCCGGAAGCCGACGCTGGCACAGACATTGCGGTCGCGCCGGGTGAAGTTTTTACGCTCGACGGTTCGTTCACCGATCCGGGCCTGTTCGAGTTGTTCTCCATTAACTGGACCATCGTCGACAGCAGCGCAACGATCGTACGCGCCGGCACCGGCCTGCAGGCTGCGTTCTCGCTTACCGCTCCCGGCACCTACGTCGCGACCCTGGAAGTCCAGGACGGCGACCTCGGCGTCGGCACCGACACGCTCGAGATCATCGTCGACGCGAACCTGGTCGGCGACTGGACGATGGACGTCACGCCCGAACCGCTGGCCGAGGGCGGGACTGCGACCTTCACCGCGGAAGTCCAAGGCGTATCGATCGACAACGTCTATACGATTGAAGTCACCTGGGACGACGGCAGCGCACCGACGCTGATCCCGGTGCCGCAATCGGACCTCTCCGGTGTCAGCACCGTTACCGCGACCCACCGCTATCTCGACGACCGGCCGACCGGCTCCGACGAGCGCGTGGTGAGCGCTCGGCTGCTGTTCGGACCCGGCCAGATTGGCGCGCCCAAGACCGACGGCATTATCGTGAATAACGTGGCGCCGACCCCGGCCGTCGTCGTGACTCCGCCAGCTGTGCAAGGGGATCCCTACACCTTGACTGCGAACGTCACTGACCCTGGCGTGCTCGACACCTTTACGTATAGCTGGAACTTCGGCGACGGCACCGTGCTCACCAACGCGTCGCGCACGGTGACGCACGTCTTCGCCGTCTCGAGCACGGTGCAGGTCACCGTGACCGACGACGACGGCGGCGTGGGCAGCGCCAACGCTGCAGTGACGCTGCCGGCGTTCCCGCTCAAGGTGGACGCGGCCGCAGCCGGGCGCGCGGAAGCGGCCGGGCTCACGCCCGATACCCTCACGGCACTCGCCGACGCCGCCCGCGGCCAGTGGACCGCGCTCGGCGCGGACGCCGGAGCGTTGGCGCGCGCCGAGTTCGCGCTGGCGGACCTCACCGGCGAACGCGTCGCCGAGACCGAGCGCTTTGGCGGCGGCCAGTCGCTGATCACGCTCGACATCGACGCCGCGGGCTTTGGCTGGTTCGTCGATGCGACTCCGGCGACGTTCGATACCGCCGAAGCCGGCGGACGCCTCGATCTCCTCACTGCGATGGCGCACGAGCTCGGCCACGTGCTCGGCCTCGGCCACTCCGCCGGGGTTATGGCGGAAACGCTCGCGGCCGGCATCCGGCGGACGCCTACCGCAGCCGACCTGTTCAGCACGTCCTCGGGCGCTAGCGCGGGCCTAGACGCCGCCGGTGTGGTCGGCGGTCTTTTCGAGGACGGCGACGACTGGATAAGCCGCGGCCAGGTCTCGTTCGCCGGCGGCCGCGCCACGCTTGGAGAGGACGCGCGCGTGAATTCCGGGCTGCGCCAGTCCTTCGGCCTGCCCGACGAGCGCTACCTGGTGTTCGACATCGTCGACGCGCACTTTGACGCCCCGGGCAACGGCCCGAACGACGCCTTCGAGGTTGCGCTGCTCGACGCCGCGACCCTTGCAGCGGTCACCGGCACGGTGTCACTCAGCCACAGCGACAGCCTGTTCAACGTCCAGGCCGACGGTACCATCTACCTCGGCGCCGGCGTGCAGATCCTGGGCCTTTCCGGCAACGTCCTGCCCGCCGACCTGGACCAGCCGATCAGTATCGCGATCGACGTTTCGGCGCTCGCGGGAGGCGCCGAGGTAACGCTGTACTTCGACCTCCTCGGCTTCGGCGCGCGCGGCTCGCAGATCGTGTTGGACAACGTGCGCTTCACCAGCATCCTGAACCGCACGCCCGACGCGGTGGACGACAGCTACTCGGTCCACGCCAACCAGACCTTGACCATCGCGGCGCTAGGCCTGCTCGGCAACGACACCGACGCCGATGGCGACGCGCTCAGCCTGACTTTCCTGAGCGCCGCCGCCCACGGCACCGTGGTGGCCTTCGAAGACGGCAGCTTCACCTACACCCCGAACATCGGTTTCGTAGGCACCGACACGTTCACGTATGCGGCCACCGACGGCGTCGTCAACGACATCGCCACGGTGACCGTCGAGGTCCTGAACGAAACGCCCGACGCGTTGGACGATGCGTACAGCGTGCGCGCTAACCAGACGCTGTCGATCACGGCGCCCGGCCTGCTCGCCAACGACACCGATGGCGATCAGGACGCGCTGATGTTGGCTTTCCTGACTGCACCTGCCAATGGCACGGTGGTCGCCTTCGACGACGGCCGCTTTACCTACACGCCGAATACGGGCTTCGTGGGCATCGACACCTTCACCTACGTCGCGACCGATGGCGTTGCCAGCAGCGAAGTGGCTACGGTCACGATCTCGGTTCTGAACGAGACGCCGGTGGCAGCGGACGACGCCTACTCGGTTCGAGCCAACCAGGTCCTGAGCATCGACGCACCGGGATTGCTGGCCAACGACACGGATGCGGACAACGATGGGCTGTCACTTGCCTTCCTGACAGCGGCGACGCACGGCACCGTAGTCGCCTTCGACGACGGCCGGTTTACCTACACCCCCGAGATCGGATTCGTGGGTACCGACACCTTCACCTACGTCGCGACCGATGGGGTGGTGAATAGCGAAGTGGCGACGGTCACGATCTCGGTTCTGAATGCGGCGCCAGTAGCGGCGGATGACGCCTACGAACTTTCGGAAGATGCCGGTCTTTCCGTCACGTTCGTGACCGGCGTGCTGAACAACGACAACGATGCCGATGGGGACGCGGTAAGCGCTCGCCTGATCCAGGACGCCTTGTATGGTGATCTGGCTTTCAATGCGGATGGCTCATTCAGCTATACCCCTAGAGCCGATTTCAACGGCACCGACCTATTCACTTACCTCACCAACGACGGTATCGTTGATTCGAATGTAGCCAGCGTGCAGCTCAGCGTGAAGCCGGTAAATGATGCGCCAACCGCGCGCATTGATGCCTATGGCACGGACGAAGACACAGTCCTGACCATCGCCGCCGCTGGAGTGCTCGGCAACGACAATGACGTGGACGGCGACGCGCTTGAAGCGTTCCTGCTGGTAGGTCCGACGTACGGCAGCCTAACGCTGGCCGCGGACGGCAGCTTCAGCTATTCACCGGACCGCGACTTCAACGGCACGGACAGCTTCACCTACCGTGCTAGTGACGGGAGCCTGAATTCCGTTGCCACCGTGTCGATCACGGTCAACCCGGTGAACGACGCGCCGATCGCCCAGGCCGATGCCGCCAATTCAGTCGAGGACGGTGTCGTGATTGCTATCGATGTGCTGGCAAACGATGCGGACATCGACAGCGGCGATACGAAGACCGTGAGCGCGATCGACACCACCGGCACTTCCGGCACGGTCACGATCGATGCCAACGGCACGGGCGTGCGCTACGCGGTGGGCGGAGCGTTCCAGTCGCTGCGCGCGGGCGAAAAGGCGACCGACAGCTTCACCTACACCATGACCGACTCGGCGGCTGCCACCTCGACAGCCACGGTGACGGTCACGATTACCGGCGTCAACGACGCACCGGTGGCGCACGCCGATGCGGCAAGCACCGACGAAGATCACGCGGTGCAGATCAATGTGCTCGCAAACGACACCGACGTCGATGCCGGCGACACGAAGACGCTGGTGTCGGTGAGCGGCGGGATGGCGGGCACCATGATCTCGCTGGTCGGCGACCACGTGGTATACGACCCCGGTAGCGCGTTTCAGTCGCTCAAGGCCGGCGCGCTGGCAAGCGACACGTTCACCTACACCATGAAGGACGGTGCCGGTGTAGAAAGCTCGGCGACGGTTACGGTTTCCATCGTGGGCGTGAACGATGCGCCGCGGTTTGTTTCCACGCCTGTGACCTCGTTCGAGATCCCGGCGCCGCGTTCCGCGGCAAATCTTGACAGCGTGTTCCAGGCTGCTGGCACGCCAGGCTCGGTCGTTACCGCGAACTTCCAGTTGCTGAAGCGTGACGATGTGAAGGAAATCGGCATTTACCGTGTGGATGACATCTATGGCACGGTTCGCGGCATCTCGGCTGGCGCGTCAGGCTATGCGGTAGCGGCGCTTGGCTCGGACCGCGCGCAGGTCGTATTCGGGAGCACCGGAGCCACCAGCGGGCAGTTGACGCTGCAAGGCGGCGCCCTCTACGCGTTCTATGTCGTGGAAACCGGCACGCAGGGCGCGGTATTCTCCATCGCCGAAGCCAATGCCGACGGCCGCGATCACATGCAGGCGCACCTGGATGCCGCCGGCGCGCTCACGATCGAATGGAACGGCGGTAGCGATGACGACGACAATGATGGCGGCGACGGCGACCGCCACGGGTACAACGGCAAAGGCACCGGTCACGAAGAGCATAACGGCAACGGCTACGGCCACGACGACGACGACGACCATGACGATGATGACGACGATTCGGGTGCCGTATTGCGCGCCACGGGATTCAAGGCCATAACGCCGGCGACGACCTATTCCTACGACGCGGATGCCGTCGACATTGACGGTGACACGCTGACGTACACACTTGTCGAGGCACCGAACGGCGCAACGATCGGCGCCGTCACGGGGTTGGTGAACTGGACGCCCCAGGCCTCGGGTCAGTACCGCTTCGTCATCCGCGTTGCCGATGGCCAGGGTGGAACCGCGGACCAGGCCTACAACCTGGACGTGGTGCGCAGAGAACGGCTGCTCGAGGTCCGTGGCACGGATTGCAACGACCACATCGAGGTGTCCGAAGACGAGGGCGGCATCCTGCGCGTGACGATCAACGGCGCCACCCGCTTCTACTCGGGCATTACCGCGATCCATGTCGATGCGCTGGGCGGCAACGACCAGGTGCGATTGAAGGGCTTGACGGTCGCAACCCTGGTGGAAGGCGGCACGGGCAACGACAAGATCGACGGCTCCGCGGTGCGGGTGGCGCGCCTGGAACTGCGCGGGGATGCCGGCAACGACGACCTGCGCGGCGGGGCCAATGCCGACTTCCTGGTGGGCGGCGAGGGCAATGACGTGCTGCGCGGCGGAGCTGGCGCGGACTGGATTTTTGGCGGACTCGGCAAAGACGTGCTCTTTGGCGATGAGGGCAACGACGTGCTCTCTGGTGGAGAGGGTGACGACGTCGTCAAGGGCGGTGAGGGCAATGACATCCTGGTCCGTGGGCCGGGCAGGGATAACCTCGACGGGGGCAGCGGCTGCGATCGGACCGTCGATAGCGCGGCGTTCGCGGCGGGTACGGTTGCCGGCCTGCCCACGGCGCCCACACCGATGCTCGATTGGCTGCGGGTCGGGCCTGTGGAGACCTTGATCGCCGAGGGCGCCAGGCCGGGCAAGTCCCGGGATCCGCGGACGGCGTCGATCGACTGGGATTGCAAGCCGGGGCTGCGCAGCGCCTGCGGGCTGAGCCCATTCGAGCGCGCCAACTGGCTAGAGGCCTTTGTCCAGCCCTGGGAGACGAAGGAAGCGCAGCACCATTCGAAGCCGCACGACGAGCTCGAACCCAGAAACTCGATGCCGGGCTGGAAGAATCTCGATTAGACCCCTGGCGGGCGGACCCTGAATCCGGGCGTTCCCATCAAATCATCGGGCCACCTCACGGCGGCTGCATTATCGGGCTGCGGGCGGCACCGGTGTGCCTTCATGCATCACGGTGCACCCTATTCGGCGCCGCCAGTTTTGCGATGGCCCTTTCTCCCCCGGTTCTCCGGGGGATGTCCCGCCCGGAGACCGGAATTGACCTGAATCAAGCCGACTTGCCGGTTCTGGTCCACGATTAACGCAGGGAGGCAAACATGAGCATTTACCTTACGTCGGGCCAGCGCGCTATCCTGGCCGAAAAACTGCAGGTGCGGGAGCGGGCGCTGGAACGGCAACTGGATCTGCATCAGGAGGGCCTGTCCCGCATCGAGCATGCACGCGAAGCGCTGGAGCAGGACGGCGACGATGCCCCCCAGCGCGCGAGCGAGCGCGAAGTCGATCTGGCGCTGTCGGACATGGACCTGCAGGAACTGGCGGCCATCAGGCGGGCCCGGCAGCACCTGCAGGACGAGGAATACGGCTTGTGTGTATCCTGCGGCAACCCGATTCCATTTGATCGCCTTGAAATTGAACCCCAGGCCCTGCGCTGCGTGGCTTGCGAATCCATTCACGAAAAGGAACTTTGAAATGAGCCTTCTCCACGCCGTGGTCTGGACCGACCATAAGTCCGCGCAGGTGCTGCAGTTCGATGCCGAGCATGTGCAGGCGCAAAAGGTTCACACGCATTCCCATCACACCGCACAGCATGGCAGTACCGTGCGGTCCGAGCATGAGTTCTTCGGCGAGGTATGCAACGCACTCGACGGCATCGCCGAGGTGCTGGTAACCGGATCGCATACCGCGACCGCAGATTTTCGCCACTACGCGGACAAGCATCGTCCGCAGACAGCAAAGCGTATCGTTGCTTACGAAGTCGTGGACCACCCAAGTGAAAAGCAACTCGTGGCGCTCGCACGCACGTATTTCCTGAAACACGACCGGATTCACGGTACCCCGAAACCTGGCTGATCTCGCGTAACGGCACGATGCGTCGAAATGCGGGGACGTTTTAACAAAATCCTGCAGCACATGTGGGCCATGCCGCTATTGCAGATGGTTTCCCCAATTCGAGGCGCCGGGAAGGCTGCCGGGCGCAAGGCTACATCGGTGGCAGAAAGCCGTTGCGACCGATCAAAAATCGCCTTGGTTCGTAGAGATCGTCCGTCTTTTCCGCGACGATAAATACCCTGGCGCCGGGGACGATCAGGCTGGGACTGCCCGGCCTGAAGGTGACGACAGGAATGCCATCGGGAACGATGACTTTCTTTTCGCCATCCTTGTAGCGCAGCGTCAGCGTGCGCCCCTGCGGGGATCTCACAAGGTCCGCGACCGTGGCGTTGGTCATGGTGCTGTCCGGCTTCAGGTCCCACGGGTAATGTCCTTCGCCCGAGCCCCGCGCCGCTTCCGGAAACACGACGACTTCCAAAGATTGCAGTTGTCCGTCGGGGCGGGGCATTGCTGCCGTGCCGATGAACGAACCTGGCTGGATGGCGGTGATGTCAGTTGGTATGACTTCCGCGATGGGAAGGCCTTCGGGCAGGGTCATTTCGAGTACCTTGCCGCTGCGTTCCTTGAGGACAAGCTTCGGCGCGTCGTAGCTTTGCACCTCGCCACGCAGGCGGACAATCGTCGTGTCCTGGGCAGCGGCACCGCTGCAATACAGGGCGAGAACGAACAGCAGCAGGTTCTTCATGGGGGTACCCCGGATTTCGTTCTAGTCGACCGGTACGCCGGTACGCCGTTTCGCGCCAGCGTGGCAACTGTTAGCCCGATTTCATCTTGGCCGTTACATGTGGCTGGATCAGTTGCAGGATCTGGCTGAAGATCTTGGGACTCGCGGCCACGATCTGGCCCTTTTCCATGAATTTTTCGTTGCCTTCGAAGTCGCTGACGAGGCCGCCGGCTTCGGTCACCATCAGCACGCCGGCCGCCATGTCCCAGGGGGACAGGCCGATTTCCCAGAAGCCATCGAACCGTCCGGCTGCGACAGCGCACAAATCCAGAGCCGCCGCACCCGGACGCCGCACGCCCGCGCACTTGGTCATCATCTCCCTCAGCATGGCGTTGTACGCATCCAGATGCTCGAACATGCGGAAAGGGAAGCCGGTACCGATCAGCCCGTCGATCAGTTTGTCGCGCTTCGACACCCGCAAGCGCTTGTCGTTCAGAAAGGCGCCGCGGCCGCGCGACGCGGTATAGAGGTCGTTGCGCGTCGGATCGTAGATGACGCCGTGGGTGGGCACGCCCTTGTGCAGCATGCCGATGGATACGCAATACTGGGGAAAGCCATGGAGGAAATTGGTGGTGCCGTCGAGCGGATCGATGATCCAGACATGTTCCGAGTCGCCGGAGGCGCCGCTTTCCTCTGCTAGAATCGAGTGATCGGGATAGGCGCTGCGGATCACCTCGATGATCGCGTCTTCTGATGCGCGATCCACTTCCGACACCAGGTCATTCAGGCTCTTGTGCTTGATGGTGAGAACATCGAGGTTTTCGGAGGCGCGGCTGATGATGGTGCCGGCACGACGGGCGGCTTTAACCGCGATGTTGAGCATCGGATGCATGGTGGATGGGCGCTGGTAAAGAACGAAAGCCGCAATTCTATTCGATGATGACTCCTGCCGCACTGGAGCGCGTGCGTGTTGTGCTCTGCGAGACCAGCCATCCCGGCAACATCGGGGCCGCGGCGCGCGCGATGAAGACCATGGGCCTGTCGCGCCTGGTGCTGGTCCAACCCAAGCTGTTTCCGCATCCCGAAGCCGAAGCCCTGGCAACGGGCGCGAACGATTTGCTGGCCAACGCCCAGATCTGCGACGACCTCGGCCAGGCGCTTGCGGGAACCGTGCTCGCGATTGCCGCCACGGCCCGCCATCGCGATCTGGCGCATGAAGTGCTCGATTGCCGGGACGCTTGCGGACGTATCGCCAAGGAGGCGCAGACCGGGGAAGTCGCGCTCGTGTTCGGCACGGAGCGCAGCGGACTTACCGCCATGCAGGTCAGCCAGTGCCACATGATTGCGACGATTCCCACCAACGAAAACTATTCCTCGCTCAATCTCGCCCAGGCCGTACAGGTGTTTGCGTACGAGTTGCGGATGGCTTCGCTCGGCGTGCCTGCACATGCGCAACACGCCGCTTCGCGCGAAGGCGCGGAATTGGCGACTCACGAGGAAATGGAAGGCTTCTATGGGCAGCTTGAAGAGGCCTTTTACGCAACCGGATTTCTCGATCCGGCGGAACCGAAGCGCCTGATGCAGCGCATGCGCCGCCTGTTTGCGCGGTCGCGGACGGAAAAAACCGAGGTGAATATTCTCCGAGGCTTTTTGAGCGCCATCCGCTCAAAACTTGAGTAAAATAGTCATCATTACCAAGCCACAGTAATAAAAGGGTTTTTCCATGTTCAACCGCCTCAGGGAAGAGATCAGCGTGGTCTTCGACCGCGACCCCGCAGCCCGTTCGGGCTGGGAAGTCATCACCTGCTATCCAGGGTTTCACGCATTGCTTTTCCACCGGGTTTCGCACCGCTTCTGGGTCTGGGGGCTGAAATGGCTGGCCCGCTTCACCTCGCATATCGGGCGCTGGCTAACGGGGATCGAGATTCATCCCGGCGCCATGATCGGGCGGCGGTTTTTCATCGATCACGGAATGGGCGTGGTGATCGGCGAGACGGCCCAGATTGGCGACGACTGCACGCTTTATCACGGCGTCACGTTGGGCGGTACTTCCTGGAACAAGGGCAAGCGCCATCCGACGCTCGGCAGCGGGGTGGTGGTGGGGGCCGGCGCAAAGATTCTCGGGCCGGTGATCATCGGCAACGGCGCGAAGATCGGCTCGAACGCAGTCGTCGTAAAGGATGTCCCCCCTGGCGCCACTGCCGTCGGCATTCCGGCGCGCATTCTCGACGACGAAACCAAGGTCGTCCGCGAGCAGACGGCGGAAAAGATGGGTTTCTCCGCTTACGGCATCGGCGCCAATATGAACGATCCGGTCCTCAGCGCCATCCACGGCCTGATCGACCATACCGTCGAAGCGGACAAGCGCATCGACTACATCCTGGAGCAGCTCACGCGACTTGGGGTGAAGGTCGAAGACGCCCGCGCCACTGCGGATAAGTTCGACCCCGCCTACTTCAACAAGATGGTTGACTAATTTGGTCGGATTTAGTTATACTTGACCGCGTTAGTAGGCTATTAACCTGCTGAATAAATGATATTTTTATAGGGGCAAGCCATGCGACTTACGACCAAAGGACGCTTTGCTGTGACCGCCATGATCGATCTGGCGATGCATAACGGTAAAAGCCCCGTGACGCTTTCCGAGATCAGCGAACGGCAGAAGATTTCGCTCTCATACCTGGAACAGCTGTTTGGAAAATTGCGTCGCCAGGAACTGGTGAGCAGCGTTCGCGGACCGGGGGGCGGTTACAACCTTGCCAAGCCAACCGAGCAGGTTTCGGTCGCCGACATCATTACCGCGGTGGACGAGCCGATTGACGCCACGCAATGCGGCGGCAAGGAAAACTGCAAGGACGACCATAAATGCATCACCCATGATCTGTGGACGGACCTCAACAGGCACATTTTCGATTACCTGCGGGCGGTGACGCTCTCGGAACTGGTGTCCAAGCAACTGAAGAAATCCAGCGACGTGGCGGTGATGCAGATGCATGACAACCGCCAGAGCGTTAAGCCGAAGGAACCGGCGGCGGCCTGAGGCAAAGCGATGCAGGCCTATTTCGACCATAACGCGACCACCCCACTCGATGAGGGAGTGCTGACGGCCATGCTGCCTTACCTGCGGGACGAGTACGGCAATGCGTCGAGCCGGCATGATTTCGGAACCCGCGCACGCAGGGCCGTGAATCAGGCACGTGAACAGGTCGCAAGCCTGGTGAATGTGCAGCCCGCGCAAGTGATATTCGTCTCCGGTGGCACCGAGGCGAACAACTTGTTTATTCGCGGCGCGGCGGCATATTTGAAACCAACACAGGTCGCGGTGAGCAGCATCGAGCATCCCTGTGTGGCGAAGCCCGCGCAGGATCTGGCGCGGCAGGCGTGGAAGCTGCGCAAGCTGGCGGTTGATGCGGCAGGTCAGGTCGATGTGGCGGATGTCCAGGCGGCGTTGCGCGAGCCCACCGGCCTGGTGTCGGTGATGCTCGCCAATAACGAAACGGGCGTGATCCAGCCGGTTGCGCGCATTGCGGAAATGGCCCGCGAACAGCAAGCCTGGATGCATACCGACGCGGTCCAGGCGCTGGGCAAGATAGCAGTGGATTTCGAGGCATTGGGCGTGCATGCGATGACCATTTCGGCGCACAAGATCTACGGCCCGAAAGGCGCGGGCGCGCTGGTGGTGGACAAGCGGCTCGAGCTGAAACCAATCATCCACGGCGGCGGACATGAAGGCGGGTTGCGCTCGGGCACCGAGAATGTTCCGGCAATCGTCGGTTTCGGCGCTGCGTGCGATCTCGCCGCCGGCAGGATGGCCCGCATTGCGCAACAAACGCAGCTATTGCGTGACCAGGTGGAGCAGGGCCTCCTGGCACAGGGCGCCCTGCTGTTCGGCCGCGAGGCGCAACGCGTTCCCAATACCACGTACTTCGCCATTCCGGGCATCGATGGCGAAACGCTGGTGATCGAACTGGACAAGGCGGGTTACGCAGTGGCGAGCGGTGCCGCCTGTTCCAGCACCAGCACGGAACCGAGTGCGACACTGCTGGCGATGGGCATTGCGCCGGAACTTGCGCGCGGCGCGGTGCGTATCAGCTTCGGGGTGCGCAATACCGCCACGGAAGTCGGGGAGTTTCTGCATGTGCTGGCGGCAACGCTGGCGAAATTTCGGCGACTGGCCGCAATTGCGGTCTGAGCCGGACCAGGAAAGGCTAAGGAGATCATGGCAATCACGGTGACGGAAAAAGCGGCAAAACACATTCGCGATGCGCTCGCCAAAAAGGGCGGCGTGGGCCTGCGCTTCGGCGTGAGGAAGGTCGGCTGTTCGGGTCTGGCGTACACCTTCGATTTCGCGAAGGACGTTGGCGCGAACGATGAACTGTTCAAGTCTCAGGAGGTGACCGTGGTGGTCGACAAAGGCAATCTCGAGTATCTGGACGGCTCCACGCTCGATTACGTGCGCGAGGGCCTGAACGAGACTTTCAAGGTCGCGAATCCCAAGGCGACTGCAATGTGCGGCTGCGGTGAGAGTTTCACCGTCGCCGAGGTCTGAACGAACCGAATTCCGAATTAACCGGCGGAGCAGCCTTTGAGCGCAGTCATCCAGAAACTGGTCAATCAGCCCTACAAGCACGGCTTCGTGACCGACATCGAGTCGGACGTCGTCGCCAAGGGACTCAGCGAAGACGTGATCCGGCTGATCTCCAGCAAGAAGGGCGAGCCGGAGTGGCTGCTGGAGTTCCGGCTCAAGGCCTATCGTCACTGGCTGACCATGACGGAGCCTGCGTGGCCGAACGTCAAGTATCCGAAGATCGATTTCCAGGGCATCAGTTATTACTCGGCGCCAAAGTCGAAAAAGAAGCTCGCCTCGATGGACGAGGTGGATCCGGAGCTGCTGCGTACCTTCGAAAAACTCGGCGTTCCCATGAACGAGCGCGCAGCTCTGGCCGGGGTTGCGGTGGACGTCATTTTCGACAGCGTCTCGGTTGCCACCACTTACAAAAAGAAGCTCGCCGAAGTCGGTGTGATCTTCTGTTCGTTCTCGGAAGCGGTAAAAGACCATCCGGAACTGGTGCAAAAGTATCTCGGCAGCGTGGTGCCGGCGGGCGATAATTTCTACGCCGCGTTGAATTCCGCGGTGTTCACCGATGGCTCGTTCTGTTTCATTCCCAGCGGCGTGCGCTGCCCGATGGAGCTGTCGACCTATTTCCGCATCAATACCCAGGAATCCGGGCAGTTCGAACGCACGCTCATCGTCGCCGAGGACAATGCTCACGTTTCCTACCTCGAGGGCTGCACCGCGCCGAAGTTCGACACCAACCAGTTGCACGCCGCAGTCGTCGAGCTGGTGGCCCTGGACAATGCCGAGATCAAGTATTCGACGGTACAGAACTGGTATGCCGGTGACGAGAATGGCAAGGGTGGCATCTACAACTTCGTCACCAAACGCGGCCTGTGCAAGGGCGTGAATTCGAAGATTTCCTGGACCCAGGTCGAAACCGGGTCGGCGATCACCTGGAAGTATCCGTCCTGTATTTTGCAAGGGGACAATTCTTCCGGCGAATTCTATTCGGTCGCCCTGACCAACCATCACCAGCAGGCCGATACCGGCACCAAGATGGTCCACATCGGGAAGAATACCCGCAGCAAAATCATTTCCAAGGGCATTTCCGCGGGGTTTTCCAACAACAGCTATCGCGGCCTGGTGAAAATCGGCGCAAGGGCCGAGGGCGCGCGCAATTTCTCCCAATGCGACTCGATGCTGATCGGGGACAGGTGCGGCGCCAACACATTTCCCTACATTCAGGTCGCGAACAGCACCGCCAAAGTGGAGCACGAGGCTTCCACTTCCAAGATCGGCGAAGACCAGCTGTTCTATTTCGCCAGCCGCGGCATCGGCAATGAAGAGGCCGTGTCGATGATCATCAACGGTTTCGTGCAGGACGTGTTCGTGCAACTGCCGATGGAGTTCGCGGTCGAGGCGACCAAACTCCTCGGGCTCAAACTGGAAGGAAGCGTCGGATGATCAGGAAAAACGCCGCCGAATTGCTGGAGGTCCGCAACCTCGCCGCGAAGATCGGCGAGCGGGACATCCTCAAGGGCATCAACCTCAGGGTGCGTGCCGGTGAGGTCCACGCCATCATGGGACCGAACGGCTCGGGCAAGAGCACGTTGGCCAAGATCCTGGCCGGCCATCCTTCTTATGAGGTGACCGGCGGAGAAGTCCTGTTCGAAGGCCGCAACCTGCTCGAGCTGCCACCCGAAGAGCGGGCGCGTGCCGGCGTGTTTCTGGGCTTCCAGTACCCGATCGAGGTTCCCGGGGTCGGTAACAGCGCGTTTCTGCGCCTGACCTACAACACGGTGCAGGGTGCCCGCGGCAGGGACGAGCTTGACCCGCTGGAATTCGACGACTACGTACGCGAGAAAATGAAGCTGCTCGAGATGGACCCCGCGTTCCTGGAGCGCAGCCTGAATGCGGGCTTTTCCGGCGGCGAAAAGAAGCGAAACGAAATCCTGCAGATGGCGCTGCTCGAGCCGAAACTGGCGATTCTCGACGAAACCGACTCCGGCCTCGATATCGATGCGCTGCGGGTGGTCGCGAACGGCGTCAACAAGCTGCATACCGTGGACAACGGCATTGTGCTTGTCACCCACTACCAGCGCCTGCTCAATTACATCGAACCCGATTACGTGCACGTGATGGAGGGCGGCCGCATCATCAAGACCGGCGACAAATCGCTGGCGCTACAACTGGAATCGCGCGGCTACGAGTGGGTTGCAAAGGAAGCGGCGTGAGGAATTCGGCATGAGCAGCGTGATCTCCAACGACTATCTCGACAGCCTGCTGCAGGGCCGCGATGCCTTGCCGGAGCCACCGAACGCATGGCTGCGCAATCTGCGCATGCGGGCGGTGGAGCGCGCCAATGAACTGACGGTTCCCACCACGCGCGACGAGGAATGGCGTTTTACGGATCTCTCGCCGGTCTACAAACTGCCATTCCGCCGGGCGACTGGGTCGGGCATGCTCGATGCTGCGCGGCTCGATCCCTACGTCATCCCGGAAGCCGGCACCTGCCTGGTGTTTGTCGACGGACACTATTCTCCAGCATTATCCAGAATCGGCTCCGCCAAAGGCATAACCGTCGGCAACCTGCTCGAACTCGCTGCGACAGCAGGAAGCGTGGCGGAATCGCGGCTGGGCCGCCTGGCGCTTTTCGAAAACGACGCCTTTGCCGCGGTCAATACGGCGTTCCTGAATGACGGCGCCTTGATCCATGTGTCGCGCGATATCAAGGCTTCGGCGCCGATCCATCTGCTTTTCGTCGCCACGCAGAAGGACATCGCCGTTTATCCGCGCGTCCTGATCGTGGCTGATGCCGGAGCCGAATGCACGGTCATCGAGGATTTCATCGGTTTCGCCGACGGCCCTTATCTGACCGATGCCGTAAGCGAAGTATTCGTTGCCGGCAACGCCCGGGTAGGCCATGTCCGGTTGCAACGCGAGGCGCAGACGGCGTTTCATATCGCCAATACTTCCGTAAGCGTCGCTCGCGACGGCCGCTATGCCAGCTGGACGATCTCGCTCGGTGGGCGCATCTCCCGGCAGAATCTGAACATCGGGCAGGACGGGGAAGGGACCGAGTTTTCGGTCGACGGCCTGACGCTGATCGGCGGCCGCCAACTTGCGGACACCCACAGCAGCATCGATCACGCCCGCCCGCACGGCAAGAGCCGGCAACTGCACAAGACGGTGGTCGGCGGCGGCGCGCATGCGGTGTTCAATGGCAAGATCCTGGTGCGGGAAGGTGCGCAGCAAACCGATTCCGGCCAACAGTCGCGCAACCTGCTGCTGTCGGACAAGGCTCGTGTCGACGCAAAACCGCAGCTCGAGATTTTCGCCGACGACGTCAAGTGCGCGCACGGCGCTACGGTGGGACAGCTCGAAGCCGACGAACTGTTCTACCTGAAGAGCCGCGGGCTGGATGACGCCGTGGCTCGCAATCTTCTGACCTATGCGTTCGCGGCGGAAGTCATCGAGCGCATCCCCGTCAGATCCGTCGTCGACAAGCTCGAGCAACACGTACTTGAACATACCCAGTTCGAACACACCCAGAGCAGGCAGGCATGACCCAGACTAGTTCCGCACTGAAGGCGGTTCGCATCGCCGGCAACTATGACGTCGGGCGCATTCGCGCCGACTTCCCGATCCTCGACCTGAAGGTCAACGGCAAGCCGCTTGTCTTCCTGGACAATGCCGCGAGCAGCCAGATGCCCAGGCCTGTGATCGACCGGCTGGTGCATTACCAGACGGCGGAGCACGCCAACATACATCGCGGCGTGCATTACCTGTCGGAGACGGCGACCCTGGCCTACGAAGGCGCCCGCGGAAAAATCCAGCGCTTCATCAATGCCAGGGAAGAACGCGAGGTCATCTATACGCGCGGTACCACCGATGCCATCAACCTGGTGATGCACGGCTATGGCCGCGCTTTTCTCGGGGCTGGCGACGAGATCATCGTATCCCAGCTTGAGCATCATTCGAACATAGTGCCCTGGCAGATGCTGTGCGAGGAAAAGGGCGCCAGGCTGCGCGTCATTCCATGCAATGACGCCGGCGAACTGTTGCTGGACGAATACGCCAATCTGTTCAGCGACAAGACGAAACTGGTTGCGATCACGCATGTTTCCAATGCGCTGGGCACGATCAATCCAGTCAAGGACATGATCGCCACTGCTCATGGCCATGGCGTGCCGGTTCTGGTCGACGGTGCCCAGGCCGTGCCCCACATGAAAGTGGATGTTCAGGATCTCGATTGCGATTTCTATGCGTTTTCCGCCCACAAGATGTGCGGGCCGACCGGCATCGGCATCCTCTATGGCAAGGCCGGGATGCTGGAGAAGATGAAGCCTTACCAGGGCGGCGGCGACATGATCCTGTCAGTCACCTTCGAGAAAACGACTTACAACGTGATTCCTCACAAGTTCGAGGCGGGGACGCCGCCTATCGCGGCAGGCATCGGCCTGGGTGCCACCATCGATTACCTGGAAGGCATCGGCATGGACCGGATCGCCGCCCACGAGCATGAGTTGCTGGATTACGCAACGGCGGCGTTCCGAACCCTAAAGGGTGTGCGCATCGTCGGCACCGCACAGAACAAGGCCGCCGTCCTGTCGTTCACGATACAGGGCGTGCATCCGCACGACGTTGGCACGATTCTCAACGAAGACGGCGTCGCGGTCCGCACCGGCCATCATTGCGCCCAGCCGGTGATGAAGCGTTTCGGAATTTCAGCGACAACGCGAGCATCCTTTTATCTGTACAACACGATGCAGGAAGTGGACGCGCTGGTGGTGGGCATCCATCGCGTGCAGAAAATTTTCAACTGAGACGTTGGTAACTGAACGCCCCGCATGGATTCCAAGCAGCTCTACCAGGAAGTGATCCTGGACCACAACAAAAAGCCCCGCAACTGGGGCCAGCTGGCCGACGCCAGCCACAAGGCCGAAGGCCTGAACCCGC
>JBKJUC010000110.1:0-13636 GCA_046590325.1 Burkholderiales bacterium | reverse complement strand
TACGCTGGATCAGGTCGCCGATGTAATAGATGTTTTCCGCCTTCAGGCAGTTGGCCGAGCGCACGGTCAGTTCCAGGTCGTCGACCGGGCGCAACAGGATGGGATCTACCTGTGGAGCCTTTGGTTGCTCGATGGGAGCGGGCGTGCCCTTCAGATCGGCGAACAGCGACAATTGGTCGACCAGGATGCGGGCCGCGTAGCGGATCGCTTCCTCCGGCTCCACCACGCCGTTAGTCTCGATGTCCACAATCAGCTTGTCGAGGTCGGTGCGTTGTTCGACGCGGGCGGATTCCACGGCGTAACTCACGCGCTTCACGGGGCTGAAGGAGGCGTCGACCATGATGTTACCGATGGTGCGGCCTTCCTTGGCCAGGGCGCGGGTGGTCGCCGGCACGTAGCCGCGGCCGCCCTCTACCTTGATCTGCATGTCGAGCTTGCCGCCCGGCGCAATGTGGGCGATGACATGGTCGGGGTTGATGATCTCGACATCATGGGACGCCTCGATATCGCCCGCGGTGACCACGCTTTCACCCTGCTTCTTCAGGTTCAGCACGACTTCGTCCCGGTTGTGCAGCTTGAGGACGATGCCTTTCAGGTTCAGCAGGATGTCGACCACGTCCTCCCGCACGCCGTCGATCGTGGAGTACTCGTGGAGCACTCCGTTGATCTTTACCTCGGTGGGGGCATAGCCCGGCATCGAAGACAGCAGCACCCGGCGCAAAGCGTTGCCCAGGGTATGGCCATAGCCGCGCTCGAACGGCTCCATCGTCACCTTCGCATGGAAGGGGGAGATCGTCTGAACATCGATGATTCGCGGCTTCAGAAAGCTGCTTTGCATAAACGTTTACCCTCTAAAGAAAATTCGGGTCTCGCCGACCGAAAAACACACGGCCCGGCCGAACATGGCGGCGGGCCGTATGTCCCGCGCGGTTACTTCGAGTACAGTTCCACCACAAGCGATTCGTTGATCGTGGAGGGCAGTTCGGAACGCTGCGGCTTGGCCTTGAACGTACCCTTCAGCGCCTTGCTGTCCACTTCGATCCAATCGGGATAGCCGCGGGTTTCCGCCGCCTCGACCGCACCCTTGATACGCAGTTGTCCCTTTGCGCCCTCGGCAACCTCGACCACGTCGCCCTGGCGCACCTGGTAGGAGGGGATGTTGACGCGCTTCCCGTTCACCAGGATGCCATTGTGGCGCACGATCTGGCGTGCTTCGGTACGCGATGCACCGAAGCCCATGCGATAGGCCACGGTATCCAGCCTGCTTTCCAGCATCTGCAACAGCGCCTCGCCGGTCACTTCCTTGGACCGGGCCGCGTCCTTGTAGGTGTTGCGGAACTGGCGTTCCAGCAGTCCATATATGCGGCGGATTTTCTGTTTTTCACGCAGTTGCGTGCCGTAATCCGAACGACGCAGGTTCTTCTGGCCGTGTTGGCCGGGCGCATACGCGCGGCGCTCGATCGCGCACTTGTCCGTAAAGCACTTTTCGCCCTTGAGGAACAGCTTCTCGCCCTCACGGCGGCACTGGCGGCACTTGGGATCTAGGTTTCGGGCCACTTCAGTCTCCTGATCAGATGCGGCGCTTCTTCGACGGACGGCAGCCATTGTGTGGCACGGGCGTCACATCGGAGATGCTGGTTATCTTGAAACCTACTGCGTTCAATGCGCGCACGGCCGACTCGCGGCCAGGGCCGGGGCCCTTGATGCGCACTTCGAGATTCTTCACTCCGCATTCCTGCGCGGCACGGCCGGCCTGTTCGGCGGCGATCTGGGCGGCAAAGGGTGTCGATTTGCGCGAACCCTTGAAACCGGCAGCGCCGGAGGTTGCCCACGACAGCGCGTTGCCCTGGCGATCGGTGATCGTCACGATGGTGTTGTTGAAGGACGCATGAATATGGGCGATACCTTCCGCCACATTCTTTTTGACCTTCTTGCGTACCCGCGTCGCGGGAGCTGGTGCCTTTGCCATGTCTGTATTTCCCTGAATTCGACTCGTTTACTTGGCCGGTTCGCTTACTTGGCCGGTGACGGCGTTCCGCCGCCGCCGCGCTGTATCGCCTTACGCGGCCCCTTGCGGGTGCGCGCGTTGGTGCGGGTGCGCTGGCCACGCAGCGGCAAACCGCGGCGATGCCGGGTGCCGCGATAGCAACCCAGATCCATCAGGCGCTTGATGTTCATCGACACTTCCCGGCGCAGGTCGCCTTCAACGGTGAACTTGGCAACCTGCTCGCGCAGCTTCTCCATGTCGCTATCCGACATGTCCTTGATCTTGATCGTGGTCTTCAACCCGGCTGCGGCGCAGATTGCGCGCGCGCGCGGGCGGCCGATGCCATAGATCGAGGTCAGCGCGACGTCCGCGTGCTGGTGGTTCGGTATGTTTACGCCGGCAATACGTGCCATAGTCGTCCTGCTTTCCCAATAAAGTGGCGTCGCCGCCGGTTAACCCTGACGTTGCTTATGACGCGGATCCGTGCAGATCACGCGCACAACGCGGTTGCGCCGGACGATCTTGCAGTTCCGGCACATCTTCTTGACCGATGCCAATACCTTCATTTCTCTCTCCTCGCCGCTTTTCTCGACTCACTTCGCGCGGAACACGATGCGTGCCCGCGAAAGATCGTAGGGCGTCAGCTCCACCGTAACCTTGTCACCCGGCAGGATGCGGATGTAGTGCATCCGCATCTTTCCGGAAATATGCCCGAGCACCACATGGCCATTTTCCAGTTTCACGCGAAACGTCGCGTTCGGCAGGGTTTCCAGGATTTCACCCTGCATCTGGATCGTTTCTTCCTTGGACATGCTCCTCCGCTAGCGAGTCGGGAACATCCCGCCCTTGAAGTTCGCCTTCTTGAGCAGACTCTCGTACTGGTGCGACATCATGTAGGCTTGGACCTGTTGCATGAAATCCATGGTCACCACCACGATGATCAGCAGGCTCGTGCCCCCAAAATAGAAAGGCACGTTCCACTTCACAATCAGAAACTCCGGCAGCAGGCAGACCAGCGTCACGTAGATCGCACCCACCAGCGTCAGCCGCATGATGATCTTCTCGATGTACTTCGCCGTCTGGTCGCCCGGCCGGATGCCCGGCACGAACGCTCCGCCCTTCTTCAGGTTCTCCGCCGTCTCCTTGGGATTGAACACCAGGGCCGTGTAGAAAAAGCAGAAGAAAATAATCGCCGAGGCATAAAGCAACACATAAATCGGCTGGCCCGGATGCAGGGTCCCGCTGATGTCACGCAGCCACGTCATGTTCTCGTTACTGCCAAACCATCCGGCCAGCGTGGCCGGGAACAAAATGATGCTCGAAGCGAAAATTGGCGGGATAACGCCGGCCATGTTCAGCTTCAGCGGCAGGTGCGAACTCTGCCCGCCATATACTTTGCGCCCCACCTGGCGCTTGGCGTAGTTCACCAGGATCTTGCGCTGGCCCTTCTCCACGAACACCACGAATCCTGTCACCAGGACCGCGCCCACCAGCAGCAGCAGTACCAGCGGAATCGAGAAGGCGCCCGTGCGCGCCAACTCCAGCGTGCCACCCACGGCATGCGGAAAACCAGCCGCGATTCCGGCAAAAATGATCAGCGAAATGCCATTTCCTATCCCGCGTTCAGTGATTTGCTCGCCCAGCCACATCAGGAACATCGTGCCGGTCACCAGCGTCACCACAGTCGTGAACCGGAACATCAGGCCCGGGTCCACGACAAGGCCGCGCTGCGATTCCAGCGCAATCGCGATACCCAATCCCTGGAACGTTGCCAGGAACAGAGTGCCGTAGCGCGTGTACTGCGTGATCTTGCGGCGCCCGGCCTCCCCCTCCTTCTTCAACTGCTCCAGCTGCGGCGACACCACCGTCAGCAGCTGCATGATGATCGACGCCGAAATGTACGGCATGATCCCCAACGCAAAAATCGTAAATCGCGACAGCGCGCCACCCGAGAACATGTTGAACATGTCCAGGATGCCGCCCTTCTGCGACTTGAACAGCTCCGCGAGTTGCACGGGGTCGATGCCCGGCACCGGCACGTGGGCGCCGATCCGATAAACGATCAGCGCGCCCAGCAGGAACAGCAGACGTCGCTTCAGGTCGCCGAAGCGGCCGCCAATCCCGGAAAGTGCGTTCTCTGCCAAGCTCAGCCTTCGACGCTGCCGCCGGCCTTTTCAATGGCCACGCGCGCACCCTTGGTGACCAGCAGACCGCGCAGCGTTACCTTGCGCTTGATCTCGCCAGCCAGTATCACCTTCGCACTCTTGGCCGAATTGGGAATCACCCCCGACTGCTTCAGCACCAGGATGTCTATGTCTTCGACGGGCAATCCCTGCAGGGCTGACAGGCGAACTTCGACGGTATCACCCGAGGTCAGGGAAACAAAGCCACGCTTCGGCAGACGCCGGTGCATAGGCATCTGGCCGCCCTCAAAGCCTACCTTGTGAAAGCCGCCGGAGCGGGCCTTCTGACCCTTGTGGCCGCGCCCGGCCGTCTTGCCCAAGCCGCTGCCTATGCCGCGCCCGACACGCTTCTTCGCATGCTTGGAGCCGGCCGCCGGTTTGATCTGGTTCAAACGCATTTAAGCCTCGTACTTCAACAGGTATGCCACTTTGTTGATCATGCCGCGCACTGCGGGTGTGTTTTCCAGCTCAACCGTATGGTTAATGCGCCTCAGACCGAGACCACGCACCGTGGCACGGTGGCTTTCACGAGTACCGACCAGGCCGCGCACCAGCGTGACCCTGACTTTCTTGTCCGATTTAGCAGCACTTTTCTTTGCCGCCGCCTTCTTGGCCGGCTGCTTTGCAGCCGTGGTTTTCTTTTCGGTTTGAGCCATGGCTTACCCCAGGATCTCTTCCACGGTCTTGCCGCGCTTCGCAGCGATTTCCGAAGGCGTGCTCATTGCCTCCAAACCCTTGATGGTGGCGCGGACTACGTTGTAGGGATTGGTCGAGCCGAGGCATTTGGCCAGCACGTTGGTCACACCCATCACTTCGAAAATCGCGCGCATCGGACCGCCGGCAATGATGCCCGTACCTTCCGAGGCGGGCTGCATGAATACTTTAGCCGCACCGTGCTCCCCCACAACCGCGTGCTGCAGAGTACCGTTCTTCAGCGATACCTTGACCATCTTGCGACGGGCTTCGTCCATCGCCTTCTGCACGGCTACCGGCACTTCGCGCGCCTTGCCCTTGCCCATGCCGATGCCACCGTCGCCGTCACCTACCACCGTCAACGCCGCGAATCCGAGAATGCGGCCGCCCTTCACCACTTTGGTGACACGGTTGACCGACACCATCTTTTCACGCAAGCCGTCGCTGCGCTCTTCCTGTTGATGCATTCTGGCCATGATCTGTCCTTAGAACTTGAGTCCGGCTTCGCGTGCCGCTTCGGCAAGCGCCTTGACGCGGCCGTGATACTTGAATCCGGCACGATCGAATGCCACCTGCTCCACGCCTTTTGCCTTGGCCTTTTCCGCGATGAGCTTGCCCACCATCGCAGCCGCCTTGACGTTAGCGCCATTCGGAACCTGCTTGCGAACATCCGGTTCCAGAGTCGATGCCGCAGCGAGCACCCTGGAAGTCGGATCAATCACTTGTGCATAGATGTGGCCGTTGGAGCGGTATACCGCCAGGCGCACGGCCCTCAGTTCGGAGATCTTCGCGCGGGTCTGGCGCGCGCGGCGCATGCGGGACTGTTTTTTGTCGATCATGATTGACCCCGGTTACTTCTTCTTGGTTTCCTTGAGCACGACGCGCTCATCGGAATAACGCACGCCCTTGCCCTTGTACGGCTCCGGCGGACGGTATCCGCGCACATCTGCCGCAACTTGGCCGACCGCCTGCTTGTCCATGCCCTTGATTATTATTTCCGTCTGCTGCGGCGTCTCTACCTTGACGCCCTTTGGCATCTGGTGCACCACCGGATGCGAGAAGCCGAGCGTCAAGTTGAGCTTGTCGCCCTGGGCTTGCGCCCGATAACCGACACCGACCAACTGCAGTTTTCTTTCAAAACCCTTGGTCACACCCTGCACCATGTTGGCAACCAGCGCACGCAGCGTGCCGGACATGGCATTGGCCTGGATGGATGCGTCCACGGCCTTGAATACGATCTTGTCCCCGTCGCGCTTTACTTCCACGCCGGTCGACGTCGGATGCGACAGCACGCCCAACGGCCCCTTGATCGAAATCAAGTCCGAGGCCAGCGTCACGTCCACTCCGCTGGGAACGGTCACCGGTAAATTTCCAATGCGAGACATTTCTAGCGCTCCTTGTCCGCGATCAGGCGACGATGAACAGCACTTCGCCGCCCACGCCGCTCTGGCGCGCCTTGCGATCGGTCATCACGCCGCGCGAGGTCGAAACGATTGCCACACCCAGGCCGTTCATGACCTGCGGAATATCCTTTGCCGGCTTGTAAATGCGCAGCCCGGGACGACTGACCCGCTCAATGCGCTCGATGACCGGGCGCCCGGCGTAATATTTAAGGCCGATTTCGAGCGCGGGCTTGCCGCTGTCTTCGCGCACGGCGAAGTCCTCGATATAGCCTTCGTCCTTGAGGACCTTGGCAATCGAAACCTTGAGCTTGCTCGAGGGCACGAGTACTGACGTTTTTTCCGCAAGTTGGGCGTTGCGGATTCGCGTCAGCATGTCGGCTATGGGATCACTCATGCTCATCCGGGATCTCCTGCTACCAGCTGGCCTTGGTCACACCGGGAATCTCGCCACGCATGGCGATTTCACGGAGCTTGTTCCGGCCGAGGCCGAATTTGCTGTACACGCCGCGCGGACGACCGGTCAACGCACAGCGGTTGCGCAGGCGCACCGGGCTGCTGTTACGCGGCAGTTTCTGCAGCTTGTCGCGAGCCTCGGTACGATCCTCGTCGGAAGCCTTGCTGTTGTTAATGATGGCGTTCAGCTCGAGCCGTCTGGCCGCGAACTTCTTCACGGTTGCGCGGCGCTTCTGCTCGCGATTGATCAAAGCGGTCTTTGCCATTACGACCTCAACTCTTGAACGGGAACTTGAAGCTCGACAGAAGCGCGCGCGCCTCATCGTCGGTCTTCGCTGTCGTGGTGATGGTGATATTCATGCCCCGGAGCGCGTCGATCTTGTCGTACTCGATCTCCGGGAAAATGATCTGCTCCTTGACGCCCAGGTTGAAATTTCCGCGGCCGTCGAAGGAACGCGCGGAAATGCCGCGGAAATCGCGGATCCGGGGAATCGCGACCGACACCAGGCGGTCGAGGAATTCATACATGCGGGCCCGGCGCAGGGTCACCATGCAGCCGACCGGATAGTCCTTGCGGATCTTGAAACCGGCGATCGATTTCTTCGCCAGCGTGATCACCGGCTTCTGACCAGCGATCTTGGTCATGTCGCCCGCGGCGTTTTCGAGAATCTTCTTGTCGTTTACCGCCTCGCCGACACCCATGTTCAGGACGATCTTCTCGATCCGCGGAACCTGCATCGCGGTCTTATAGCCAAATTGTTTCATCAGTTCCGGCACTACCGCTTCGCGGTAGTGCTGCTGCAGGCGCGCCGTCTGGGCGGGCCCGGTACTTTCCTTAGCTGCTGCCTTGGCCTTGGCCATGTCTTCCTCTTAAGCGTCCAGCATTTCGCCGTTCGAGCGGTAGATCCGCACGCGGCGGCCGTCGTCCAGCTGCTTTACGCCGACGCGGTCGGCTTTCTGGGTGGTCGGATTGAAAATCGCGATGTTGGAAACATTGATCGGCATCTCCTTGTCGACGATACCGCCGGTGGTGCCCTTCATCGGATTCGGTTTCTGGTGCTTGCGCACGCGGTTCGCACCTTCGATCAGGACATGGTTGTCGTCGATGACGCGCAGCACGGTCCCGCGCTTGCCCTTGTCCTTGCCGGTAATGACGAGGACGTTGTCGCCCTTCTTGATCTTGCGCATGATTTAGAGGACCTCGGGAGCCAGCGAGACGATCTTCATGAACCGCTCGGTACGCAGCTCGCGCGTCACCGGCCCGAATATGCGGGTGCCGATCGGCTCCAGCTTGGCGTTGAGCAGTACGGCGGCATTGCCGTCGAACTTCACGAGGGAACCGTCCTGGCGGCGCACGCCACTGGCGGTGCGGACAACCACGGCGTTGTAGATTTCGCCCTTCTTGACGCGTCCGCGGGGGGCGCAGTCCTTTATGCTGACCTTGATGATGTCGCCAATGCCAGCGTAGCGGCGCTTTGATCCGCCCAGCACCTTGATGCACATGACGGAGCGCGCGCCCGTATTGTCGGCCACATCCAGCCTGGATTGCATTTGAATCATATGCTTAGCTCTCTATCCAACTTCGCCTGCCTGGCTTTTATAGTTCGGCAGACCAGTTTTGGAACCCGTCCGGGTCAGAAACCGGAGCGAAGGTGCTCCGGGGAAGAGGCGGCATTCTAGGTACAAAATACCGCCTGGGCAAGAGTTTCCTTATGCTTCCTTCGCCTTTTCGATCAGTTCGACCACTTTCCAGGTCTTCGTCCTGGACATCGGCCGCGTTTCCTCGATCAGCACCAGGTCGCCGGGATGAAATTCGTTCTTTTCATCGTGGGCGTGGTACTTCTTGGAGCGGCTGACGAACTTGCCGTAGAGCGGATGCTTGACCTTGCGCTCCACCAAGACCGTCACGGTCTTGTTCATCTTGTCGCTGACCACGCGGCCAGTCAGCTTGCGGGTATTGGTAGTCGTCTGCTCGTTCATGCCTTTTTCGCCTTTTCGCCGATCAGCGTGCGTACGCGCGCGATGTCGCGGCGAACCTTGTTGATTTCGCTGTTGTTGGTCAGCTGCTGGGTGGCCAGCTGCATGCGCAACGAGAACTGCGCCTTGAGGAGCTCGTTCAACTCCTTGTCGAGATCGGCTGCGCTCTTGGTCCTGAGTTCACTGGCTTTCATCGCTTAACCCACCTGTCTGATGACGAATGCCGTCTGGATCGGCAGCTTCGCCGCCGCCAGCCGGAATGCTTCCCGGGCCAGCACTTCGTCCACACCGTCCATTTCGTAGAGCACCTTGCCGGGGACGATTTCGGCAACAAAGTATTCCGGATTGCCCTTGCCGTTGCCCATGCGGACTTCGGCAGGCTTACGCGAGATCGGCTTGTCCGGAAAAATACGGATCCAGATCCGGCCACCGCGCTTGATGTGGCGGGTCATAGCCCGGCGGGCGGCTTCAATCTGGCGGGCAGTAAGGCGCCCGCGGCCGATCGCCTTCAGGCCGTATTCGCCAAAACTCACTTTGGCGCCACGGGTGGCCACACCCGTATTGCGGCCCTTCTGGTACTTGCGGTATTTGGTTCTAGCTGGTTGCAGCATGCTTTGCTCCTCGTCTTGCCTTTTTCTCCGGCTCGGGTGCGGGTGCGGCTACAGGCTGCTCGCCGCGGCCCAGCACTTCGCCCTTGAACACCCAAACCTTTATGCCGATCACACCGTAAGTCGTCTTCGCTTCGGAGGTGCCGTAGTCGATGTCGGCGCGCAGGGTATGGAGCGGCACGCGGCCTTCGCGATACCACTCCCTGCGGGCGATTTCGATGCCGTTCAAGCGGCCCGAGCTCATGATCTTGATGCCTTGGGCGCCCAGGCGCATGGCATTTTGCATTGCACGCTTCATCGCGCGGCGGAACATGATCCGCTTCTCGAGCTGCTGCGCGATGGAGTCGGCGATCAGCTGCGCGTCCACTTCCGGCTTGCGCACTTCCTCGATGTTGACATGCACGGGCACGCCCATCAGTTTCTGCAGCTGTCCGCGCAGATTCTCGATGTCCTCGCCCTTCTTGCCGATCACCACGCCGGGGCGGGCGCTGAACACCGTGATCTTGGCGTTCTTCGCCGGGCGTTCGATCACCACCTTGCTGACGGCGGCATGCGCGAGCTTCTTCTTCAGGAAGTCGCGCACCTTGATGTCTTCGTGCAGCATCCCCGGGAAGTTCTTGCTGTTCGAATACCAGCGCGAAGTCCAGTTTTTGTTGACCGCAAGCCGGAATCCCGTCGGGTGAATTTTCTGTCCCATGCTTACTCCTTGTCCCCGACCGTCACATAGATGTGGCAGGTGGGCTTGGTGATCTTGAATCCACGCCCCTTGGCGCGCGGCATGAAACGCTTGAGGCTCGCGCCCTGTTCGACATGGATGGTCGCAACCGACAGCTCATCGATATCCAACCCATCGTTATGCTCGGCATTCGCGATCGCCGATTCCAGCACCTTGCGGATGATGGCCGCGCCCTTCTTCGGGCTGAAGCTGAGCAGGTTGAGAGCCTTGTCTACCGGCATGCCACGGATCTGGTCGGCGACCAGGCGCCCTTTCTGGGCCGAGAGCCGAACACCACGTAATACAGCAGAAGTTTTCATGATTATTTTTCTCCCATGCCTACTTCTTCGGCGCCGAGGAAGGCGTCACGGATGCCTTCTTGTCACCCGTGTGCCCCTTGAAAGTGCGGGTCAGGGCGAACTCGCCGAGCTTGTGGCCGACCATGTTCTCGTTGATGTACACGGGAACATGCTGGCGGCCGTTGTGCACGGCGATGGTGAGCCCGACGAAATCGGGCAATACCGTCGAACGGCGCGACCAGGTCTTGATCGGACGTTTGTCGTTGGATGCGCGCGCCGCCTCCACCTTCTCAATCAGGTGGTAGTCGACGAACGGGCCTTTCTTGATCGAACGTGCCATTTTTTACCCCTTACTTGCCGTGGCGGTCGCGTACGATCATCGTGCGCGTCCGTTTGTTGCGACGGGTCTTGTAACCCTTGGTCGGCGTGCCCCACGGGCTCACCGGGTCGCGGCCGGCCGCGGTCTTGCCTTCGCCGCCGCCGTGCGGGTGGTCGATCGGGTTCATGGCAACACCCCGAACTGTCGGACGCACGCCACGCCAGCGCACACGTCCGGCCTTGCCGATCGATTCCAGGTTGTGCTCTTCGTTACCCACTTCACCGATGGTGGCGCGACAATCGACATGCACCTTGCGGATTTCACCGGAGCGCAACCGCAGTTGGGCATAAGTACCTTCGCGAGCCAGCAGTTGCACCGAAGTGCCAGCGGATCGTGCCAACTGCGCGCCCTTGCCGGGCATCATTTCGACGCAATGGATCGTTGAGCCTACCGGAATATTGCGCAGGGGCAGCGTATTGCCCGACTTGATCGGGGCTTCAGAGCCACTTACGATTTCCTGTCCCACGACCGCACCCTTGGCGGCAATCACGTAACGGCGTTCGCCGTCTGTGTAGCACAGCAGTGCCAGATGGGCGCTACGGTTGGGATCGTGTTCCAGCCGCTCGATTTTCGCAACGATGCCATCCTTGTCACGCAGGAAGTCTACTAAGCGGTAGTGGTGCTTGTGCCCGCCGCCCTTGTGCCGCGTGGTGATGTGGCCTTTATTGTTGCGGCCCGCGCGCTGAATCTGCTTCTCGGTCAGCGCGGCCAGTGGCCCGCCCTTGTGCAGGTTGGGATGGACGACCTTGACGAGGCCACGGCGGCCAGGTGACGTCGGTTTGACTTTGACGAGTGCCATTTACTTGGCCTCCCCTGCTGCAAAGTTGATTTCCTGGCCCGGCTTCAGGCAGACATAAGCCTTCTTCCAGTGCCGGCGGCGGCCGATGAAACGGCCAAAACGCTTTTCCTTGCCCTTGACGTTGGCGACCTGGACGCTTTCCACCTCGACCTTGAACATCAGCTCTACCGCCGCCTTGATCTCGGGCTTGGTCGCGTCGGCAACCACGCGGAAAATCACCTGCTCGTTCTTGTCGGCAACGAATGTACTTTTTTCAGAGACGACCGGAGCAAGCAGTACCTGCATCAGCCTTTCGGCCTTATATGCCGGCTTCGGCGAAGTGGCCTGCTTGACACCACCCTGATTGGTTGCAGTTGCGTTCATGCCAACATCTCCTCGATTTTGGCCACCGCGCCCTTGGTGATCAGCGTGTGATTGAATCGCAACAGGCTGACGGGATCGGCCTGCTTCGGCTCGATTACCATGACATTCGTCAGGTTGCGGCACGCCAGGTTGAGGTTCTGGTCAACGCTGTCGGTGATGATCAGTACGCTGTCCATGCCCATGCCCTTGACCTTTTCGGCCAGCAGTTTGGTTTTCGGCGAATCGAGACTGAAGCTCTCGACCACGGACAGGCGGCCGTCCCGCGCAAGCTGCGACAGGATGGAAGCGATCCCCGCGCGGAACATCTTGCGGTTGACCTTGTGGGTGAAATTTTCTTCCGGACTGTTCGGAAAAATCTTGCCGCCGCCGCGCCACAACGGGCTCGATGCCATACCGGCGCGGGCACGGCCCGTTCCCTTCTGGCGCCAAGGCTTGCGGGTGGATTTGGCGATGTCACTGCGGCCCTTTTGCGCACGGGTTCCCATGCGCGCATTGGCGAGATACGCCGTCACCACCTGGTGAACCAGGGATTCGTTGTACTCGCGGCCAAACAGGTCATCCGAAGCGTTAACGCTTGCGGTGGCCTGACCCTTGTCATTGATCAGTTTGAGTTCCATTACGCCACCGCCTTCACTGAAGGATGCACTACCACGTCGCCGCCTTCGGCGCCGGGAACCGCACCCCTGATCAGGAGCAGCTGGCGTTCCGTGTCTACGCGCACGACCTGGAGCTTCTGGGCGGTGCGCTTCACTGCGCCGAGATGGCCAGCCATGCGCTTGCCGGGAAACACCCGGCCCGGATCCTGGGCCATGCCGATCGAGCCCGGCACATTGTGCGAACGCGAGTTGCCGTGAGTGGCGCGGTTCGAGGAGAAATGATGGCGCTTGATTACGCCGGTAAATCCTTTGCCGACGGAAGTACCCGTCACATCCACCAGCTGGCCAACCTTGAAAATGTCAGCCCCGACCTGGCCGCCGACCTTGAGGTTGGCGATCTGGTCCGCCTCGACGCGGAATTCCTTGAGGATGTGACCCGCCTCGGTGCTCGCTTTGGCGAAATGCCCCGCAGCCGGCTTCGATACGCGGCTGGCGCGGCGCTTGCCAAAGGTCACCTGGACCGCGGTGTAACCGTCGGTCTCGGGCGTTTTGATCTGGGTCACGCGATTGTTCGACACATCGACGACGGTCACCGGAACGGCATCGCCGTCGTCGGTAAAGAGTCGCGTCATGCCGATCTTGCGACCGACAAGTCCTAAGCTCATTTTAGTTTCCCTTTAACAAAAGGGGCCGGTTTCAATTGACCAGCCGATCTATTTTTATCCGGGGAAATCCCGGGGTACTGCTTTCTACAGCTTTATTTCCACATCCACGCCCGCTGGCAGGTCGAGCTTCATCAGCGCATCCACGGTCTTGTCGGTGGGGTCGATGATGTCCATCAGGCGCAGATGGGTGCGGATCTCGAACTGGTCGCGCGAAGTCTTGTTGACGTGCGGGCTGCGCAACACATCGAAACGTTCGATGCGTGTGGGCAGAGGAACCGGGCCCTTGACCACCGCGCCCGTGCGCTTGGCAGTTTCGACGATTTCGATCGCCGACTGATCGATCAGGCGGTAGTCGAAGGCTTTCAGGCGAATTCTGATTTTTTGGCTTTGCATGATTTTTTACTCGATGACTTTGGAGACCACACCGGCCCCGACGGTACGGCCGCCTTCACGAATCGCAAAGCGCAGCCCCTCTTCCATCGCAATGGGCTGGATCAACTGCACCGTGATCGCGAT